>CANRJZ010000108.1 GCA_947631055.1 uncultured Clostridia bacterium | reverse complement strand
TCTCGAATATTATGTTTGATTGTCTTATGAATCCACAATCGATTTTGCGGGTCGTTTTTGAAAATTGATTTCCGTGACTTTTACTTTTAATATATTGACAAAAACCGATTTGTGTAATAAAATATTATTATGTGAAAATGTGAAATTATGCGCTCTTGAACACGGCTCATATATAATTTATCGCAAAAGTAAACCGAAAGGATTGATCGATCAATGAAACTGAAAAAAATTCTGGCATCATTTATTGCTTCTGCAGCGATCGTAAGCAGCGCTTCTCTGAACGCACTTGCCATAGGCGACGGTGAGGCCACATACTGCTTTGATAACGCCAACCGTATCGCAGACTGGGAAACATACGGTTCTGCGGCGGAGACCGGATTGACTTTTACTCCCGTTTCAGGCGTTTCGCAGAACGGAAACGGAAGTCTCCTCGTTTCCGAAAACGTGACCGGAGAGATCGAAAGCACGTTCGGCGGAGCTTTTATCTCAGCCGATAAGATCGGACTTGAAAACTTTGAAGGCTGCACGATAACAATGAGCGTGCTTCTCTGCGAAGGCGCTGAAAATGCCGTCGATCAGTTTTCATTATACAGCGACGGGATAATATGGGTACAGTCAAAACCTATCGGCATAAATACAACGACATGGACCGATGTATCGCTTATCCTTCCCGAGAACACGGATAATACAAAGATAGGCTTTACAATACCTACCTACAGCCAGTATTCAGGAAATATCTTATATATAGATGATCTTACCGTTACCCGCGCCGACGGTACCGTGATCGCCAATGTGGGCGATCATCAGCAGAAAACAATGACTGCGGAAAATACCGTTTCCACCGGAACAAACATAGCTCTTACGATACTTCTTGTTGTTCTGATACTTGCAATAGTAGGCGGCATAGGACTTATCGTATCCGCAATAGTTAAAAAATTTGCCTGACAGGCGATCATACCGAAACATTTTTCCCCCGAAGGGAACCGTTCCTGCGGACACCTTTGGGGGATAACTTTAATAACCGATATTTTAACGATCATAAGCATAAATATGCGCGCTTGTAATATTTCTGTTACAAACGGCAGATAATTGATACCGAATTGTAATCAAAATGAGACCTGTCTGTCATTGACCTTTCTCCGGATAAATAGTATAATTTTCAATAGGAAGACTTTTCCGCGGGCAGGAAAAAGATCTTCCGCCGCATAATACCAAAAAAGACCCGGCTCTTACTGCTGCGGGCCGTATCAGGAGTGTTGCTTTATATGGAAATACTGAAAAAAATAGTTACGAATAAGTGGTTCATTTTTTTTGTGAGCATACTTTGCGCGGCATATACCGCACTGCTGTGCTACTTCGCATATATAGTGTTTTTCTATGATATAGAATATGTGGACAGAATAAAATTTGCACTGATATATTCAGCGCTCTCCATGCTCACCGGACTGCTATACTTTTACACAAGGCGTTCGTTCCTGACGTGCATAATAAGTCTTGTGAATATGCTGGCGTTCTTCCCCACGCTTCTTCTTGACTGGGGAAACTGGCCGCTGCTCATACCGGCGGCAATGGTCACGCTTTTCGGCTTTTTCTGCTGTAAAATGAACGATACTCTCAAAACGGTTTTCGGCACGATATTCCTGCTGATATATATTCTCGGCGGCATAGTTTTTTTCCTGATAATGAACGTTTTCCGCGTAACGACGGTGGATACTATGCTCACCCCCGGAGACGGAATAGTTTCCGGATCGGGAAATTTCCGCTGCTATGTTCTGGACGTACAGAATAAATCCACCGGAAAAGTGGCAGTCTATGTCCAGCCGAACAAGCTCGATGAGGATCTCGGCTCGATACGCCTTAAAACCACTATCAAAAAGCTCGTAAAACAAGCAATAAAAGAAAACAAGGACGACGCTCTCTATTACGATGTCCACTGGGACGGCAGCAAATTATATATAAACGACGAGGAATACTTTGATGAAATGGATTTCCTTGAAGAAGACGCTTCCGGAGAGCTTACCTATAACTTCACCGACGACGTGTGGACACACACATACTTTGATGTGGATTATCCGATATTCGATCTTATCGACAGAGTAACGCAGATATTGTCGGACAAGCTGCTTTCCCCCGATGAAGAAACATCTCCTGACGAAGAAAACACCTCCGTCACGGACGTTTCCGGAACATATGATGATGCTGCCTGAACCGGCGCCGCAAGACCGGTCCGAGCCTGTAAATTTTTTATTACGAATACCTTTAAGTTGAAAAAATACTATTGATTTTTTTAGGATAATAAGTTATAATTATTTTAATGTGGGTCGGTAAGACTCAGAGAGAATATTTAAAATCGAAAGGTTGGTATCTGAATGAAAGTTAAAGTAGTGAACGGCGTTTCAATGCCAAATATCCCTTGGCAGGATAAGCCGGAAGGATGCAGAGATGTTGTATGGCGTTACAGCGATAACCCTATCATCAAAAGAGATCAGATAATGGTCAAGAAGGCAAACGGCTACAGAGAGCCTTCAAACTCTATCTTCAACAGCTCGGTAGTTCCTTTTGAAAAGGGCGACTACAAGTTCGCAGGCGTTTTCCGCGTTGACGACAGAGAAAGAAATATGGAGCTCCACGTTGGTTTCTCCAAGGACGGCATCAAGTGGGATATTGCCGAGGAAAGAATAAAGTTCAAATGCGATATTCCCGAAGTTGGTCAGTGGCAGTACGGCTATGACCCAAGAGTCTGCAAACTTGAAGACAGATACATAGTTACATGGTGCAACGCTTACGGCTGGAAGCCGACCATAGGTATTGCTTATACATATGATTTTGAAACTTTCACTCAGCTTGAGAACGCTTACCTGCCCTTCAACAGAAACGGCGTAATGTTCCCAAGGAAGATCAACAATAAATATATGATGATGAGCCGTCCTTCCGACAGCGGCCATACGCCTTTCGGAGATATGTTCATCAGCCAGTCCCCCGACCTTACATACTGGGGCGAACACAGACACGTTATGGGTCCTTCCAAGGGCTGGGAATCCACAAAAATGGGCGCAGGTCCTATCCCTATCGAAACAGACCGCGGCTGGCTCATTTTCTATCACGGTGTTCTTACCTCCTGCAACGGTTATGTATACAGCTTCTCCGCTGCTCTGCTCGATAAGGACGAGCCTTGGAAGGTCCTCAAGAGAGGCGCTTCCTACCTGCTCAGCCCGCAGACGATATATGAGCTTGTCGGCGATACAGACGCTGTAACGTTCCCCTGCGCTAACCTTGTTGACGCAGACACCGGCAGGATATGCATTTATTACGGCTGCGCCGATACCTGCACAGCTCTTGCATTCACCACAGTTGATGACGTTATGGATTTCCTTGACAATAACAGTCAGGTCTGATAAATAAAATAAATTTCCGCCGCGCCGAACATTCGCCGCGGCGGTTTTTATAGTGGGGGAACATATATGGGCTACAGCCATGAAAGAATAAAAAACAACGCAAAGTCATTTTATAGTAACAATAAAACAAATTCTATAGTTGCACAGCTTATTTATATAGGAATAACAATGGCGGCTTCCATTGTATCCGTCATAATAATAAATATTTTAATATTAATTTCAGGCGCTGTTATAAGCCTATCGGACAACTTTTTAGTTTCGTCCGTATTCGTGCTTGTCAGCGTGCTGATAATTTCGCTGATGTATCTTGCCATAATAGCAGTCACATATATACTTTTTATGGGCGTTCAGAACTGGTACAGAAGTTCCATTTATGTTCAGACACCGCTCAGCGAGATATTCTCTGTTTTCAAAAAAGAAAGATTCCGGGGGAGCGCAGGCGTTGTAACTCTTGTGATTCTTTACACTACTCTCTGGGGAATGCTGTTCATTATACCGGGAATAATAAAATTCTACAGCTATTCACAGGCAATGTTCATCAAAGCGGAAAATCCGGAGATACCGGCTTCAAGAGCCATAGAACTGAGCAAAGCCATGATGAACGGTCACAAAGCCGATCTGCTCTACCTGCAAATAAGTTTTCTCGGCTGGTTCATACTTTCGGCACTTACATACAATATTCTTGGAATAATCTATGTTTTCCCCTATTATTTTTCGGCTATGGCTTTTGCATACGAAGAAATAAAATCCGAAGCTGATATGCGCGGAACAATAGATATCTCCGAAATAAGCGGACAAAGCTACATACAGTAATATCCTACAGGGAGAATTTTAACTATGAACATAAAAAAATTGCTTGCCGCCGCTGCTGTCTTAACGGTGTTCCCAATGACTCTGACGGCTCACGCCGATAATGAATATCCTGCGGTAATAGGATTTTCCGATCTCAGCTGGACCTTTCAGGACTGGAACTCCTCCGCCGTGATAACGGGAGACGGTCAATATGCCATTGAAACCGACTCTGTTGCAGGTTCTCCCGACCTCGGCATATGCGTAATAGAAATATACGACATTCTCGAAGAACACCCCGACGCCTCCGCAGTGCTCGACAAGATCGAAATAGACGGCAAGGAAATGGGCTTCGATGCCGGCAAGATAAAATATTATACCGCCGGAGACGACGGCTGCTACAGGATCGAAATTTACAGCAGATACGGCTCCACAATGTACGATCCCGGCATAGAACCGGATACATCAATAAACAAGGATCTTAAACTTACCTTTACCGTGTCCGGTCTGGACGGCGTATCGGAAGACGAAGAGCCTTCCGTAATCCCGGAAGTGCCTGCACAGCTGCCGGATAATAATACCGCGTCGCCGTATACGGGAAATACCGGTATATCTGCTTTGATACCGGCGGCGGTCCTGTCAGGAGCACTGGCTGCTCTGTCTGTAAAGAAAAAATAGATATCCGCAGGCTGTGCCTGCGATTTTTTTATATTTTTTTAAAAAAAGCGAGACAAATCCGATTATTTATGTTATAATTATACTAAAGAATAATGTTCGGGCAAACGTCTCCGGACATACCAATATCAGGAGCCGTATACCGGCTTTCGGAAAGGAACGGTACATATGATCCATGAAAAATCCTGCGGCGCGATAGTTTACCGCAGGCATCACGGAAATCTGGAGATACTGCTGATAAAACATGTCAACAGCGGACACTGGTCATTTCCAAAAGGTCATGTCGAGGAAGGCGAAACCGAAGTTGAGACCGCTAAACGCGAAATAATGGAAGAAACCGGCGTTGATGTGATAATAGATCCCACATTCCGCGAAACCGTACAATATTTCCCGCGAAAGGATACTCAAAAAATAGTCGTGTATTTTATCGCAAAAGCCCGCACTTATGACCTTACTCCGCAGGAGGACGAGATCGCCGAGATCAAATGGGTCGATATCGGGCACGCAAACGCCGTTCTCACCTATGAGAACGACAAAACAATCGTAAACAAAGCAAAAAAGGCGATCAGAGATTAAAAAAAGACCCGTTCTTCTGAACGGGTCTTTTTGATTATGTAATCGTTAAATTACTTTCTCTTTCTGGAAGCGATAGCAGCAACGCCTGCAACAGCCATTACAGCAGCTATGGAAGCAACTGCAACGTTACCTGTGTTAGCAGCGGATGTTGTTGTATCAGCAGCAGGAGCTGTTGTTTCAGCAGGAGCAGCTTCCTCAGCGGGAGCTTCTTCAGCAGCAGGAGCCTCAACGATCTCCTCAGCATCAGCTTCTTCTTCAGCAGGAGCAGCTTCTTCCTCAGGAGCTTCTTCAGCAGGAGCAGCATCCTCAGCAGGAGCAGCTTCTTCTTCAGCGGGAGCTTCTTCAGCAGCAGGTGTTACACCAACAGGAAGAGCATTTCCGGCATCATCGCTAAGAACGATGTTATCGATGTACATTACATAGTCAGGACCATCAGCAGCAGCCCATCTCATAAGACCGAAGAAAGGATTAACACCCTTTTCGGTATACCTCTCGGTAGCAAGCAGGAACTGTCTCTCAACGTGAACAGAAGCAACTTCACCGGGATTATATGCTCCGCCTTCCCAAGCCTTATCAGACCAGTTAGGATTTTTCTGACCGCTTCCGGCAGCCTTAGGATCGAATCCGCCTGCTGTACCTACAGCACCGCCTGCCCAGCCTATAGCTACGGAATCATCTTTTGAAACGATAGTAAGATCAAATTCGATCTTTTTGATCTGAACGGTATTTGATCTGTCCATCATCTTGTCAAGGTCAAACCAAACCTTAGGAACAGCAGCCTTATCGGCAACGTCTACTTTGAGCTGTTTTGAACCGTTGTAGTCTTCAACGGAAAGCGTAGCGTCACTTGCACCACTGTCAACGTTCATATAAACGAATGAGTAGTCGCCGTCTTCAAAGTCGATAGAGGTTGCGCCTGCAGTAACAGCAGAAGCAGAAACCGCTGTAAGAGAAGTTACAGCAAGAGCGGCAGCAGCAACGGCTGCAGCGATCTTAGAAATTTTCATTTTTGTTTCCTCCAATACATTTTTTAACAGGTATCGCCTGTTACATATTTGTATAATAATTATAGCATTATTGCCCGTAATTAACAACATATTTTTTGAATAATTATTTTTGATTTTTTTTGTTTAAAATAGCAAATATGACTATATTTTATTTCTGATAGTATAATATAAAATTAATATACTTATAGTTATTTATCCGTGTATAAATAAAAAGACCCGCCATACGGCAGGTCTTTTTATTATTGAGAACAAGCTCTCTGAATTACTTTCTCTTTCTGGAAGCAACTACAGCAGCGCCGGCAACAGCCATTACGGAAACCATAACAGCAGCGGGAACGTTACCTGTAGCAGCAGGTGTTGTAGCAGTATCAGCAGCGGGAGCTTCCTCAGCAGGTGTTGTAGCAGTATCAGCAGCGGGAGCCTCTTCAGCAGCATCCTCAGCGGGAGCAGCTTCTGCAGCGCCTGTAGCTTCTTCATAAGACT
>CANRJZ010000107.1 GCA_947631055.1 uncultured Clostridia bacterium | reverse complement strand
TAATGGGACTTGAACCCATACGTCATACGACACACGCCCCTCAAACGTGCCTGTCTGCCTATTCCAGCACACTCGCAAATCGTCCTTTATTCAACGACTTAATTATTATATCACGGCATAAAACTTTTGTCAATAGCTTTTCAAAGATTTTTATGAATTTTTTGTAAATCATTTTGCAATATTATTCAAAGGCAGGATCCGTTCCCGCACGCGGGAAACAAGGCTGCATACCGCAAAAACGGGACGAATAAACATCGTCCCGCAAAGCAGCCTGTTATTTTCCGGCAAAATGCTCGTTCAGCTTAGCCACCAGACCCGAAGGATCAACTCCGTGAACGGCACAGGCTTCCGCAATGCTTTCGCCTCTTGAAGCAGGGCAGCCGAGGCAGTGCATACCCATTTCAAGGAAAAACGGAGCGGTCTCACCGTCAGCGTCAAGGATATCGCCGATAATGGTATCTTCGGTAATTTTCATGCTCATTTAAAACTCCTCCAGAAATCAATATAGTTATATTATAACCGGTTTTGTCGGAAATTGCAATACATATTTTTCATTTTCAGGGATATATGATACAATTTTCCAAAAACAGTTGAATTAATTGAAGACAAGTGGTATAATAATTTTATTATTTTAAATGGAACGAGGTCATACTGTTGAATATTCTCAATAAACTTGAAAGAAAATTCGGGCGGTTCTATATCAGCAATCTTATGCTTTATATAGTCATAGGAACGGGTATTCTTTTTGCTTTTCAGTACCTGTTCCCTACTCTGCCGATCTATGAATATCTGTCATTCGACCGTTCTGCGATACTTCACGGTCAGATATGGCGTCTGATAAGCTTTATTTTCATTCCCGAAAGCAGCGGTCCGATAGGTATGCTGTTCTGGCTGTATCTGTACTGGCTGTTCGGTACCGATCTTGAAAACTATTGGGGTGGTTTCCGGTTCAATGTATATTATTTTACCGGAGTATTGCTTGCAGTTATCGTCGGTTTTATCACAGGATATGCAACAAATCAGTACCTTAATCTTTCACTGTTCCTTGCAGTAGCTATACTTGATCCCAACAGGAAACTGCTGCTGTTCTTTTTCATTCCCGTAAAAATGAAGTGGCTGGCATGGGTCTATTTAGTGCTGATAGCAGCCGATTTCATACCGCTTTATGCGATCTCGCTCGCAATAAGCGAACATCTGCCCTTCGGTTATTTTATGCAGATACTGAATTCATATTGGAACGTAAGGATATCAATAATCTTATCCCTGCTGAACATAGCTTTGTTCTTCGGAGGAGATTTTTTCCGGAAAGTGCGCGACAAGTTCAGATACCGCAAAGTCCGCAAAAATTTCAAAAAAAATATAAAAATGACAAATTTCAAAGATGACGAATGATCTTTAACGGCCCGTCCGTATGGGAATACCGGTAAAAGCTCCCTATACGGACGGGTCTTGACGCACACCGGCAGTCTGCGCCGGACAAAATTTACCGTTAAAAGAAAGGGTTGCTATCATGAAAAGGAAAATAATACTTGCTTCCGCTTCGCCGCGGCGCAAAGAACTGCTTCAATACGTCGTTCCGGAATTTGATACCGTTCCCGCCGACATAGACGAGACCATACCGGAAAATATCGCTGCGGAAGAAAGCGCTGAGTTCCTTGCGGTAAAAAAAGCTTCTTTCATCTCCGCACGATATCCGGACAGTATCGTTATAGGCAGCGATACGATAGTGCTGATCGACGGAACGGTACTGGGCAAACCCGCCGACGCAAAGGACGCCGAACAAATGCTGAAACGGCTTTCGGGAAGGACTCACGCGGTGATAACGGGAGTATGCCTTGCATGCGGCGAACTGCGTGAAAGCTTTTCCAGCAAAACGCTGGTAAAATTCTATCCGCTCAGCACAAAGGAAATAAAAGACTATATCGCCACCGGCGAACCTATGGACAAAGCCGGCGCATACGGCATACAGGGAAAAGGCTGTATCCTTGCCGAATCCGTGAACGGAGACTTTTTTAACGTCGTAGGTCTCCCTGCCGCCGCACTCAAACGAAGGCTTGAAGCCTTTACGGCTCGCATAGGCTGACATACCCGCATTTCTTTATCTTATGTCCGGAAAAGGTACGGCATAAAAAGCTGATCCTGCACATTAATTGTTTTTATCGTCAAAATGCTGTAATCCGGACCGTAAATCTTTTATAAAATGTAAAAAGTGCGCAAATATTCTTGACATTTTTAAGCCGAATTGGTATCATTATATTGTATAACTTTCTGATCGGGGGTAATATTTGTGGAAACATTCAGGCAATATGACGCCTTTAAGGAAAAGTGCCTTGCTTTTCCCGAAAAATTTGAAGAAAGGTTCCTCTCCGGAGAACACAAGCTCATCTGCCATCCTTTTGTAAAAGGTGAGCTTATCTCGCTGTGCAGTGATGAGGAAGCCCACAGCAACGCTCTGCACATCTGCCGTATGTCGGATATGCTCATAATGTCCGAGGACGCTGCAAACTGGTCGGCTTTCAATCTTATGGAAGCCCGCGGCATTGCCGAACAGAACGGTTTCGTTTATATATCAGACCTGCTCGCCGAGGACGCATTCCTCTCCGAAGAATGGATGATAAACGGCAAAAACGATACCATAATAGTAAACGAAGAATACATGCGCGAAAAAGGCAAAAAATATGCTCCCGTAACTCCTCTTACGAACAGCGTACTGCATTTCAAAAAGTATACCAGCGATTTCTTCTGGAAATCTGCTCCGCTGGGACAGGCAGCCTTTGTAGACAAGGAATATGCCGCCGAACGCTTCAAGGAATATTTTGAGGAATGTTCCGCGCTGCTACCCGATCTTTCCGGCGCAAAGACCATAAACTTTATGCTTTTCGGCGACAACGTCGCGATCGACTCAAAAACAACAAGAGCTATTGCCATAGAATCTTACTTCGCACAGATAGACAACATCATAAAAACATTCTCACGCAATACCGAAATGCTTGAACTGATCGGCTATGATTTCTCGGAGCTCGAATTTATACTTGATCTTACGTCAGCCGCTCTCAGAAAGAACGGAGTCGAGCTTTCCAAGGAGGATTTCACTGAAAAATATTATTCCCCTGTCATAAACAGCGGCAGTCTTACGGAGGATCTTGCCGCCCTCGGACAAACGGAAGGCACGGAAGATATCAACGCCGTAAAACTTGCCTTCATCAATGCCGTATCGGCCGAATATAAAGAAGAAGATACCGAAGACGATGTAAGCTACTCCGCCGATGATTTCAGTTTTTACAAAAACGGCATTCGCAAGCTTGAGCAGAACAGCTACAGCGAGGACGAAGAAAAATTCATGATCGAAGAACTGGTGACCCATAAACCTGCCGATCACCGTATCTTCTATTACGCTTCAAGAAAGTATCCCGAAGAAACAGAAAATCTTGCCGCTATTGCCGAATTCTGGCAGATCGCTCCGGTATCCGGCGAAGATCTCGAGAATATCATTCTCAACGATTATATACTTGACGAAAGCTTTGACGAGCAAGGCAGATTCTGCGCCGGATATGAGCAGTCCTGCATACTCCGTGAACAGCTTATAAAGGTATCCGAAAAGTACGGACTTTCAAACAGCGGATACATCGAAGAACTTGACGAACATATAGATATCCTTGACAAGGAAAGACGCACATTCAACGGCACACTGTTCGATACGCCGGAGCAGATGCAGCTTGCGGTAAAGAACGAAGCATATGTAAGAGACCTGTGCCGCAACCTTTCCGCACTCAACGAATCGGAACTGCACTTCCTTGCCGAAAATATACAGAACACTACTCTTGATGACGATACAAAAGCCAAATATCTTGTAAAAGTAAATCTTGCGCTTGACGTAGTTCAGACTTCCGCACTGGAACAGTGCTGTCTCAGCCTTCCCGTTATGACTCTCGGAGAGATAGCCGCCCTTAAAGAGGAAATTTCGGAATACGACTATCCCGAAGCCGTTGTAAAGCCGTTTATGTCAAGGATCAAAAAGGCTTCCGACGCGGCTCAGAAGAACGAGATAGAAGCTATGCTTGAAAATCCCGAAAAGCTTACCGCCGAACAGCTTGATTCCATCATAGATAAGCTTTCCTCCGGAAGATATGACGAATCCATAGCGGATTATTACAGGATAAAGACTTTTGAAATAAAGGAAAACAACATACGTTCCGAGATCGACGGTCTTATGAACGGTTATGACGAACTCGGAAAGGAACAGCTTGAAGAACTGCTGCACAAGCTTTCCGACGGCGGTTATCCCGGACACCTTACATACGGTCCTATCAAGACAATAACAGACGCCATAAACAATTATGAAGTGAACGAAGCCGCTAAGATATTTGACGGCGTTGAATTTGCTACAGCCGAACAGCTTGAAGCTATGAAGCATGCTATCGAATACGGCAGATTCAGCGATGAGATCGCCGCTCCATATGCCGCAAAGGTAGAACAGCGTGAAAAAGATCTGCTCAACGAGGAACTGGACGAAATGTGTTCCGGCATCGATTCAATGCAGCAGGAAGAACTCGATAAACTCAGGGACGAGATCGTCAATTCCGATAAAGAATATGACCCGCAGCTCAAAGAAAAATATCTTGACAGCATCACTCAGAGAGTTGTTGAACTCAAGAATTCCGAGCTTGCCGAACTTTGCAAATACATATTCTCTATGGAACAGCCCGAACTTGACGAACTCAGGATCAA
Source organism: uncultured Clostridia bacterium (assembly GCA_947631055.1). Taxonomy (GTDB): domain Bacteria; phylum Bacillota; class Clostridia; order Oscillospirales; family Ruminococcaceae; genus RGIG8773. The sequence continues at coordinate 2,292 of CANRJZ010000107.1, read as the reverse complement.
GCTTTCCGACGAAAGCTATGACAAGGAATTTACGGCGGTATACTTCAAGAAGATCGAAGAACGCGAGCGCGAGCTCCTTATTGCCGAAATAAACGAATTCTGCGGAAATATGGACGAAAAAGACATACCACAGCTTGAAGAACTCAAAGAAAACATTCTGCAAAATGAAAAATATGCAGAATTTGCCGAACAGTACGCTGCCGATATCGACAGCCGCATAGCTGCGATCAGGATCGCAGATTACAGAAAGGTGATCGACAGCACAGCCGATATGACGTCAGAACAGATCGCCGAATTCCGCAGAAACGCAGAAGAAAAGCGCAGTGAGATCGGCGAGGAACTTTACGAACGCAGTATCGAAGCTGCCGACAAGCGCGACGACGCCATCGAGACCGAGAGGATCGACCGCATTGCCGGAAATATCGAAGAATACGACTTTGAAAAGGCAGACGCTGTCAAGAAAGAACTCCTTTCAGGAAATTATCCAGAAGAAAAGACAGCACCCTATATCGAAAAGATCAATGCCCGCGTATACGAACTCAACAAAGCCGATCTCGATTCCTTCGTTGAAGGCATTGACGATATGGATAAAGAGCAGCTTATACAGGCTCAGATCAAAATACAGGAATACGGTCATGACTGCCCTGCCGAGCTTAAACAGATCTACTCCGACAACATCAAAAAGGCTATGTCTGAGATCGCCGACAAGGAAGTCCGTGAACTTTGTGGAAACATCGAAGCCCTTACGGCAAAAAAATCTGCTGAACTTATCAGAAAGCTCAATACAATGCCTCTTGACGAAGCTGCCAAGGAAAGATATATCGACGCTCTTGACGCCCATATATCCGCGCTCAAAAAGAACGAGTCCAAAGATTACATCTGGCACCTCAGCGGCAAAATGGACGAATTCAATGTCAACTCCGTCCACCTTTGCGTTCCAACGCTGTCAAATCTTTTCTATGACAAGTACGAAACTGCCTGCAAGACCTATATTTCGGCAGGAAGATATGAACTTCCCATACTTCTTCACGAAGGCAACAACGGCGACAGCTTCACTGTCACCACCGAATACCTGCACATACTTTCAAAAGGCGTAATGAACAGGATCAAAATAGATGAAATAGCATCTTTCCAAGCTAAGAGGACGCTTATGTCATCTGTGCTTACCGCCGTTAAGAGAAACGGCGAAACGGTCGATCTTCCTAATTCGCTGAACAAGAATATAGTTGAAAACGTTTCAAAGGTCCTTACATCTCTTGTAAACTTTATTCACGACAAGCGTTCTGCCGAACATATGAAAGAACTTCTTGAAAATGCCGTTCAGGAAAAAGCTATGCAGGCTTCTATCCCTGTTGAAACTCCGGTTCCTGACGCTCCGGCAGCGGAAGCCGAGCCCAAAGCAGAGCAGGAAAATATCGCTGAGGAAGGAACTTCACAAGCCGAACCTGCCGAAGAAACACCTTCAGACGGCGAGAATGCTGATGTTCCCGCATCGGCTGATACAGATGAAGAAACTCCGCAGCAAGATTCAGAACAAGATGACAACGGCGTATCGGAGGAAAGCGCTCCCGTATCTGAGGAAGAAACAAGCGAAAGCATTCCCGAAGAAGCGGAAGAAACTGTTCCGGCGGAAGAGACCGCTCCGGCGGAAGAAGCTGTTCCGACTGAGGAAGCTGCTGCTGCGGAAGAGACTGCTCCGAAGGAAGAAGCCGCTCCGGCAGAAGAAAAGCCAAAAATTCGTTTCTGCGACCAGTGCGGTGCTAAGATAACCAGCCCGAATGCGAAATTCTGCGCTGAATGCGGAAACAAGCTTATGTGATAAGATCAAGGCTGCCTTATTAAATAAGGCAGCCTTTTTTGTGCAAGATATGCTGATTTTGCCGCCATAAACAGCGGTAATGCAAGTTCACAAGGAAATTTATGCAAAAAATCATAAAAAAATACTATTTTTATCTTGAAATTGCAATACTGCTGTGATATAATAAACTTGTATTTTTATTTTATGAAAGGAAGCGTTCCAAATGATGGAAATAAAAGTTACAAGAACAACTTCGCCCAAGGCTAAGCCTGACGACGAGAGCAAACTTGGATTTGGTAAGATATTTACCGACCATATGTTCCTGATGAACTATGATGAAGGTCAGGGCTGGCATGACGCCAGAATAGTTCCTTACGGACCTATCCCTATGGATCCTGCGGCAATGTGCCTGCATTACGGTCAGGCTGATTTTGAGGGTCTGAAAGCGTACAGAACTGCAAGCGGAAAGATCCAGCTTTTCCGTCCGGATCAGA
>CANRJZ010000106.1 GCA_947631055.1 uncultured Clostridia bacterium | reverse complement strand
TCCAGCGCAGCCGCGCTGGTGGGGTCGAGGGGCAAAGCCCTCGTCGCGCTCCGCAGAGCGCGAAACTCCCCTTTTTCAAGAGCTCCGCAAAGGTGTGAATAAAACGACGCTTGCGTCGTTTAAGCCGCTTTAGCGACTTAAAGAGGGGGCTGCCTCTGCGAAAACCAAACTGCGTTTGGCTGAGGGCGCCCCCTTGAATTAACGATTACTGTCATCTAAACCTTGTCAAACAGCCCAGTGAGCTGTTTGACAACATAGATCAATAAGTTTTTGCTCCGTTTTCAAACAGTCCACTGGACTGTTTGAAAAGATATAAAAATACTTGAACATTTATTTCAAGGGGAACGCTCTCTCTTGCAGAGCGTTCCCCTCTTTCCAACAGCTAAAGGCTGTTGGAAATTCACCCCTTTGCAGAGCGCTTTGGGGGAAGGGGATTTCGCTTTCTGCGGAAAGCGACCAAAGGCTCTGCCTTTGGAAACCGCAGCCTTGAAAGGCTGGCGAACTTTTTTCTCAATTTAGTACACTAAATTTAAAAAATACGGCTGAAGCCGCTGACGATCTCACAAAATAAGCCCGCAGGAATATCCCTGCGGGCTTTGCTTATTGCAAAAATGCATATCACTGCCTTACAAAATGGATAACATCAGAGGCAAAATCTCCGTTAAGACCTATGAAAATGCCTGCATTCATAAGTGCTGTACCGCTGTGTACCTCTCCGTTTGCCATATTCTTGTACATCGCGTCGGGATCAAGACCTTTCAGCTTTATCCGCCTGTTCCTGTAATTAGGTCTGCCAAGCACCTGAACGAATGTGAATACCGCCTCCGATCTGTCTTTTGAAACAAATATCCATGCGTCCCATGTGTTGTCCTCAAAAATATTGCCTATACGGTATTGATCGCCCGTCCTGATAATAGGATTGTATTTGTTGAATTCTGCGATCTGCGCGGGGATAGCCTCCCTGTCCTCCTGCGGTATGCGCGTAACGTCCAGTTCATATCCGAATGTTCCTACCATAGCAACATTACCTCTTGTGGAGAACGGAGTCGAACGTCCTACCGTGTGATTTGGGCAGTCGGAAACATGCGCTCCCATAGCCGAGACCGGATAACATATGGACGTGCCATGCTGTATTTTAAGGCGTTCTATAGCGTCCGTATCGTCGGAACACCATATCTGCGGCGAATAGTACAGCATACCCGGATCAAATCTTGCACCGCCTCCGGAACAGTTCTCCAGAAGAATATGGGGATAGTCCGATGTAAGTCTGTTCATCAGATCGTAAACTCCCAGAACATACCTGTGCCAGAGTTCGCGCTGACGACCCTTCGGCAGAGACGTTGAACCTACTTCGGTAAGCTGACGGTTCATATCCCACTTTATATACTCGATATTTGCGCTGTCAAGTATATTCTTCATCAAGCCGTAAATGTAGTCGCGGACTTCCTTGTTTGAATAATCAAGCACATACTGTTCGCGGGACATGGTAAGTTCCCGTCCCCGGATCTGTATCGCCCATTCGGGGTGAGCCTTGTACAGATCGCTGTCGGGAGAGATCATTTCCGGCTCGAACCATATGCCGAATTTCATTCCCAGCTTGTTCACTTCATCAACAAGATGTTTCAGACCGCCTTTTATCTTCTTCTCGTATACATACCAGTCTCCGAGCGAGCTGTTGTCCGAATCCCGATGACCGAACCAGCCGTCGTCCATAACGAGCATTTCTATCCCAAGCTTGGAAGCCTGTTTTGCGATCTCGATAAGCTTGTCTGTATCAAAATTGAAATATGTTGCCTCCCAGTTGTTTATAAGAATAGGACGGCGTTTGTCCTTGTATTCGCCGCGGATAAGATGTTGACGGTACAGATCGTGGAAAGTCCTTGACATTCCGCCTATGCCTTCGCAGGAATATACCATAACAACTTCCGGCGCGGTAAACGTCTCATTCGGTTCAAGGAGCCAGTTAAAATCAAAGTGATTTATTCCCATTACGGCGCGGGTGTATTTATGCTGGGTAACTTCCGCCTGAGCAAAGAAATTTCCGCTGTAGACGAAATTGAAACCGTAAGCCTCGCCCATATCCTCGTCCGCATTATGGGAAACCAGCGCCATAAACGGATTGTTCTGATGAGAGGATTCGCCCTTTACGGAATCAACGCCCTGTTTGCCGTGATGGAGCCTTGAACGCTCCACAATGCGCTCTCTTGCCCAGCTGCCGTTAAGAGTGATAAGATCGTAGCCGTCGTTGTCGAGATCCACACATGCAGAAAGCACTCTTTTTACGTCAAGAGGAGCGCTTCCGGTATTTTTAAGGCGGACGCTCCTTGTGATAACGTTCAGATCTTCAAAAGCCGTATAAACGAGAACAACTTCCAGACCGGTATGCTTGTCGATGCAGTCTATCTCAAGGGTCTCTGCTTCATTTTCTTTGGCAAAGGTCGCCGGCAGCCCTTCAAGAGCGGGCTTTCCCTTATAGATCTTATGTGAAACATAGCGAATGTCACAGGTGGTCATACCGTCGCTGTCCATTACCATAAGGCAAGGTTCGCGGTAATCGCCCGTTCCGTGGCATGGATATTCAAAAGCCGCCGAATCCATAAAAGTTCCTTTGTCGCGCATATTTGTTTTAAGCGTCCACGGATTTTCCGTCAGGCGGAGCAGATATGTAAGGTCGTCATCGGGGATCTTCTTTCCGAAATATCCGTGAAGTATAAATCCGTCGTCAAGCACGCCGATAACGTAGCTTGTATCCTTGGCTGTCAGTGAAAACATTTTGATATCTTCGGAATATGAGATGTTGCCGTTTATCTGCCAAGCCCATCTTTCATAATCCTTGTGAAATTCCCTGAATGCTATTCCCATAATATCTCTCCTTATGAATTTGATGCGTTTTTGCGTTCAAGTATCTTTTTGAATGTGCTGATCACCGCTCCTGCATTGAACCCCGCCGCTGCAAGGAAAAGCAATATCAGCCACAGATAAACGAGCTTTGGTTCGGTTATTGCAATAACTGCCATAACACATATCAGTACGGTGTTGATGAGCATTCTTGCATGACCCGCTTTGAATTTTATAAGATTTGTCACGTCGAATATCCTTACCGCAAAGCAGGAGGCATAAGCCGCCGCCGTTGCTATAGCCGCCCCGTAAGCTCCCCATTTCGGTATAAAAAGGAAGTTCAGTATTATATTGACTACAGCAGCGATAAGACTTGTAAGCATAGCATTGACCGATCTTTTCTTTACATTGTAAACGCTTGACGTGAACTGGCAAAGACACTGAAAGACCATTGCGATTACCAGTATCGGCGTATAATGATATCCGAAAATATAGTTTTTTTCCGGATCGTTGTCAACGAGAAGATATGTAAGCGGTTTTACAAAAAGTATTATTCCGGCGGCGGCGACCGCAAGCAGCGAACTGTATGCGCCGTATACCTTGCTGTAAAACTTTGACAGCCCTTTGTCGTTGCGGTTCTCGATGGCGGACATCTGCCACGCCTGGAAAAACAGCGTCGTAAACATCATCAGCAGCGACGGTATTTTATAAGCCGCACTGTATATGCCGTTTTCCGCTTCGCCTCTCATAGATATAACGAACCACCTGTCCGAGGCGGAAGTTACCCACCAAAGCACATAAGTCGGTATCAGAGGCGCTGAATATTTCAGCATTTCCTTAAAGATATTCTTTGTAAAATATTTTATATCCAGATACTTATGCAGACCTGCGATAAAAGTCAGTCCTGCAAATGAAAGCGCGTCGGAAACTATTATCGACAATATATATCCCGTTATCCCCATTTTCAGAAATACAAGAAAGATAACGTTGCATATCACTATTGTCAGCGTAGAAATTATCCCGTCCGCCGCAAACAGTTTAACATATCCCTTTGCCCGAACAAAGTTTGAAGCAAGCTGCCTGAAACAGGAAAAATAACAGTACACATACAGCAGGAAAGAATATTCCCTGTACATTCCGGACAGATTGAAAAGCGGCGAAAGTATCGCAAGGGCCGCAAGTCCCATTACAGCAGAAACTATCGCCGTTGTGTAGACCGAACGGCCGTCATAGCTTTTCACCATTCCGAAACGAATGATAGCATCCGCCATACTCAGCGTAACTATCGGATAAAGAACATTTACCGTCTGATATAAAAGATCGGCGGTGCCGTATTCATCTGCGTCAAGGCAGCCGGTATAAAGCCTTATCAGGAAAAAACTCAGGAATTTTGCCCCGAAACTGCCGATAGCGAATATCAGCGTATTTCCCGCCAGTTTCTGATATTTATTCATAAAGTGTTACAACTCCGGTTATGGCATCTTTCAGATGTCAATATATTTTTTATTTTCATTTTTCAGGATCTCCGCAATGATCCTCGCAAACGCGACTCCTCCGAGGGACACCGCTGCGATAAAGAAACTGCGCCATAAAGTTTTCATAATGACAATACGCGCTCCCGCACAAGGAAGCTCTCCTTTCAATATTTCATATTTAGTATACCACATTTTCCTTGCAAATGGAATAGTATTTTAAAAATTCACTGAGAATTTTTTGCGCCGCTGCTGCCGCAGAGAAAATTCTTTACAAAATCGCTCCCATATGGTATAATGAACACAGCGCTTTTACCGGAAACGGATCGGGCGGCACATTTTTATTTGCCGCATGCCAAAGCGCGCATTTGTTTCAAAGGAAGTGTTCATTTGTCATACGATCAGGAAAATATACGCAATTTCTGCATAATAGCTCATATAGATCACGGAAAATCCACTCTTGCCGACCGCATACTCGAACTGACCTCCACCGTTGCAAAACGGGATATGGAAGATCAGCTCCTTGATAATATGGATATCGAACGAGAGAGAGGCATTACCATAAAAGCAAGAGCCGTCCGGCTGAATTACAGAGCCAAAGACGGCAAGGATTATGTTTTTAATCTTATCGACACGCCGGGTCATGTGGATTTCAATTACGAAGTATCACGTTCCCTTGTCGCCTGCGAAGGAGCCGTCCTTGTTGTGGACGCTTCTCAGGGAATAGAGGCACAGACTCTTGCAAACACATATCTTGCCATTGAGAACGACCTTGAAGTTATGCCCGTAGTCAATAAGATAGACCTTCCTTCCGCAGATCCGGAACGGGTATGCAGCGAAATAGAAAGCGTGATAGGTATCCCTGCCGAAGATGCGCCGAGGATATCCGCCAAGGTGGGAATAAATATCGAAGCCGTTCTTGAAAAGATCGTCACCGACATACCATGCCCGAAAGGCGATCTGTCCAAACCGCTGAAAGCGCTTATATTCGACTGTTTTTACGACAGCTACAAGGGAGTTATCATTTATGTCCGCGTCATAGACGGAGAAGTAAAAACAGGCGATACGATACGGCTAATGGCAACAGGCGCGGAATTTACCGTTACCGAAGCAGGCTACATGGGCGCTATGGAGCTTGTGAACGCAGGCTCTCTCAAAGCCGGAGAAGTCGGCTACATCACCGCTTCCATAAAATCCATAGGCGATACCAAAGTCGGCGATACCGTCACCAATGCGGAAAACCCCTGCGAAAGCGCACTGCCGGGCTACCGTGAAGTCAATCCTATGGTATTCAGCGGAATATATCCCGCAGACGGCGCACGCTACGGCGATCTCCGCGATGCACTTGACAAGCTGAGGCTCAACGACGCTTCCCTGTCCTTTGAGCCGGAAACGTCCGTTGCGCTGGGATTTGGTTTCCGATGCGGATTTCTCGGACTTCTCCATATGGAGATAATCCAGGAACGTCTCGAAAGGGAATATAACCTTGATCTTGTAACTACCGCCCCGTCGGTAATTTACAAAGTAAACCTTACGAACGGAGAGACGGTTTATATAGACAATCCTACAAACTATCCCGATCCGGCAAATATCGCTTCCGCCGAAGAACCGATGGTAAAGGCTTCCATACTTTCCCCAAGTGATTTCGTGGGCAACATAATGGAACTTTGTCAGGGCAGGCGCGGCATATTCAAGAATATGAGCTACATTGACGAAACTCGCGTGGAGCTTCACTATGAACTGCCTCTGAATGAAATAATATACGATTTCTTTGACGCTCTGAAATCACGTACAAAAGGATATGCTTCCCTTGATTATGAGTTGATGGGATATGCTCCTTCAAAGCTTGTCAAGCTTGACATTATGCTGAACGGAGAGATAGTTGACGCGCTTTCTTTTATAGTTCACGCCGACAACGCCTATCCGAGAGCAAGAAAAATCGCCGAAAAGCTGCGTGATAATATCCCCAGACAGCTTTTTGAAGTGCCGATACAAGCTGCCATAGGCGGAAAAATAATTGCCAGAGAAACAGTCAAAGCCATGCGCAAAGATGTCCTTGCAAAATGTTACGGCGGCGACATCACGCGAAAGAAAAAGCTTCTTGAAAAGCAAAAGGAAGGCAAAAAGCGTATGCGCAAGCTCGGCACGGTCGAAGTTCCTCAGGAAGCCTTTATGGCAGTCCTCAAACTTGACGAATGACAAGAACAAACAGCGGAAAAGTCATTTTGCAGATTTTTCCGCTTTTTTTACAGTGCGGTAAATTATAATTTATTTCAGCCAACAGCCTGATCTTTCGGCGCCGATCATCAAAAGTCTGCATTAAATATGTAAGTATAATATGAATGTATTTTGATATGGATTCCGGTAAAGCTGATATATTTAATATAGTATAAAGGATGTAAAATCAAGCGGTTTTGTAAAATATGCACATTTTGAAATCAAAATTAATTTAAATTGTGTGCAAAACGCTGATTATGAAAAAATAGCTTGACAAAAACAGTCGATTGTAGTATACTAAATAAGCTGACTCGCTGAGGGTAAACTTGTTAAGAGAGAAAAATTTTGAAAACCCTCTTGACAACCTAAGTGAGAAGTGGTATAATAAAAAAGTTCCGCGGAAGGGACGGAAGCGAAGCGAAGCCGAGGGATCGAGCGAAAAGCGGAGCGGAAGAGACGCCGGCGGGGCGAACGGAATCTTGAAAATTGAACAACAGAACGAAACGAACCAAAGACCCTGAAATTCCAGAGATGGAAAAGT
>CANRJZ010000105.1 GCA_947631055.1 uncultured Clostridia bacterium | reverse complement strand
TAATCATATCCTGATAACAACAGCATCGTTCCAAAATCATAAACAAATGGTGCCAATACCAAACTTAACACAGAAAGTCGCTTTCTTCCGACCTTCCCCACTGCCAAAAACATAATAATAATTATTAGTAATCCAAGATCACAAAATAGGGATTGCTCAAAAATATTCTCTTGTGCTTTCACGCTGAGATGTGAGCATAGTGGTGGGGCAGCCGACTGCAAGATAAATGTTGCCTTCGTAATATCCGCAGCTGTGGCACTCGTCACAAATCGCTGCAATGGATTTTGTGGAAACAAAATCGTATATTTCACACTTCATAACAAGCATTTGAGAACGTTTGCAAAAAATATAAGCATATTCTGTAATAAAATAATTTTCAAAATACAAAAGCTGCGTAAAAGCAGCTTTTTTTATCTGCAAACGTTTGCGTAATTTGTTTGTTTAAACCGGATAATTATGTAGATCAAAGGAAAATCAATTGAAAATTATTGTATTCAGCATAAAGATAATGCAAAATTTTGAAGCATGTGCAAACGTTTGCAGTTTTTCTTCTTGAATTTTCCTCACCTTGGCTTTATAATTAAATCATACAAAGCAAATCTTGTTTGTATGATATAAAATCAAAGTGAGATGAGAGAAAATGAGCAAAAATGAGATCGTTAAGGTAGAACATCTTAACAAGGAATATGTAACTGACGGAAAAGCCTTTCAGGTATTGAAGGACATCAGCCTTACAATAAATGAAGGAGAATTCGTTACAATAGTAGGTCACAGCGGGTGCGGCAAAAGTACGCTTCTCAAGATAATCTGCGGACTGGTTGATTACAGCGACGGCGTTGTTGAACGTGACGGTGAAAAGGTGACCGGACCTGTTCCGCAGTGCGGAATGGTTTTTCAGGATCACAGGCTTCTTCCATGGCTAAAGATCAAGGACAATGTGGGCTTTGGGATCAAAGATCTTCAGAAAGACAAAAAAGAAAAGCTGGTTAAAGAGCATCTTGAACTGGTTGGACTTAAAGGATTTGAAAACTCCTACCCGTCACAGCTTTCGGGCGGAATGTCACAGCGTGCAGCAATTGCAAGAGGACTTGCGGGAGATCCGAAAATGCTGCTTCTCGATGAACCGTTCGGCGCTCTGGACGCACTGACACGAATACAGATGCAGCGTGAGATCCTTCGCATACAGAAAGAAAAGGAAACAACAATGATAATGGTAACTCACGACATTGATGAAGCCATATTTCTGGGTGAGCGGATAGTTGTAATGTCAGCAAGACCCGGTGAAATAAAAAAGATAATCAAAACAGACAAATATGCAAGACGCAATCGAGGCAGTGCAGAATTTGCCGCATACAAAAAACAAATATATAACTTCTTCTTTGAGGATTCTGCTGATCTGCTTGAAGAAACAGAATTCATGATCTGAGGTGTTGAAATGAAAGTAAATAAAATAAAATCAGTATTACTGGGAATATTGCTTCCTGCGGTGATACTGCTGCTATGGTTCTATTCAACCAATTATACGGACACACCGGAAAGCATTCTACCTCGCATTTCCACCGTCGGCAAAAAGATAGCTGAGATGGTGCAGACAGGACAGCTTCAGGAGGATCTGGGAATAAGCCTCGGCAGAGTATTAAAGGGTTATCTGATCGCTGCTGTTCTTGGAATACTGCTTGGTTCTCTGATAGGAATGTCGGAAACAGTAAAGCATATTTTCCTGCCGACTGTGACAGTTATCAGACAGATACCCATTATTGCGTGGGTACCGCTGATAATCCTGTGGTGCGGGATCGGTGAAGCTTCTAAGGTCGTGGTTATCGTTCTTGCCGCTTTTTTCCCGATCATGGTAAATACAATGAGCGGTATTTCCGAAACGCCCAGCGGATACATAGAGGTGGCAAAGCTTTACAAGCTGAGCAAAGTAAAAACATTTGTGAAGGTATATCTTCCCCACGCTCTTCCGAGTATTCTTGTGGGACTGAAGCTTGGACTCGGAATTTCATGGATGGCAGTTGTTGCCGCAGAGCTTATCGCATCGCTTTCGGGAATAGGTTACAGAATGAGCAACGCCAGAAGCCTTATGCAGTCGGAAACTGTAATAGTCTGCATGATAGTGATAGGCGTTGTGGGAATCATAATGGACAAACTTATAAGTGTTATTTTTTCTCTGCTGACCCCTTGGCAGAGATCAAACAATAAATAAATATTTATGGAGGAAATCAAAATGAAAAACTACAAAAGGATCATTTCAGCGATGATCGCAGGAGCATTGCTTGCAGGACTTACAGGCTGCGGTCAGGCAACTACGGCAGGAACAGGATCATCAGCCGATACTTCGGCAGAAAAAAACGTTTCATCTGAAAACACCGAGCTTAAAAAGGTAAGGATCGGCTCCCCGGGAAACGACAGCTATCCTCTTCTTGAAAGCCTCAAGCTTGCACTTGACAAGGGCTTTCTGGCGGAAGAGCTTAACGCAGTGGGATATACGGCAGATTTTACGGCATTCCAGGAGGCGGGTCCCGCTATAAACGAGGCGTATGCTTCAAAGGCACTTGATATTGCCATCTACGGAGATCTTCCCGCACTTACGGCATACAGCAACGGCGTTGATACGAAGGTTTTCGGTTTGGCTTCAAATCAGATGAATTTAGGCGTCATTGCAGGCAAGGATTCGGGGATCACAGATCCTAAGGAGCTTGAAGGAAAAAAGGTTATAGTGGGAATAGGAACTAACTACCACGAATACTGGAAGCACCTTATTGAAGCCTACGACATTGATGACAGCAAGGTCGAAATAATCAATGTTGTTTCCGATGCGTCCTCTGTATTCACAACAGGTGAGGCTGACGCATGGCTCACTGTTTATTACAACGATGTATATTTTGCGGAGCAGGGTATAGGCGTTGATATTGAAAATACCGTATCACACCCCGAAATGGCAGGTCTGTGGCTGGCAACGGGAAGGACCGAATATCTTGAAGAAAATCCCGAGGTCCCCACAGCTATTCTAAAGGCTATGAAGCGTTCAAAGGAATATACCGTAGAACACCCCGATGAATTTTTTGAAGCGATCTCTTCTCCCACACTGGGCATTGATGTTTTCAAAAAGGCTTACGGTTTTGACGATACATTCTCGTACCTTGATTATAACATAGACGATGCCGCCGTGGCAAAGCTTGATTATACCGCTGAATTTCTTACATCAAACGGCTTTGTCAAGAATGACATTGATGTTGAAGGCTTTATCGACAGATCATACATTGAAAAATTAAACGGATAAGAAAGGAAGATATTTATGTCAACACTTACTGAAAGAGCAAAACAGCTCTACATTTACGCATTTCCCATTATTGTTACCGAGATCACCCACTGGGGTTCGGACGACAAGGGACTTTCTCATTTGAGAGAATTTCCCGACCACAACAACAAGAAGATCGTTAAATTAAATAACGATACCCTTTATTCACTGGCATGGACTCAGCTTGCAAACACTCCCTATGTTATCCATATCCCCGATATTACCGAAAGATACTATCTTTTCCCAATTCTGGACGCATATACAAACGTCATCGAATCCATAAGTAAAAGAACACCCGACAACAGCTTCGGAGATTATATCCTGCTGTATCAGGACGAGCCGGTGCCCGAAGGCTATGAAAACTACAAGGTGATAAGGAGCAGATACTCCCTTAATGCGATACTGCTTCGTGTGGAAGCAAGGGGAAAGAAGGATTATCAAACAGCAAATGCAATTCAGGACAGATTTTCCGTAAGACCTCTTTATCCCGAAAAAATTCAGCCTGTTAGAAGCGGAGAGGGCATAGTTCCCGCACAGTATTCAGAAAATATAAGCACAAAGGAATTCTATGAGCTATATGCAGAGCTTTCAAGAACAAATCCCATTGATGATGAAAACATACTTAAAATATTCGAGGAATTTGGCTTTGACAACAGCACAGGAGACTTTGATTTTAACAGTCTTTCCAATGAGCAGAAAAATGCTCTTGACGTCGGCAGACAGCAGGGACTTGAAGATATCAAAAAAGAGCATCGGGGAGAAAACTATCTTTATCATACAAACGGTTGGTCTATCATTACAGGAGGTGTTGGAAGCTACGGAAATGATTATCTCCGCCGTGCGTCCACCGCTTTAGGAGGCTGGGGTGCAAATATTCCAGAAGACAGCGTTTATGGTGTTGCATACACCGATATTAACGGTGAACTGCTTTCCAATAAAAACAGCTACAAGCTCCACATTAACGCAGATGAATATCCTCATGCAGCAGTGTTCTGGTCAATCAGCCTTTACGGCGAACCAAGCCATTTCCCTGTAAAGAACAAGATAAACCGCATTGCGATAAATACTTATGATGTTCAGGATAATATCGTTCTGCGAAATCCCGACGGCTCCCTTGATATATATATTTCAAAGGATGAGCCGGCGGAGGAAAATGCAAAAAAGAACTGGCTGCCTGCGCCTTCGGATGAGGAGCATTATACCCTTACCCTGCGTGTCTACTGGCCCGATGAGGATACTCTCGGCGGAAGGTGGAATGCGCCCGTCATCACAAAGCTGTAATGGGGGAAACGGATATGAGCAAATATATTTTTAACGCCGAAGCAAAGGACGCCTCGGAATATACAAAAAAATCAAACAAGGAGTTTGCCGATGAATTTGGCATCGACCTTGACAATGCCTTTAATGAAGAGCTGGAGCTTGCTCGAAAAAACTGCATTAAAAGACTGGAGGATCACAAGATATATGACGAAAGCGGCGAGCTTGTATGGAACTCAGAGCCATATGCTTTTTTCAAAGCAAGGGCAGCTGCAGATACAGTACACCCCAGCTTATGGCTCAACGGCAAAGCGAATCTTGAAGCAGGTGTTTTCGAGGTGGTCAAGGGGAAAATATACCAGGTCAGAGGTCTTGATATTGCAAATATTACCTTTGTAAGGACAAAAACAGGCTGGATAGTCCTTGATGTTACCTCCAGCGTAGAATCGGCAAAAACAGGCGTCAAGCTGCTTGAAGAGGCTCTCGGCGAAAACGTCCGTGACAATATCAGAGCAGTAATTATCAGTCACTCCCACGGAGATCATTTCGGAGGAATAAAGGGCGTTGTTGACGAGAAGAATGTAGGAAGAGCTGAGGACGGTAAGATACCTATATATGTTCCGGCAGGCTTCGATGAGGAAACCGTCAAGGAAAATGTTTACGCCGGCACTGCAATGTTCCACAGAGCAAAATATCAGTTTGGCAGAGATCTTATTCCCGGTGTGAAGGGAAGCGTTTCCACAGGTCTGGGACTTGCAATGTCGGGCGGAACGCTTTCCTACATTCGCCCGACAGATTTCATCACCGAGGATACAACGATCACCATCGACGGTCTTGAGGTCGAATTCCAGCTTACTCCCGAAACGGAAGCCCCTGCGGAGATGAACAATTTCTTCCCCGAATACAGAGCCTTCTGGGCGGCGGAAAACTGCACAGGCACGCTTCACAATCTTTATCCTATCAGAGGCGCAAAGATTCGTGACAGCGCAAATTGGTGGAGATTTACCGAGATAGCTCTTGAAAAATACGGAAGAAAAGCAGATGTTGTATTCCAGTCACATAACTGGCCTCACGAGAATACTCCCGAACACCCCCATGCAGTTGAAACATATCTGAGAAACACTGCTGCTGTGTATAAATATGTACACGATCAGACACTGCTGCTTGCCAATATGGGAAGGACACCCCGAGATATTGCAAGAGCTATCTCACTTCCCGATAAGCTGAAAAAGGTATGGTACACACGTCCGTATTACGGCTCCATTGAAATGAATTCCCGTGCTGTTTACAACAGATACTTAGGCTTTTACAACGGAAATCCCACAGAGCTGGACCCTTTAACAGAAACAGATGAGGCAAAGCAGTTTGTTGAATATGTCGGCTCAGCAGAGAGAGTTCTTGAGCTTGCTGCGGAAGATTTTGAAAAAGGAAATTATCAGCGTGCGGCAAAGGCAGCGACATATGTTGTCTATGCCGATCCGGATAATAAAAATGCACGTTTTCTTGCCGCAGATGCCTTTGAGCAGCTTGCATACAGTTCGGAATCAAGCATATGGCGCAACGCATATCTCAGCGGTGCAAAGGATCTGAGGGAGGGTACACCACAAAATGTAAAAAAACGAGAGACAACGGGTAAAAATGATCTCATTGCAAATATGACAAACCGTATGGTGTTGGATTATATCGGAATAGTGACCGACGGTGAAAGGCTTGCCGATGAAGATATAAAGTTCCGTCTGCTTGTGGTAAAACCGTCCGAAAACGGAAAGGAAACATATCTCGGAAAGCCTGCTGATGTTACCGAGGAATTTCTTGTGCATATTTATCACGGCACTGTCCTTTATTATGAAGGAAAGACCGATGAAGCTCTTCCTTTTGTAAAGGCTCCCGACAGAGCATTCCTTTCAATTGTCGGAAAGCAGTATAAGAGATCAAAGGGTATATTCGACACCAATATTCCCGAGGCACTTGAAAAGCTGGACAATGCTGTAGTCGATCTTGCAGCTTACGGAAACTTCCCTCTTATTGAACCGTTAAGATAAATATTATACGATGAAAATCGCCGTCAACCTTATTTTGAAGTTTGGCGGCGATGTGGTTTTTCAGTCATATGTAATACTCTATCATATCCGCATTATTCATAGGTGAGCAGCTGCTGCGGACAACAAGGCTGCTTTCAAACTCTGTACGCATTACCGACTTGTGTCCGCCATTCAGTCTGTCAAGCAGAAGATTTACGGTAAATTTAGCCATTTCTTCTTTTGGCAGGTTTATTGTTGTAAGCATAGGCTTTGTATATCTTGCCTCTGCAATATCGTCACTTGAGATTATTGAGGGATCGTAATATCTGTTGTTGTACTTATTCAGAGCCTTTAGCATCCCTATGGCAATAATGTCATTGGCACAGTATATTCCCGTTGGTCTATTCTGCATTTGAATGATCCGTTCCATTGCAGAGTAACCGTCCTTCTCAGACAGCCCCGTTTGAATAATATAGTCAATATCGGTTTCGATATTGTATTTGATAAGTGTTTCCTGAAATCCCTTGAAGCGTGATTCACTGTGACATTCACCTAC
>CANRJZ010000104.1 GCA_947631055.1 uncultured Clostridia bacterium | reverse complement strand
CGGTATATGACGATATCCTCTGCGGCATAGACGTTTCCAAATGGCAGGGCGACATCGACTGGAAAGAAGTTGCTTCCAGCGGCATTGATTTTGTAATGATACGCAGTTCTTTCGGCAGTGAAGATACCGACATATGCCTTGAACAGAATGTAGCCGGCTGTGAAGAATACGGCATTGACTACGGATTTTACCATTACACATATGCAAAAACAGTTTCCGAAGCCAGAAAAGAAGCAAAATATTTTCTGAGCAGGATAAAGCATTACGATCCGAAATACCCAGTTGTACTTGACATTGAAGAAGAATTTTACAAAAAAATGGATCGTAAAAAAGTAACGGACATAATAGACGCATTTATGTCGGAACTTGAAAATGCAGGATATTATGCAACGCTGTACAGCTATTCAAAATTCTTCGGCGACAACGTTGATATGTCCAGAGTAAAGAAATACGATATCTGGGTAGCAAGCTGGGGTGACGAGGAGAAGCTCAACAACAGCTACAGCTGGCATTACGGAATGTGGCAGTATTCGTCCACAGGTGAAATAAACGGCATTGACGGCGAAGTTGACCTGAATTACGCATTCAAGGATTATGCGTCAATAATCAAAGAAAACGGTCTTAACGGTCAAAGCTGAAAATTACAGATCCGGAAATAAATTTCCGGATCTTTTTTATTTTATACTCCGAATATGAGCAATAACATACAAAAAAGCGCTCCCATTATATATGAGAGCGCTTTGTAATGCTTTGGAACAATTACTTATTTCCGCTTGCCATGCTGGCAACTTCGGCAGCAAAATCGTCCTTCTTCTTCTCGATGCCTTCGCCTCTTTCAAAGCGGACGTACTCAACAACATTGATATTTCCGCCAAGCTCCTTTGCAGCAGTCTTAATGTAATTCTGAACGTTCATCTTATCGTCCTTTACATAAGCCTGTTCAAGGAGGCAGTTCTCACTGTAGTATTTGCCGACCTTGCCTTCTGCGATCTTTGCTCTTACCTGCTCAGGCTTGGAGGACATCTTAGGATCTTCTGCCATCTGGGTCATAATGATCTTCTTTTCCTCATCAAGAACTTCCGCAGGAACGGATTCTCTGTTCAGATAAGCAGGGTTCATAGCAGCTACCTGAAGCGCGCAGTTCTTGCCGACTTCAAATACCTTGTCGGCAGGAAGATCGGTATCAAGCTTGACCATAACGCCTATGCTTCCTCCGCCGTGAACATAAGGAACGAGAACACCCTCAAGTCTCTTGAAACGGCGGATCACCATATTTTCTCTGATCTTGATGAACAGATCCTGAAGAGTTTCCTCAACGGTCTTGCTTCCTCCGCTGATAGTTGCTGCTTTAAGAGCGTCCACATCTGCGGGATCCTTTTCAATAACGGTCTTTGCAACAGCTGCAACGAAAGCTTTGAACTCATCGTTGTTTGCAGCAAAGTCTGTTTCGATATTAACTTCTACAACAGCGCCCACATTGCCCTCAACAACGGAAGTAACGATACCCTCCGCTGCAACTCTGGAGCTTTTCTTAGCCTGTGTTGCAAGTCCCTTTTCACGAAGTATTGTAACTGCCTTTTCGGTATCGCCTTCGGCTTCTTCAAGAGCCTTCTTGCAATCCATCATACCGACTCCGGTAGCTTTCATAAGGTCTTTGATCTCCTGTACGGATACAGCCATTTTTATTCCTCCTAAAAATTCATCATTTCTGAAATACGGCAGGAGAATTTTACACCTGCCGTAAAATTTCGTATGTTGAGCCGGAATAAATTATTCAGCGGCTTCTTCTTCGGCTTCAGCCTCTTCTGCTGCTGCAGCTTCCTGCTCGCCCTGTCTGCCCTCGATAACTGCGTCAGCCATAGCGCCTGCAATAAGCTTTACAGCGCGGATAGCGTCGTCGTTTCCGGGGATAACGTAATCAACGTCGTCCGGATCGCAGTTCGTGTCAACGATAGCAACGATAGGGATACCCAGTTTCTTTGCTTCGGCAACGGCGATCTTTTCTTTTCTCGGATCAACGACAAAGAGTGCTCCGGGAAGCTTGGTCATTGTCTTGATACCGCCAAGATATTTTTCGAGCTTTTCGATCTCGAGCTGGAGCTTTACAACTTCCTTCTTGGGAAGAAGATTGAATGTGCCGTCCTCTTCCATCTGGTGGAGCTGTTCAAGTCTCTTGATACGTCTCTGGATAGTCTTGAAGTTGGTCATCATACCGCCGAGCCATCTTGCGTTTACATAGTGAACGCCTGCACGGATAGCTTCTTCCTTGACGGAATCGCCGGCCTGCTTCTTAGTGCCGACAAAAAGAACGGTGTCGCCGTTTTCTGCAACGGACTTGATGAAGTTATAAGCCTCGTCAAGTTTCTTCACTGTTTTCTGAAGGTCGATGATGTAGATGCCGTTTCTTTCCGTAAAGATATACGGAGCCATTTTCGGGTTCCATCTTCTGGTCTGGTGACCGAAGTGAACGCCTGCTTCGAGAAGCTGTTTCATTGATACTACGCCCATTTGTAGTTCCTCCTATAAAATTTGGTTATTTTCCTCCGCATGGCTTGACTTGCCGGAAGCTTTATTTCGGGAAAGCACCGCCGGTAAAAACTCATGCGTGCGAATTTCTGCGAAATGGATCATCGCAAACATTGCCTAAATATTATACCACATTTTCTTTGAAAATGCAAGCACTGACAATTGTGCTATTTTAACAAATTTTTAGCAGATATAGAACGCCTTTTTGCCAATTCTGCCTCACCTACGGATATCAGCAGCGTGTCAACGCCGATTATCTCAATATCATCACAGGTTATAATGATATCGTCTTCCCGTCCCAGAAGCCCGAAAAGCCTTGCTCTGCCGTATACAATAAACGATCTTACCGTCTGATCTTCGGTATCGAATTCGATATCGTCAACAAAGCCGAGGCGCTCGCCGTTTTTTATATTGATTATCTCTTTATTTTTCAGTTCAGCAAGAGTGCATTTCATAACATATCCCCTTCCGTAAAAATTCAGGATCGTTACAGAATATGCCGCTCAATGCTTGTATTATGTTTTTTAGCTGTACATCGAAACATGCTCGAAACCGTCAAGCAGTTTATCAAGATTTTTGAACGCCAGTCTTGTTCCCCTTGCCACGCAGGAAAGCGGATCGTCGGCTATATGGCACTCCACGCCCAGTTCGGCGGACATAAGCTTATCCAGTCCGAAAAGCAACGCTCCTCCGCCGGTAAGATATATCCCGTTCTTATAAATATCTCCGGCAAGTTCCGGAGGCGTGCGTTCAAGGACATTCTTTACCCCGTCTATTATCTCCCTTACGCCGTCGATCACGGATTCATAAATATCATAATCATTGAGCTCTATACGTTCCGGCAGTCCTCTTACAAGATGTCTGCCCTTGACAATGAGCTTTCTGCTGCCGTCGGGAGCATATACGTTTGCCGCTGCGATCTTGGCATTTTCCGCAGTTTTTTCGCCTATAAGCACTCTGTATCTGCTGCTCGTATATTTTACTATCGCCTTGTCAAACTTTTCTCCCGCCATTTTAAGGGAAAGCTTGGCGACCACGCCGTTAAGCGAGATCACGGCTATATCGGTAGTTCCTCCGCCGATATCAACCACCATATTTCCGTCCGGAGCTGAAATATCCACGCCTGCGCCCATAATTGCCGCCACAGGTTCTTCTATAAGATACACCTGTCTTGCGCCGGCGATCTTAGCGGCTTCTACCACCGCCCTGCTTTCCACGTCAGTTATAGAGGACGGTATGCACATTATTATATTCGGCATAAAAAGCTGTTTTCCCGTTACTTTTTCGATGAAAGCCGTTATCATTCTCTCTGTCATCTTATGATCGGATATTACTCCGTCGCTGAGCGGTCTTACTACAGTTATATGTTCGGGAGTCCTGCCTATCATTCTGTAAGCGTCACTGCCTACGGCGATAACTTCGTTTATTTTTTTATTGAATGCCACAACGGACGGTTCATCGAGCACAACTCCCTTGTTACCCATAGCAATAAGTACATTAGCTGTTCCAAGGTCGATACCTATATCCAAATCCATCACCTTCTCAGTTATTTTTTTCAAGCAGAGTGACCGCACATACAGCGGCAGTTACCGACTCCGCTCCAAGTTCTTTAAGAAGTCCTGCGCATTCGTTCAGAGTTGAACCCGTAGTCATTACATCGTCGCACAGCATTACCGAAACGCCGGAAAGATCAATTTTTTCTGCTCCGAACAATCCTTTTACCCGTTCCTTTCGGATATTCATTCCGTAATTATGCTGTTCATCATCGGTATCATATTTATAGAGGATATCGTTATCCACAGGAACATCAAGGCGTTTGCCTATACATTTTGCGAACAGTTCAGCCTGATTGAACCCGCGTTTTCTGCGCTTTTTCTTTCCCATAGGAACAGGGATTATGATATCCGGCTCAGGAATATTTTCTTTTTCCATATGCGCGGCGATATCGTCAGCGGCGTATACGGCAATACCCGTATCTCCGTCTACCTTCAGCCTGTATATTGCGTCCTTGACCGGCTTTTCTTTATAAAGGAAGGACGCAAACACACGGTCATATCTGATGTTTTCCCCGCAGACGCATACCGACTGTCCGCAGCGCCTGCATATAATATCATTGGCTCCGGTGACTGCCGAACTGCAATCTTCACAGACATATCTGTCCCACATTATGATCTTTCCGCAGAAAGGACAACGGTTCGGAAGAAATATATCAAGTATAAACGCCTTTAATTTATCGGCAAGCACCGTCATCGGACTTTATCTCCTTCTCTATCATATCTTTCAGACAGGAATACCTTAAAGTCCTGCGGTCATTGTCTACCATTCTGCCAACGACTTTTGAAGAACCGACTATTATCAGGAGTTTTTTCGCCCTTGTGACCGCAGTATAAAGAAGATTTCTGTAGTAAAGCTTTTCAAAGCCGCCAAGCAGCGGTATTATCACCGCATTGAACTCACTTCCCTGACTTTTATGTACCGACACCGCATAAGCCAGTTCAAGCTGATCGAGCATATCGTATGTATATTCCGCAGTTTTTCCGTCAAATTCTATAAACAGCTTGCTTTCCGCCTTTACCGCTTTTATTATCATTCCGATATCTCCGTTGAAAATACCGGTGCCTCGTTCCCCGTCCTTTGACCATTCTATGTCATAATTGTTCTTGATCTGCATTACCTTGTCGCCGCTCCGGAAATTGTAATATATGCCTTTAACTTCCTGTTTTCCGCTTTCCGGAGGATTGAGCACCATCTGGAGCACCTTATTCATTTCAACAACGCCCAGCGCGCCTTTTCTCGAAGGACAAAGCACCTGTATATCCTCCGCTGGAGAATAGCCGTAAGCCGCCGGAAGTCTCTTTGACACCAGTTCAACGACCGTATCGGACGCCGACTCAAAGTCCAGCCTCTGCATAAAGAAGAAATCGCTGTCGGAACGGCTCAGATCAGGCTGTATACCGTTCACTATCTTGTGAGCGTTTGTAACTATGCAGCTTTTCTGCGCCTGACGGAAAATTTCCGTCAGCTGTACAACGGGCAGTCTGCCGCACTCGATCATATCCTTCAGTACATTTCCCGCTCCCACCGACGGCAGCTGATCGCTGTCGCCGACCATTATGAGCCGGCAGGAAAGCTTCAGCGCCCGCAAAAGCGCCTCGAAAAGCAAAGTGTCCACCATGGACATTTCGTCCACGATCATTACGTCGCAGGCGACCGGATCGCTGTCATTATGCTTGAAACGCGTTTTTTCGTTATTATCGAAGATCACCTCAAGCATTCTGTGTATGGTCTTCGCTTCGCAGCCGGTGAGTTCGGAGATCCTTTTCGCCGCTTTTCCCGTAGGAGCGGCAAGCATTACCTTCATTCCCCGCTGCTCATAAAGCGACAATATGGCTTTGAGGGTGGTAGTTTTTCCCGTTCCCGGACCTCCGGTAAGTATCATAAATCCCTGCGACAATGCAAGTGATATGGCTTTTCGCTGCTGTTCGGCGTATGTTATGTCCTTGGCGCGTTCCTCTATGTCTATGAGCTTTGAATAATCATGACCCGTATCTTTGAGACCGGAGCTCATAACTCCGAGCCGCCCGGCTATATATCTTTCAGCGGTATAATAATCGGCAAGATAAATAAAGCTCCGGTTTTCCTTTTCATATCTGACAAGGTTTTCTTCTTTACACTGATTTTCAAGATATCGGTCAAAAAGTTCTTCGCTGATATCAAGAAACCTGAGAGAAACGGCTTTCAGTCTGTCATACGGGAGACAAGTATGCCCCGAATATGTATTTTCGGTCAGTATGTATGTTATTCCGGCAGCCACACGGCTTTCGCTGTCCATAGGGAAACCTGTTTTTTCCGCCATAGCTTCAGCCTTGTCAAAGGGCATATCTATACCGTTCCCGCAAAGGATATAAGGGTTTTCCTTAATTATCTCCACGGCGTACTGTCCCCATTTTTTCCATGCGCTCACCGCAACGGACGGCGGTATGTCGTACTGGGAAAGGAATATCATAAGCGCGCGTATACCGAAAATGCGCTTGAACTCAAAGGATATCTCCTCACATTTTTTATCTGTAATGCCTTTTACCTTTACAAGCTTTTCCGGAGAATTTTCTATTACGTCAAGCGTATCTTCGCCGAATTCGTCCACCATGCGTTTTGCAAGCGTCGGGCCGACTCCTTTGATAACGCCGGAGGAAAGGTATTTCAGTATTGCATTTGCCGTAGCCGGAAGCTTGCGCTGACAGTAGCCGGCTCTGAACTGCATACCAAATCTGGAATGGCGGACATACTCGCCCGATACTGTCAGGACTTCGCCTTCTTCGATATTTCCAAGTTCTCCGACTACCGTAACGTAGTCGCCGTTTGCATCGAGTTCAAGAACTATGTATCCGTTATCCGGATTGCTGAACAGCACAGACTCAACGACACCTTCAATGGTGATAAGATCATCATTTTCTCCCATATGCTGCCTCCGAGCCTTAAAAATATAGTATAAAAATTATTATACCACATTTTTCGGGATTTTGCAAACAAATTAACAAAAAATAAATCACAATAAAAAAATCGGCATACATTATAACAAGTGTTGAGAGTTGAGATGCAGGCTGACCTGCAAATTATAATTTTGCGCTTTGCGCAAAATTGAGAAAAAAGTTCGCCAGCCTTTCAAGGCTGTAGGGTCAAGGGGCAA
>CANRJZ010000103.1 GCA_947631055.1 uncultured Clostridia bacterium | reverse complement strand
TTCCGAGAGAAGAAAGGGGAACTGTGTACTCATCGTTCAGGTAGCCGAGGATCCAGTCAGCTTCGAGGATAAGGATGTCAGCGTCCTCATCACCAGCGAGATACTGCTGATACTGCTCTCTTGCTTCACCGCCGGAAGTACCAACCTGTACCCATGTAACCTGATCTGTTGTGTAGCCCTTTTCTTCGCAGAAGAGAGGGATCATGTTGTCGAGGTCAGCGCCTGTCCAGCAAAGGATTGTGAGCTTGTCGCCGTCATCAGCGAGCTCTACAGCAGCAGCTTCGTTAGCAGCAGCCTGCTCTTCAGCGTTCATTGTAGTGGTTTCTTCTTCAGCAGCACCGCCGTTGTCAGCAGCAGCTGTTGTGGCGTCTGCGCCAGCAGCATCATCGGATGTGGTGTCATCACTGTTACAGCCGGCAAGCATGGTTCCAGCACATGCAAGAGCTGCGAGAAGAGCGATCTTCTTCTTAAAATTCTTCATTTGGTTTTCCTCCTTAAAATTACATTATATTATTAGGAATAATATAATACTTTGGTTTACTCACCGGCAAGGTTTTTTACCGATGAACCTTTTATAAGACAACCGCTTACCGTCACCACAGGCGGATCTGCGGGAATCTCCTTTTTGATCATGGAAATCAGCTGCCTTGCAGCTTCTGCGCCTATCATTTCCGTATCCTGACGATAAGTCGTAAGTCTCGGATGCAGGAACTGCGAAAGCGTTATACCATCATATCCGGCTATCGAAATATCATCTGGAATGCTCATTCCAAGCTTTTCAAAAGCCGTTATGCCGCCGAGAGCGGCAAAGTCGTCCGGCATTATTATGCAGGTCGGCGGATCGTCAAGTTCTACCAGTTTTCTTGCAAGCGTTTCGGTAGTTTCCGGATCGTGGTATTTTCCGCGGATCAGATATTTTTCATCAACTTTTATATTAAGATCTTCCAGCGTTCTGCAAAAGCTTTCCAGCCTTATGGAGGTTACTTTTGACTGATCGCCGTAAATATAAGCTATCTTTCTGTGACCCATTCTGCAAATATATTCCGTCAGGGCCTTCATTCCTTCAGCATTGTCCGATACTATAGCAGGACGGTTCTCGCTGATATAATCTATTGTTACTGCCGGCACGGAACTTCCGATAAGTTCAGCAACGCCGGTATCTTCAAAATCATCGACGCAGGCGATCACCACGCCGTCCACTCCGCGGAAAACACAATGTTCGTAATAGGTCATAGTATTTCCGCCGATATTCTGATTTATGAATGTTATGTCATAACCGTTTGCTTCTGCCTCATTCTTGAAGCCGTTGAGCACGGAAGCGAAGTGACTGTGCGTAAGTCCGCTGGAAGCCCGCTCCACAAAAAGAACGCCGAGATTATATGTACGGTTCGTTTTCAGTGCTCTTGCCTGTGAATTTGGAAGATAGCCCATTTTTTTGGCTGTCTCTCTTATCAGGGCTTTTGTGGGACCGCTGACATCGTGATGATCGTTGAGTGCCTTGCTGACCGTTGCTATTGAAACTCCGCATTGGGAGGCTATGTCTTTAATTGAAACCATGACGTATCCTCCGCATACATATACACCGCAAAAAGGCGCAAATTGCCTCTCAAACGTTTTCGTCACCTTGTTAATTAAATATACAACTATTTTTCAGTTCTGTCAATGGTTTTTTCTAATTCCAAGTTAAAAATAGACTTTTTGCATAATTTTTGATTTAAAAATTTAGACTTTTTGCCTAATAAAAAAGAACAAATAAAATTCATAATCTGATATTTTCACATAACTTATACAGCAAAAACAACAAATGTTTTATATTTCCGCATATTTTTTTGTGTAAAAAATCAACAATCCTCAGAATTTTACGAAAATAATCACAATATGAGCATATTTTCCATATACCGGCAAGCGGTGCGATACGGCATATGCATTGTCAATACGTCGACTTTTCAAGATTTTCCGATAAAATTATATCACAAAATATATTTAAAGTCAACAGTTTTTCTTTATTTTGTATATCCGATCCGGAAAGACGCGGAAACAGGACCCCTTCCGGAGTCCTGTCCTTGTTATCTTGCGTCTACAAATCCCACTTTATGGTATGCTTTGGCGGCAACTTTACCGCTTATCGCCAGCGCTTCCTTAGCGCCGTTCATATAACATTCTTTAAGGTATGCTTTATCCGCCATAAGACGGGCAAATTCTTCGCGGACAGGTCTCAGGCTGTCAGAGACCGCTTCTCCGACTGCAAGCTTGAAATCTCCGTATCCCTTGCCGTCAAATTCGCGCTCGATATCGGGAATGTTCTTTCCGGTCACAGCCGAATATATAGACATCAGGTTGCTTATGCCCGGCTTATCCTCGGAATATCTTACAATAGAATCGCTGTCTGTAACGGCTCTCTTGAATTTCCTGATGATAACATCGGGATCGTCAAGTATGAAAATGCAGGCATTGGGGTTCTCGTCGGATTTTGACATCTTCTTTGTAGGATCCTGAAGTGACGTGATCTTTGCGCCGACTTCTGGGATATACGCTTCGGGAACGGTAAAGAAATCGCCGTATTTGCCGTTGAAACGCTGTGCAACATTTCTCGCAAGTTCAAGATGCTGGCGCTGGTCCTCCCCTATCGGCACAAGATCCGCGTTATAAGCGAGGATATCCGCTGCCATAAGTACGGGATATGTGAACAGTCCGGCGTTTATATCGTCCGGATGCTTTGCGGATTTATCCTTGAACTGGGTCATTCTGGAAAGCTCTCCGAATTGTGTCGAGCAGGCAAGTATCCAGTTAAGTTCGGCATGTGTTCCTGCGTGGCTCTGGATAAACACTATCGACTTCTTTGGGTCAATACCGCAGGCAAGCAGCAGAGCATACGATTCTATAGTCCTTTTGCGGAGCTGGGCAGGATCCTGACGGACGGTGATCGCGTGCATATCCGCAACGGAATATATGCAGTCAAACTCGTCCTGCAGCTTTCCCCAGCGGGAGACCGCACCTATATAATTTCCAAGGGTAAAAGTACCGGTAGGCTGTATGCTGCTTAAAATTATCTTCTTTCTTTCCTGTTCGGACATGGGTATCATTTCCTTTCTTTATATCAGTCAAACATTTCCTTTGACATTTTTCCGAGTATCTCGCAGCCCTTTACAAGCTGTTCATCGGTAGGCGTTGAGAAGTTCAGTCTGAAACTGTTTATCGGGTCCGTATCATGCACCGTAAAGGCATTTCCCGGAACGACGGCGACCTTTGCTTCAACGGCCTTTTTGCAGAATCCCATCATATCGCAGCCGTCGGGAAGAGTCGCCCATATGAACAGACCTCCCTGAGGACGGGTAACGGTGATCTTCTTTGAGAAATTCTTATCTATCTCAGAAAGCATAAGTCCGCATTTTTTGCGGTAAATTTCCCTGATCTTCACAAGATGCGCCTCAAAATCATAATTATTCATAAATTTATCGGCTATCATCTGAGCAAGAATGTTTGTATGAACATCTGCCACCTGCTTGCAGACAACTATTTTCTGGATAATGGACTTAGGCGCAGAAACAAATCCCACTCTTATGCCCGGAGCAAGAACTTTTGAGAAGCTTCCGCAGTAGATGACTCTGCCGTCGGTATCAAGGGATTTTACGGACGGTATATGCTCTCCCTCAAAACGTATCTCGCCGTAGGGGTTATCTTCAAGGATTACCGCATTATACTTTCTTGCAAGTTCGTAAACTGTCTTGCGCCTTTCAAAAGACGTACACTTGCCTGTAGGATTCTGGAAATTCGGTATAAGGTAGATAATTTTTGTATTCGGATTTGCTTTGAGAGCGGCTTCCAGCTTGTCGGGATCTATGCCCTCATCGTCCATTTCAACGCCTACAAGATTGACGTTATAGGATTTGAAGGAATTTATGCTGCCGATAAAGGACGGCGACTCGCATATAAGAGTATCTCCTTCGTTGAGGAAAACTTTGCAGGAAAGCTCGTTGCCCTGCTGACCGCCGGAAGTTATGATAACGTCATCTATATCGGCATTATAGGAATTCTGAGAAGCAAGACGCTTTTTCAGTGTATCACGAAGAGGAGTATAGCCTTCCGTTATGCTGTACTGAAGAGCAGCGATAGGATCTTCACTGAGGATCTCGGCGGTGATCTCCCCGACAGCCTGCACGGGAAAAGCCTCAGGGGCGGGATTTCCGGCTGCAAATGAAATCACGTCGGGAAATGCGGTAAATTTAAGTATTTCACGAATTGCAGACGCTTGCAGACCCGTTACCTTATTTGAAAAAGAATAATCCATACAAATACCTCCGTATAAATAAGTTTTAGATCAATACAGTTTATATTATATCACATAATTTCCGTACAAGCAACATAAAATTTAGAAAAAGTTATAAATGATAAGTAAGAACTGAGATATTAAAGGCTTACCTCCAAACATAACCGCCACCTGAGGGAGCTTCACTTTTTAACGATCTGTTACTTTCTTTGGAGATGACAATGCCCGCGGAGCTTCCCGCAATTATCATTTCCAAAAATATTTTCGGAAAGGAGACTGTATTTTTGAAAAAACAAAACTTCTTTTTTGCTTCAATGATACTTATATTATCCGCCTTTGCCGCCAAACTTACCGGAGCGATATTCCGTATACCGCTGGCAAATATGCTGGGCGGGACAGGAATGGGTTACTTTTCCGGCGCGTACAGCATTTTTATGACGATATATGCAGTTTCGGTCACAGGACTGCCTGCTGCCGTTGCCAAAGCGACTGCGGAAAATTCCGCTCTGGAGCGTTATGCCGATGTGCGGAAAATAAGATCGTCAGCGCTTTTGTTTTTTTCTCTTTGCGGAACGGCGTTCACTCTGCTGATGCTGTTTTCCGCCTATCCGTTCTGCAAATACATACTAAAAAGCCCCGAAACGTTTCCGGCAGTTATTGCAATAGCGCCTTCGGTATTTTTCGGCTGTGTCACGGCGGTATACCGCGGTTATTATGAAGGTCTGCGGAATATGTTCCCTACAGCCGTATCCCAGATAGTGGAAGGACTTGTAAAGCTCTGCGCCGGACTTTTTTTATGCCTGCTTGTCCTTAAAGATCCGAACCGCTTTACGGGACTTTCTTCAATGTTCGGCACGGGAAAGACAGCCGTTCTGTCCGCTGCTGCGGCGGCTTCCGTATTCGGCGTCACCCTTTCCACCGCCGCCGGAACGCTTTTCCTTATATTAAGAGACAAACTTTTCAGCGACGGCATTACCGAAGATCAGATAAGAGCGTCGGGCGGCAAAAATTGTACCGACAGCAGCCGCGATATTATTCATATGCTGCTAAAAACCGCCGTACCCGTCGCTGCGGGAGCGTTGGCGGCAAATATGACCTCGCTTATTGATCTTGCTACTATAACGCGGTCTCTCGGAACTGCCGTTTCACGTTCTCCGGAATATTTCTCCGGGATCACAGGAGACGTGCCATACGCAGGGATACCCAACTTTCTTTTCGGATGCTTTACAGGACTGGCAGTAACGGTGTTCAACCTTGTACCGTCATTCACAAATATGTTCGGGAAAGGCATACTTCCTGCCATTTCGGGATCCTTTGCATCGAAGGACAAGGAAAAAATACGTGCGTATACGGAAAAAGCCGTATTTGCCACGGCTCTCGTATCATTTCCCTCATCGGCGGGGATAACCGTTCTTGCAGGCAATATACTTAAAGTGCTTTTTCCGGCAAAACCTGCGGAAACTGCCGTCTGCACGCCTTCGCTGACCATACTTGGGACAGGCGTGGCTTTTCTTTGCCTTTCATCAACGTTTTTTGCCATACTGCAAGCCGCAGGACATCCCGAACTGCCCGTAAAACTTATGCTGATAGGCATTATCGTAAAATTTGCGGGCAATATCCTGCTCGTGCCGATACCAAGCCTTAATATTTCCGGCGCAGCAATATCAACGCTCCTGTGCTACGGCGCAATATGTATACCTGCGGCAGCGGAAGTTATAAAGCATACCGGAGCGGACAAAAACACAATTCTGGAAATGTTATGCAAAATTTCTTTTTGTTCACTTTTATGCGGCGGAGCGGCTCTTTTAGCCGAAAATATTATGTCTTTGCGTTTCAATGGCATATTTTTGCTTTTTATTTCCATTTTATGTGGTGTCATTTTTTACATAATCAGCGCCTTTTTATTGGGCATAATTACAAAAAATTCAATAAATTCGCTAATTTCTTAAAAATTTTAAAAAAACCCTTGAAATTATTTGATTTATAGGTTAATATATTAAAGTAACAGTTTGTTTACAAGCCGTTATACAGACTATTCCCGCGGAGGCTTTCTATGGATTTCCGGTTCAAGTCAAGATATGATATGAACGATATGCTCGATATAATGCGTATACTCCGTTCCGAAAACGGCTGCCCTTGGGACAGGGAACAGGATCATAAGTCCATACGCAAGGATCTTATCGAGGAAGTCTACGAGGCTGTAGAAGCCATAGATACCGATAACAGCGACCTTCTCCGCGAGGAGCTCGGCGACGTGCTGCTTCAGGTCGTGTTCCATTCCCGCATTGAAGAAGAAGCCGGAAGGTTTGATTTCGGCGATGTTGTCAACGAGGTATGCCAGAAACTGGTTATGAGACACCCCCATGTCTTTGGAGATGTCAGCGCCGAAACCAGTGAGGAAGTCCTCAAAAACTGGAACGATATAAAGCAGAAGTCAAAAGGACAGGAAACTTATTATGAAACTCTTGTCGGAGTAAGTTCTTCCCTGCCGGCGCTTATGAGAGCACAGAAAGTCGGTCAGAGAGCCGGACGCGCAGGAATGGACTTCCGGAATGTCGGCGAAGCTGTCGCACAGCTTGAAAGCGAGATCTCGGAACTTAAAGAAGCCATTGAAAAAGGCGATAAGGCAAATATGGCCGAAGAACTGGGAGATATCATTTTTTCATGTACCAATGTCGCAAGGCATATCGGTACCGATGCGGAAGAGTCACTGACACGTTCAACCGAAAAATTTATGGACAGATTCAAAAAGACGGAAGAAACGATAAGATGCGAAGGGATCGATATGCGTTCCCTGAACATAGATGAGCTTGACGTCTACTGGCGTAAGGCGAAAACAAAATAAACGATGGGGTTTTCCCCATTATAAAATTTATGGAGGTAGTTAAAATGACAAAAGCAGAGTTGATCAACGCGATCGCAGAAAAAGGCGGACTGACAAAGAAGGATGC
>CANRJZ010000102.1 GCA_947631055.1 uncultured Clostridia bacterium | reverse complement strand
TTTAACGATTTATTATTTACTTACTTTGGGGGTGATATGCCTGCAAGCTCAGCTTGCTGCGTGCAGGCTCAGCCTGCATCTCAACTCTCAACACTTATTATAATTAAGTGTTGAGTTCTTAAAGGCTTGGCAACAAAAGCATATTTTTATGCGCTTTGGGATGTTATTTTAAGCGTGAAAATGCTTTCGGAAAGATATTTTCTGGAAGAGGTGCAGTATGTGCTGTAATCTTCCGGACAGTATTTGCGCACCAGTTTTTTTATCCCGAATATATCGCAGGTCTCTTTTCTTACGGCTTCGGAAAATGCTCTTTCACAGGAATTGCCTACGCTTTCCCCGACGGCTTTTTTCAGTGTGCTGTCAATTATTCCGTAAGGATTTTCCGCAGTTCTTATTTTTAAGCGGATATCGGCTATTACATGCAATTTTCCGTCGGTAAAAACAGTTTTAAGATCGGTTTTTGCGTCGGTTATATATACCGACGCCCGCCTTCCGTTGACGTATACCGTTATCGGGATGCGGTCATTTTTTTCATATCCGTTTTGCAGGAGTTTGACTCCTAAGGTGTCTTTTTCGTCAATACTGCCGCATATGCCGTTCCTGTCCGCAAGCGCAAGCCCGCTGAAGCCTATCTTTTTTTCTTTGCGGTCGGTGTATATCACGGGTATTGCCGCGCCGCAGTCCTGATCTCCGGTCATGGATATAAAGTCCGCGGCGGAAGTATATACAGCGTTTCCCTGAGCCGAATATGCGGACAATACGTTGATGAACTGTTCCGCAGAAAACAAGCCCTCCTCAGGAAGAGTGCCGGCGGCTTCGGAAGGATCGTCGGAATATATTATAGGACAGGACGGCGATATGCTTCCGTCGGTGAAAAGCGACAGTTCGCCGGAAGGATCGTCTATGCCCTTTCCTATGATAAGCATTTTTATATGGCCGAGAAAAAGACGCTTTCCGGTTTTTGCTCCTGCATTTTCAAGAGCTTCCGATATCGTGGCGCCCTGCCCGTATATAACGGCGCTGTTGGCTTTGCTTGTGTCCGGTTCTGAAGATCCGCTTTCCGAAACGTATATCTGTAATGAGACCATATATATGCCGTTCTGCTTGTCCAGCCCCATAAGCTGAACGAACGCTCTGTCGTTCACTTCCATTCCTCCGAAACAGCCGGTCATTGAGATCAATACGGATATCAGTATCGGGATAAGCGCAAATTTTTTATTCACTTGCTTTTTTCGCATCCTTTCCGCAGAAAATAAGAACGATCAACGGTATGGCTCCTGCAAGGGCCGCTACCGTCCAGCCGGAACAGATAATATCGTATATTCCGGAAAAAGATCTGCCGGCAGACGTAAAGAAAAGCGACAGCACAAAAACCAGTACGGCAGGAATAAGCGTGCGGTATCTTGACTTCGGGAACACTTCTCCGATCAGACCGCCGGAAATATGCAGGAACAGTGCGATATCTATTACTGCGGTAACTGTCCAGACTATAAGATAAAGAGAATCTCCCCGCTGTATGAAACCTGTCCCTCCGAAAGTTCCGACCGTGAGAAACGGGTAATCGGTGAGCTGCGCAAAATCTCCCAGAACGGCGGCAATAAGAACGGATACGCATACAGTAAGAGCAAGCTTTGCCGCTATCAGTCCGTATATGCCCCGCCGCAGATGTGACGAAACGTGTTTTGCCAGAAAAACGGCGGCGCATATCTCTCCGTTGCGCGAAAGATCGTCAAGAACGGCGGAGAAAAGATCTTCCGAATATTTAATGCTGAAACTGAGATCTGCCGTATCAATATCCTTTGCCGATGAAACGCACATAACGGCGAGCGATATCACGAACAGCCAGAAAAGCAGCACCGCGCTCCTGCCGAGAGCTTCGATGCCGAGACAGCCGCAGTAAACGCATACTATCAGCAGTATACCTATCCAGACAAAACTTTCCGCGGTAGGAAAGAACCTTGAACTTAAAAAATTCCTAAAATGCAGCAGACTGTTCACACTGTAAAAAATAAAGAAAATAAAATACAGCAGAGCGGCAAAAATACCTGCCGCTTTGTTTTTCCTTATTGCGGTCTCAGTGACGCCGTTCTTCAGTATTGCTGTCGGGATAAGAAGTATACACTGTATGGCGGCGGATATGACCGCCGCCTCTAACTGAACGGTAAGACTTCTGCCTTCCGCTATGAGCGGCACAAATGTCATAAAGGCAAATACCCTGCACATAAAAAGAAGCAGCAGGAATTGTCCCCAGCCTATATTCTGCTTGTTATCCATTATGGCATCACTCTCCTTTTGAGATCTTTCCCGTCATATCTACGCCGTGAAGCTTTTCTACGGAAGCCTGTCCGTGAGCCATACGGCGGAAGCCTATCCTTGTCAGGACATCACGCATAGCTTTCGGAGTAAACGGTGAAACGGGCGACATTACCGGTACTCCATAATTTTCCGCCGCGCATATATTCACAAGCATTACCGCCGCCAGAAGGGATATGCCGTATAATCCGCCGATACCGCCGGCGGCAACGGCTATGAGCCGCAGGACGGTAATGGGCTGGTCAAGGGACGGTATCACAAATGACGCCGTTACCGATATTGCACAGGCAAGCAGCAGGGGATTGGATATTATCCCTGCCGATACGGCTGCGTCGCCTATTATAAGTCCTCCCACTATAGATACCGCTCCGCCTACGCTTTTGGGAAGGCGTACTCCCGCTTCGCGGATTATTTCGTAGAATATCAGCACAATGAAGGCTTCCAGCGCGATAGGCAGCGGCGCGGTCTGTTCCGCCGAAGCTAATGTTACCAGCAGCGTGTGATTGAAAAGCTCCGGATGAAACGTTACTATAGCCGCATATACCGCGGGCAGGAATACTGCAAGGAAAAACGCAAGGTATCTTATCCATCTTATCAGGAAAGCATAGAAAGGTCTGAAATTGTAATCGTCAAGGGTCTGGAAATTTTCCACAAAAAGCGACGGTATGACTATTGCGAACGGAGTGCCTTCAATGAGAAGTCCTATTCGCCCTTCAAGTATCTTTGCGCAGAACACATCGGGACGTTCGGTCACGGAAACTCCGGAAAAAACGGTCTTTTTTGTGTTGTTCAGGAACGGTTCTATATACCCGCTCCCAAGTACGGATTCAAGGGGAAGTTCTTCAAGCTGTTTTCTAATTTTTTTGACGAGGTCCATAGGTACTCTGTCCGCCATATATGAAAGTATGACGTCTGCTTTGCTTGTCCTGGTCACGGGAAAAAGTTCAAAGCGCAGCAAAGGAGATTTCAGCCTTCTTCTGACAAGGGACATATTTGTTCTGACCGTTTCCACAAATCCTTCATGGGAACCGCGTATATTTCCTTCTGAGGAAGGTTCGCTTATGCTTCTGGTCGCATAGCCCTGCACTCCGAAAGCTATGGCGGTATCAATGCCGTCTATGAGCAGTACGGCAAATCCGCTCATAAGTCTGCGGATGAGATCGCCGTATTCCACAGGCATACCGCGGTCGATGGTCATAAGCATATTGTTTTTTATATGCTCAAACAGTTTTTGGGGAGAATTTATTTTTCCGTTGTTCAATCCCGTCAGAGGCACAAGGATAAGATCGGTTATGGTCTGGGTGGAGATAAGTCCCTCAAAGCAAAGCAGATCGCATGGTATTCCGTTTATAAAAAACGGATTTGAGAGCAGATCCGAGCTTTTTCCGAGGATATTTTCTATATTGCTGATATTTTCGTCAAGGGAAGAGGTCACGGGTACTTTTTCATAATCATACATATCTGGCGTCATAATATTTTCCTCCGTTTTGCTGATATTATTTCCCGCATATGTAAAAAAATACATAGGATTTTTTCAGGAATAATGCAAAAAATAAATTCATATCCCGACAGCTGTCAAGGATATCTGCGGATCGGTCCTTGAAACGTCAATATAATAATAAAGGAGCAGTTTTATGTCGGTCGTATTTATAAGAGCGGTCATATTGTATGTACTTCTGATATTTACCGTAAGACTTATGGGAAAACGTCAGATAGGAGAGCTTCAGCCTACGGAGCTGGCGATAACGATACTTATCTCAAATATCGCTACCCTTCCCGTTGAAGATACGGGACTGCCGCTGCTTACCGGAATAATACCTATAATTACTCTTGCCGGATTGGATGTAATAATGTCATGGCTCGGTATGAAAAGCAGGACAATACGCAGATTTGTATGCGGAAAACCTGTGATAATAATCAATAACGGCAGACTGGATCAGAAAAGTATGCGTTCGATAAGATTTACAACTGACGACCTTATCGAAAGCCTTAGGAGCCAGAATATTTTTGATATCAGCGAAGTCCAGTTTGCTGTTGTGGAAACTACCGGAAAACTTTCGGTCTATCCGAAATTCAATAACAGGAACGTTACCAACGAGGATATGAAGCTGAAAGGCAAGGACGAAGATCCTCCCGACGTGGTGATATCCGACGGGGAATTCGTTCCCGAAACGATGAAAAGGCTGAATGTGAACGAGCGGTGGATCAGGAACGTTCTTGCCAACGAAAAAACAGATGTGAAGGATGTTTTTATCATGACAGTTTCTCCCGATAAAAAATATTCCGTAATAAAAAAAGAAATGAAGGGGGATACCGGAAAATGAACAGAGTTATCACGGCTTTTTCCATGATAGCCGCTATAATCGCATATTCCGTATTTGCGGTTTTTGTCATACGCGGAGAGACCGGCGAGCTTATCGCTGCCGTTGATGAGATAAGCGAACGCAGCGAAAATAATGATACTGCCGGAGCAAAAGCCGCAGCCGATGAGCTTTCCGATCAATGGTACGGATTTGAAAAGAAGATGAGCGTTTTTGTGCGCGATGACAAGCTGAATGAACTGAGCAGGACTATTGCCAAGATATCCCCTTATATTACCGACGCCAATGATGAACTTGACGCCGAACTAAGGAATGTACGGCGTCAGTTATGGATATTGTATCGTTCGGAACTTCCGACGTGGTACAATATTTTCTGATGCGCTACGGCAGCACGGTGAAAAATTTTCCGCTTATAAAAATGAATAATTACGCGTCAGCGGCAAAACATATTAAAAATTCTTAAAGGAGACGGAACGAATGAATAGATCGGACGGCATCGATAAGCTCCTTGCGGAAAGCGATACTGCAAAAATATTTTTTGCGTCACTTCCTGATTATGTTCAGGGAGCGGTGCTGAAAAACGGCAGCAGGATATATACCGAAGATGAACTTCACCGCTTTGCCGAGAGGACGATACGCGAATTCCACTGAAAAAAATAAAAAAGGATACGCAAATTTATGCGTATCCTTTATTTTATCGTTATTGTTCCGTTTCTTTTTCCCGAAGCGCGATCTCGCCTATTCTTTTCCGCATTTTCAGTATTTCGGACGGCGAAACGGAAAACTCATCTATTCCTGCTTTGAGCAGCCATTCGGTCATTTTCGGATCGCTGCCGAGATCTCCGCATATCTCCGTTCTTATTCCGGCGGAACGAGCGTTTGCGGCGGTAAGTTTTATCATTCTTTTCACGGCTTCGTGATATGGATCGTAATAATTGTCAACGGCAGGGTCGGTACGGTCTACCGCCAGCGTATACTGGGTAAGGTCGTTGCTGCCTATGCTGAAAAAATCGACTTCACACGCAAGTATGTCGCTTATCATTACTGCCGCCGGAGTTTCTATCATTATACCGGTCTCCATATCTTTATCATAAGCGGTGTCCGTCATATCCAGTTCGCGTTTTGTTTCCGAGATAAGCTCTTTTATCTGTTTTACCTCACTTAATGAGATTATCATCGGGAACATAACGGCTATTTTCCCGAATGCGGAAGCCCTCAGTATTGCTCGCAGCTGGGTCTTGAAAATGTCCGTCCTGTCAAGGCAAAGCCTTATCCCTCTGTATCCCATTGCGGGATTTTCTTCATGTTCGAGATCGAAACAGTCGGCTATTTTGTCCGAACCGATATCTATCGTCCTGATGACAAGACGTTTGCCGTTCATTGTTTCTGCGGCATGGCGGTATACCTCGAACTGTACATCTTCCGAAGGGAACTCTCCGCATTCGAGAAAAAGGAATTCCGTTCTGAAAAGTCCTATTCCTTCGGCGTCGTTCTTTACAGCCGATTCAAGATCCGAAACGGAACTTATATTGGCGTAAACAGGTATTTTTTTACCGTCCTTTGTTTCAGTCGATCTGCCAATGAAGCTGCTTGCCAGCGATCGGGCCTGTTCTTCTTCGGCGCGTTTTTTCTCGGCCTCTTCAAGTATTTTCGGGGAAGGGTCGATATATATAACGCCTTCCGTGCCGTCCACAACAGCCAGTTTGCCGTCGCATTCCGGAGTAAGCTCCCTGCCTGTGCCTATGACCGACGGTATGCCCATTATCCTTGCAAGGATAGCGGTATGTGATCTTGACGAACCTCTTGCGGTAACAAAGGCAAGAACGTTGTCCCTGTCCATGCGGAAAGTTTCGCTCGGAGTAAGATCGTATGCGCATATTATCCGTTTGCCTTCGTGGAATTTTTTTTCGCCGCTTCCGGCAAGGCATCTTATTATCCTGTGGGAAACGTCCTTTATATCCGCCGAGCGGGCGCACATATAGTCATCTTCTATGGCGGAAAGCATAGCCGCGAAATTATCCGCAGCCACAGCTACCGCATATTCGGCATTGACTTTTTGCGAGGTTATCATATTTTCGATGGCACGGTTATAGTCGCGGTCATCTATCAGAGCGCTTTGTATGCGGAAGATCTCAGCGCTTTCTTTTCCCAGTTCGGGAAGGGCTTTTTCGTACATTTCGCTGAGCTGTTCCTTTGCGGAAAGTTTTGCTTTTTCAACACGCGCCAGTTCCGCAGCGGCGTCGTCAGTGTTCCGGAATGAAATATCCGGTTCCGATCCGCTGAAATAGGAGATCGTTCCTATGGCTATGCCGGGGCAGGCGCCCTGTCCTTTTAATTTCATCATACCTTTTTTGGCGAGCGGGTAAATTCCGGCACCGCGACCTCCTTTCGCATACTTCTGTTGATATTATTATACAACACAATGGCGTTCAAGTCAACAACGGATAAAAAAACAAGGCTATGTAATAACAAATTGTTAATTTTTAACATTTGCAAGCTGAGCTTGCTATTTTAGCCTATTTTAGGCGAAGCCGCAAAATAAAATTTCAAAGCAAAAGAACAAGAAAAACCACGAGATTGGGCGAAGGGGGTTAGAATAAA
>CANRJZ010000101.1 GCA_947631055.1 uncultured Clostridia bacterium | reverse complement strand
ATCTAAATCTTGTCAAACAGCCCAGTGAGCTGTTTGACAACATAGATCAATAAGTTTTTGCTCCGTTTTCAAACAGTCCACCGGACTGTTTGAAAAGATATAAAAATACTTGAACATTTATTTCAAGGGGAACGCTCTCTCTTGCAGAGCGCTTTGGGGAAGGGGAATTTCGCCGTTCTGCGAAAAACGAACTGCGTTCGTTTGCGCGACCAAAGGCTCTGCCTTTGGAAACCGCGAGCTGGGCTCAGCTCGACCAGCTATTGTTTCTTACGTTTAGTGAGGTGAATTATAATTTATCGTACTATAATAAAATAGTCCCAAAAAATATTATTACCTGTGCTATCTGATAAGATGATATATGCGTGCAGGCTCAGCCTGCATCTCAACTCTTAACTCTCAACTCTCAACACTATTAGTATTCCTCCAAAACAGGCTAATTTCTTTCTACAACAAGCGTTTCGCCGTTAAGGTCGGTGACCCGCACCTGCGTACCGGTTTTAAGCGTTTCCCTGCTGTATGAGACTGCTTCACATTCCATAAAACGTCCCTGCAAAGTCAGCGTGACTTTTCCCTCGCCCTCGCCGTTAGGCGGGATAGGTATGTAAACCGTTGCGCTTTCGCCTATAGCGTTGCGGAAATCTATAGTGCCGTTTTCGGTAAGCTTTTTACTAATTTGTATAAGTTTTGCAACGCCGTACATTGCAAAAAATCCTGCTACTATCCCCAGAGGGATACCTCCTACCGCAGGCATACCGCCGCTTATTGCTGCGATCGCGACCCAGCCGGAAACAGCTAAAAACGCAACTATTCCCTGAACGGTGAAAAGTCTTAACGGCGCGAAATCGCCGTGAACGTGAACGTTCATATCCACATCGCCTTGAGGGCAGATATCTGCGTTCATATCCGCGTCAAAATCCGCGTCAATGCCGGTGTTCATATCAATTCCGCCGTCGGGAACGTCAAAGCCGCCGTCCAGGCCGCTGGTGTCGCTGATGTTTATATCCCCGTCATGACCGAATCCGGCTATTGAAAATATTGTCTGCAAAAGCAGAACGATAGTTGACGGCACTGCTATAAGATAAAGCACTTTCAGCAAAGTTGAAAGCGATATCCACCATTCGGACATAATATTGCCCCCTTCATTCCATAAAATTTCTTTGCGGAACACGCGCAGTATCGTGTAAATGTCATTTACTACATTATACCCCGATGTTACGATTTTGTCAAGTACTTTTTAACAAATATCCATAAAAGATATCCGAAAGGAGACAAAAGCGCGTAGATCAAGCTCCAGAACCAAATAAAAAACTCAAACAGATCATCCGGAATATGCATATGCGACCAACTTTCAGATTTAGTAAATTAAATTTACTATTTTATTATAGCGGAATATTCCTCCTGTGTCAATAGTATTTTGAAAAAATTATTTTTTTGCTATTGCAATCCGTAAAAAGATATGTTACAATATAGTAAATTGAATTTACTTAAACCGAGGAGGGATAGTATGACGCCTGCTGAAAGAGGCAGAATAATAAAAGAAGCCCGCATTTCCAAAAAAATGACCCAGAGCGAAGTGGTCGGCGATTTTATAACCCGCAATATGCTGAGCCAGATAGAAAGCGGCAGTGCAACTCCTTCGGTAAAAACACTGGAATACCTTGCAAACGTGCTTGACATTCCCGTCGCATCGCTTATGCCGCAGGGAGACGATACGGAAAACTCCTCTTATGTTTCCGGAAGCGAAAGATTTATACGCGCAAAAATGCTTTTCTGCGAAGGCAGATATGCCGAAGCGGCAGAACTTGCGGAAAACGAGGAAGAATGGGGCGCTTTTGCCGACGAATTCACCGTCCTTTCGGCAAAATGCTTTTACAGACTGGCTGAAACTTTTGCCGAAAGCGACGCCGCCAAAGCCGTGGAATATGCCAGACGTGCAGCCGAATTGTCCGAAAAAGGCTCTTATGCAAGCGTACAGCTCAAAAACAATTCCCTTAAACTCCTAAACTCGCTTGCCGGAAAACTGAGCAGATACTATGCGGATCTTATTTCCGAAATATGATCCGGTATATAAATAAAAACGGAGCTGCGAACAACTCCGTTTTTTGATAATTAAATATTGAAATTTAAATGAAAATGTGGTATAATATCATTTGTCGGATCCGGTCAGAATATGTATCTGCGCCTCGCTGTTCTTGATAACATTAAGCAGCGACGATGCGGAAGAGGGATATTCTTCCGAAAGAGAATTTGCCGTTATAAGGCTTTCACCGCTTTCGTCGGCAACATCTCCCCCGTTCACTGATATCCCCTTAGCCGCAGCATAAGCGTTTGCTTCGCATATCGCCATTGCCGCCGAAGAACTTCCCTGCGCGGTCACTTCCGGAACAGTAAAAAATCTCTGGTCATTCTTGGGATTTGCCGTATATACAACCCTGAAACATTTATACACCGCAAGCATCAGATATGACGATATCTCTTTAAGTATAGTGGCGCTCCCTGTCTTCTGGGCAAGCGAAAACACTGCGGATACCGAATTAACTATAAGCTTCTTGTTGAAAGAAGCTATAACTCCGCCGGAAGTGTTCTTTTCCCTGACATTCTGTTCATGTTCGGGTATATCTTCATAGGATATGGTCTTTCCGGCAGGTTCCGGAGAACGTCCGAGAAGATAATCACAGGACACATTATAATAATCTGCGGTTTTTACAAGAAAATCAAGACCGCATTCCCTTATTCCTTTTTCATAATGGGAAAGCAGCGCCTGAGATATTCCAAGTGCCGAAGCTGCGTTTTTCTGACTGATGCCGCGCTCTTTCCTTAAAAGAGTTATGATCCTCGGAAAATCCGAATTCATCATTCTACCTCCTACAATTGACGTTTACACACTGTAAATTATAACTCATTGCTTACAGCTTGTAAAGAGTTTTTTTGCAAAAAACTCGAAAAATCTTTTTCGTATTTTTTGTGTATATAGTATACAAATTTATTTATTTTTCCATATTATTCTAAAACATATGAAAGGAAGTCCTACCTCAATGAAAGGCTACAGAATGAGCATTTTAAGGCATGGAATAACCGAAGCCAATGAAAACGGCATATATATCGGAAAAACCGATCTTCCGCTTTCCGAAGCCGGAAGAGAAGCTTTGCGGGACAAATACGAACAGCTTGAATATCCGAATGTACAGAGAGTATATTCCAGCCCCCTTGAAAGAGCCGTACAATCGGCGGAAATACTTTTTCCAGACAGGGAGATCGTGATAGTAGACGACCTGCGCGAAATGGATTTCGGAGTTTTTGAAGGCATTGCCGCAGAAGAGCTGATAAATCTTGACAGCTATAAAAAATGGCTCCGCGGCGGGCTCGACAATCCTCCGCCAAACGGAGAGAGCCTCAGGAATATGATGCTGAGATGTTATTCCGCCCTCAATCTTATGATACTGGATATGATGAAGGAAGGACTTACCCACACCGGCGTGATCACCCATTCGGGCATACTTATGAATATGATGTCCTGCTTCGGACTTCCCAAAATGAAGCCTATGGAATTTGCCTGCGGCCCCGGAGAAGGATATGAGATACTTGTCAGCGCAATGATGTGGCAGAACGGAAACACCTTTGAGATACTCGGAAAGATACCGGGCAGCGAATGACCGAAAGGAGGCCGCTATGAAAAGCGCAACAGAACTCAAAAAAACAGTTGTTTCCCGTATAAGTTACTGCTGCGGGGAATTGTGTATGCTTTTTTTCCTGTCCGTAGGAGGATTGTCCGCATTCCTGCTCGCAGCAGTGATGGCTGCTATGCTGTTTGAACGTTACGGCGTCGTTGACCTGAACAGCGGATATCTTTCGCCTGCAATAATAGCCCTGATACTGACCACAATAGTCGTGTTCATACTTATAATTATAGCAATAACGCCTTTTTCCTACGGCGCAAGCTGGTACAGGCTACAGCAGGTAAGAGGCATATCGGTACATGCAAGAAGCATATTCAGCTGCTATGCTTCGGCAGATAAAATGTGGCAGGTGCTAAGGCTGAACAGCATACTTATCCTGAAAAAGCTTTATGTGATAATACCGGCTGCCGCAATATCGGCACTTGCATTTTACACGGCAGGGATAGTGGACAGCATTACCGAAGGAGATACCCCATACTATATAATGTTCTTTATCGCTATGCTGATAACCTTTATTATGCTTTCAGCATCGGAGATAATAAACGCAAAATATGCCGCAGTGCCGTTCCTTTACGTCACAGGCACCGAGCGCTCACCGTCGGAAATAATAGCCGAAAGCAAGCGGATAATGAAGGGAAAGATCAGATATCTTTCCGAAGTAATGTTTTCGCTTTCCGGCTGGCTCATACCCTGCCTCATGATATTCCCGATGATATTCATAATACCTTATATGAATATGGTGTACACTGCGGCAATGAACGAAATAATACTTTCTTCGCAAAATGAAGAACTTCAAGGAGATGGAACGTCAAATGTCGAAGCTCCCGTTTCCGTGTGAAAACAGTCAGGCGGTATTCACGGCAGACGTATCCGACAGCGGCACGGCATGCGGGGAATTCCTGAAAAAACACGGCGTATCAAGACGTCTGACGGTAAAACTGAAACGCACGGAAAACGGAATAACAAGAAACGGTATGCCTATAAGGACCTGCGACATTATTTATACGGGAGACGTTATACGGCTGAGGTCACTGGATCCGGCGCCGCTTGAAGCGGTCTCCGGTATCGACGTTCCGGTCGCATACGAGGATAACGATCTGATAGTTTTTGACAAGCCTGCCGGTATCCCCGTACACCCTTCCGCAAAACACCGCAGCGATACTCTCGGCAACTGCTTTGCATCAATGTTTCCAGAACTTTCCTACCGTCCGATAAACCGCCTTGACAAGGATACGTCGGGACTTTGCGCAGTCGCCAAAAGCGCATATGCCGCTAATTTCCTAAACGGCAAAATATCAAAAGTATATATTGCT
Source organism: uncultured Clostridia bacterium (assembly GCA_947631055.1). Classification (GTDB taxonomy): domain Bacteria; phylum Bacillota; class Clostridia; order Oscillospirales; family Ruminococcaceae; genus RGIG8773. The sequence goes on along the minus strand of CANRJZ010000101.1, from coordinate 2,461 downwards.
GCCGTGCAAGGCATACCCGTTCCCGAACCTTCGGAACATCCATATATAAAATGGTATGCGGCGGGAAGCGGTTTCCGCATAGACGCGCCTATAGGAAGGACCGATAATTCGACAATAAAAAGAATGATCCGTCCCGACGGAAAAAGAGCCGTCACCGAGTATACTATTATAAAAGCAAACGATAAATTTTCCATGCTGAGAATAAAGCTGGAGACCGGAAGAACTCATCAGATAAGAGTTCATTTTTCCGGACTCGGCTACCCGCTTGCAGGAGACGATCTTTACGGCGGGAGCCGTCAATACTGCGCAAGGCAGGCTCTGCACTGCTCCGAAATGAGTTTTTTCAGTCCTTCCGACGGCAGGAATATCCTTCTTTCAAGCCCGATACCCGATGATATCTCCTGCTTATTTTTATGATACGATCCGATAACGGTTACAAAGGCGTAAACTTTTGTAACCGTTTTGTAACCTTTTCCGTTTTTGATAATTTGGTTCTACAAAAGGATCTGCGGGAATTCCAACAATAAAAAGGTTACAAATTGTAACCGGTATTTTTTTACAAAAAATTCTTTTGGAAATTATTCGGAGATGTTTTGCGACAAATTGCAGTAATATTTTATATGAAAAATGCCCTGATGAAATATAGTATTCTTGTGCAAATCGCTAAAAAAAATTAATAAAATATGACATAATTCAATAAAGTGTTGATTTTTAAGAAAAAAGAGGTATAATTATATTAATGTAACTTTTTTGTAACCCTTTTTTACTAAGTTCATATCCAGACGTTATATAGCAATATTAAGGAAAGGAGACTTGATAATGAGTTTTAGTCCGGACAGTCGGACAGACGAAAAGACGGAACTTTCCGCCGCAGGCTCCATTACCCGCCGCGTAAACGGATTTGAAAAGACTATGGTCGGCATAGGTTCTCTGGTCACATATCTGACGGTCTATGCGGTCAGATTTTCGGGCAGAGCAGCAGCCTGCGGAGCAAGAAAAATAAAAAATAACGTCCGTCCTCTTTTTTCCGGGATCAGATCGGCTGTTGTCCGCGGCCTTAAAAAAGCCGGTATGGGCATCGTTGATTCCGCAGAAAAATTATCATATTTCAACAGAAAATTTTACACGCGGGCAAAAGATAACGGCGTCGGCAAAGCTTTGATGCTCCAGATCTCCGATGTGTTCCATGCAATAAAAAACAGCGGAAAATTTGCTGCCACTATGGTCAATCACCTCGTGCCGGTCCTGAGTATAGCTTTTCTCGTATGCGTTGTCTCCGATAAAGTCTCGGCGGATTACGGCGTAACGGTAGAATACAACGGTCAGGAGATCGGCGTAGTTTCCGAGGAATCTGTCATAGGTGAAGCTCAGCAGGTAATAGCTGACCGCACCGATTATTACGACACCGGAAGCGAAACATATATCACCGCTACCCTTTCGCTGAAACCTCTTGGCGCACAGGATACCGTAATAGACGAGCAGACCCTTGCCGCAGCCATTCAGGAACAGATAGATATACAAGCTCCCGCAGAACCGGAAAACGTCTCCGGCAGCGAAGAAGCAAACGTATATGATATCACGGATAACGGCGGAAGCGAAAATTCCGTCAGAGCATTCATGGTAACGGTAGACGGCGAATTCGTCGGTGCTGTTGAAGCTAACGACGAGATCGAAAACTACCTTGATTCCGTCAAGGAAGAATATATGTCCGATGATGTTATCGACGTTGAATTTGATAAGGATATCGAATACACTTATGAAAATTATGTAGCGCCGGATCAGGTCGTAGATCAGGAAGAAATAATCGATCTTTTTGATTCAATAGTTTCCGAGCCGGTCTATTATGAAGTGCAGCTCGGCGACAGTCCATGGAACATCGCTATGGAAAATGATATGACGCTTGATGAGCTTGAAGAATGTTCCATCACATTTGAAGGAGAAGAAATAGAAGATTTCACCGAATTCTGTCCTGTCGGCGCTAAAGTGCAGCTCAGCGAAGAGGTCCCCTACCTCGGCATAATGACCACTAAAGAAGTTACATATGACGAGGAAATAGATTACGAAACCATACAGACCGAAGATCCGGATATGTATAAAGGCGAATATGCCGTAGATATTGAAGGCGTTGAAGGCGAAAAAACAGTTACCGCAAATGTCACCTACAAAAACGGTCATATGGTCTCGCAGGAGATCCTTGATGAGGTCGTAGTTTCAGAACCTGTTGCACAGCATATCAGGATCGGAACAAGAGAAACAAAAACTCCTGTAAGCACCGGCTCCGGAGGTTCGGGAGAATATTTCTGGCCGATCGACGGCGGTTATATTTCAGCATATCAAGGCGACGGAAGAGGCCATAAAGGCATTGATATCGCCGCTCCTTACGGAACACCTATCTACGCTGCCGAAAGCGGTACCGTTATCGAAGCCGCAGGCGGTTGGAACGGCGGTTACGGCAACTGCG
>CANRJZ010000100.1 GCA_947631055.1 uncultured Clostridia bacterium | reverse complement strand
AGGAGAGGGGGAAAACGCGCGGCGCATGATAGGCTTCGGCAGAAGTTGTCCCCCTCTCCTTTGGTTGTCTCCCCGATTTCTCGAATAACAAAGGGTTTTGAACTATTAAAAGTTTTGCTCCGTTGTCAAACAGCTCACTGGGCTGTTTGACAAGATTTAGATGACAGAAATCGTTTGTTTAAGGGGAACGCTCTCTCTTGCAGAGCGTTCCCCTCTTTCCAACAGCTATAGGCTGTTGGAAATTCACCCCTTTGCAGAGCGCTTTAGGAAAGGGAATTTCGCCGTTCTGCGAAAAACGAACTGCGTTCGTCTGCGCGACAAGGGCTTTGCCCCTTGACCCCACCAGCGCGGCTGCGCTGGACCAGCTATTATTGCTAATATTTAGTGCGGTGAATTATTATTTACCAACAAACTATAATAAATTGTATTAGCTTTTCCGGCATTATTTCACTTTGTTTCCGTCACGGTAAAACCCCGACCACGCTATTCCCATAAGCAGCCAGAAAAACGGCGCTACCGTTACTGCGCTCGCACTGAAAAATGCCTGTACCGAATACGCCAGCACCGCCGTCAGCAGCGCCGGTCTGAACCACATCTTTCCGTCTGCAAAAAATTCCTTCATTCCCTTGAAAAGCCGTATGAATGTCATCACCAGCAGCGCCGCATACAATATCAATGACGGTATCCCCCGCGTTACTGCCGTGTACAGATATTCATTATAACTGCGGTCAATGCTGTCTACCGCCAGTTCTTCATTGTATACAAGCGATTTTGCCATAAGATCCGGACCTACCCCAAGCAGAGGATCGCTCTTTATCAGCGCTAAACTCTTGTCCGCGCCTATCGCCCATAAACTCTCAGTGTGTATCGGCGACGGCGAGCCTACTATATATAGTCTGTAAAATGCGTCCGAATAGGCTATTGCCTTGTCCCTGAGATAAATGCCCTGTATCGCATACACCAGCGCAAATATTACCGCAAATGCAGCTATGATGACCGCAAGCCGCTTGTTAGGCGTTTTTATTTTCCCCTCCGCAAAGGTAATGCCGTTCTTCCTTGCCATTTCTATTATTAATATAGTAATAAGCACCGCTCCCGTGCCTATCAGCGGAACTACGGACGATGTGAAAAGCCCCGTCAGGAAGAACAGCGCTGCCGATGCGCCGTATACCCTTGCACGGATAATGTTTTCGTCGTATATCGCTCCCGCTATAGCCACGCCCGTAACAAGTGTCAGGAACGAGCCGTAAAATATGGGACTGTCAGCCAATCCGCTGGAAAGATGAACGTTTTTCAGCAGAAGGAGCGCCGGAAGATCCCTGAAATCCGAGGGAAATCCCCACGGTATGTGCTGCATTACGGCGATGACCGCCTGCACTATCCCCGCGCCTATAAGTATGTCAAAAATAGTCTTGACCGAACTGCGCTTCATTATCGTCATAGCCAGAAGGAATATCCCGAAATACGCCAGCAGCGACAACAGACCCTCGTATCTTCCGAGTTCGCCCAGTATTGCCGTATTTATATATTCCTGCGAATCTGACGTAAGCACTACTTTGTAATATGACGCCCCCGCCAGCAGCGCAAGCCCGAATATCAGGAACGCCGCCGGATAATTCGTCAGTTTTATATCCTTGCGCAGCAGCTGCACTATAAAAAATAGTATGCACGAAAAACCCGTCGCATACAGGAACGAACCCAGAAACGAACTTGCCTTGTCCACCCCTGTTATGAACATTCCTCCCACAAGAGGAACGATTATACAAGCGCAAAGGATACCGTTTATCCATTTTGCGACCGTTTCAAATTTCATATTCAGTATAAAATTTGACCTTTCCGTAGTTCCGAATATGGTCCTTGGCATAATACACCTGCTTTCTTAAATAATAAAAATCCCCCGCGCCTGAACACGGGGAATTTTTTAGGATCATTTCGCGTATTCTACCGCACGGCTTTCTCTTATGAGATTTATCTTGATCTGTCCGGGATAGTCCATTTCGTTTTCTATCCGCTGAGCGATCTCTCTCGCTACGATAGTCATTCGTTCGTCGTTTATCTTTTCCGGCAGGACCATTATGCGCACTTCGCGTCCCGCCTGTATGGCGTAAGATTTTTCCACGCCGTCGTAAGACGTGCATATTTCTTCAAGCTTTTGCAGACGCTTGATGTAATTTTCGTAATTCTCGCTTCTTGCGCCCGGTCTCGCCGCGGAGATCGCGTCCGCCGCCTGTACGAGAGAAGCAATGACCGTCTTGGGCTCGATATCGCCATGGTGCGCCTCGATAGCATGTATAACGTCGGGATTTTCCTTGTATTTCTTGCAGACGTCAACGCCTATCTGAACGTGAGAACCTTCTATTTCATAGCTGAGCGCCTTTCCTATATCATGGAGAAGTCCCGCTCTGCGTGCAAGGTTTGCGTCTACTCCCAGCTCGGAAGCCATTATCCCTGCAAGATGAGCGACTTCTATCGAGTGGTTCAGTACGTTCTGGCGGTAAGATGTACGGTAATAAAGACGTCCTATCAATCTTACCAGTTCGTGGTTCAGACCATGGACATTTGTTTCCAGTACGGCTCTTTCGCCCTCCTGCTTGATCTTGTGTTCCACCTCGCGCCTTGCCTTGTCTACCATTTCCTCGATACGTGAGGGATGTATACGCCCGTCGGCAATAAGTTTTTCCAGAGCGATCCTTGCCACTTCGCGCCTTGCCTGATCGAAACAGGACAGCGTGATAGCTTCGGGAGTATCGTCTATTATAAGATCAACGCCGGTAAGGGTCTCCAGTGTACGGATATTTCTTCCTTCACGTCCGATGATCCTTCCCTTCATCTCGTCGTTAGGCAGCGGAACTACGGAAACTACGCTTTCCGAAACCTGATCTGCCGAACATTTCGATATCGCAAGGGATATGAGATTTCTTGCCTTTTCTTCACATTCGTCCTTCAGCTGAGTTTCATACTGCTGTATCTTGACTGCTTTTTCGTGGACCAGTTCGCTTTCCAGCATTGAGAGCAGATGTTCCTTAGCCTGTTCCATAGTGAACTGAGATATCTTTTCCAGTATCTCCATCTGCGATTTTTTGATCTTTTCGGCGTCTTCAAGCTTTTCGTCCACCTGCTTGAGCTTTTTCTGGAGCTGTTCTTCCTTCTTTTCGATATTATCGCTTTTTTTATCGAGGTTTTCTTCTTTTTGCTGGATACGTCTTTCCTGACGGGACATATCGTTCCTGCGTTCCTTGATCTCTTTTTCAAGCTCGGAACGGCTCTTGTGGATCTCGTCCTTGGCTTCTACAAGGGCGATCTTTTTCTGGTTGTCGGCTTCCTTCTTGGCATCTTCGATAATGCGTTCGGCTTCTTTTTCGGCGGAGCCTATGGCGGATTCCGCCTGCTGTCTGCGGTAATTTATTCCGGCTTTAAAAAGGATAAATCCGGAAATGCCCGCTCCGACAACAAAAGCAATTATACCGACTATAATTGTTGTGAGCAATCTGTTTACCTCCTTTATATAATACTTCGGAGGCTCAAATATCTGATTTTCAATTTGCATATCCCGCCGTCCGCCCGAATATCCGGAATAAAACCGGTCAGAATACAGACAATGGGATCAGGAGCCGGAAACGTTCACTGGCGCGAATCGGTCCGGCAGACAGTATATGTCTCCGTCAAACTGCGGAGACGGTTTATCGGTATGTGTGACCGCCGGCTCATACGGCGGATCATATTTACACCTAATAAATTAAAATATATGAAAACCTTCTATTTCAGCCATAGAAGTAAGAAAAATAATTGAACGGCAATTTATTTTTACGGTATGGTAATTTATCCCATATCCGGTGTTTATAAATATATTGCATTCATTCTTTTATTTTAATATATATTGAGAGAAATGTCAAGGAAAATTATACAATTTGACACTATTAAATAATAAATCACCGTTTTATATGTGAAAAAAGACGGTTGACAAAAAATTTTTTTCGTGATATATTAAAGGTGTATCATATTTGAAAACTTTGATAAGGAAGGCATTATACATCGGCAGCAAACCGAAAAAGCGGTCTCAAGAGAGTCCCCGTCTGCTGGGAAAGGGACATTCCGCAGTATTTTGCACACCGCCTTTGAGTCCGTCCAATCAACGGCGACCTGCTCCCGTTACCGAGCTTATGAGAGATGTACCGTTTGTAATTTCCTGCACAGATATTGCAGATCGTATATAACTTGGGTGGAACCGCGATAAATTCGTCCCTTGATAGAAATATCAGGGGATTTTTATTTTTTTATAAACATACCGCAAAATATACTATATATAAAATGCAAAGGAGAATTATTATGATCAAGCTTACCCTTAAAGACGGATCTGTCCGTGAAATTGAAAGCCCCATGCCTGCCGCCGAAGTTATAAAAGGCATAGGAATGGGACTTTACAAAGCCGCCTGCTGCGTTAAGACAGACGGTGCGGTAAAGGACCTCCGCACAATTATTGACAAGGACTGCACTTTTGAAGTGATGACTTTCGATTCCGAAGAGGGAAAAAAGACCTTCTGGCACACGGCTTCGCACATACTCGCGCAGGCGGTGAAAAGGCTTTACCCCGATGTAAAGCTTGCCATAGGCCCTGCCATCGACAACGGATTTTACTATGATTTCGATACGGAAAAAGCTTTTACTGCCGAGGATCTGGCTGCTCTTGAAGCGGAAATGAAAAAGATCGTAAAAGAAGGCATTGACATTGAACAGTATTACCTTTCCCCCGACGAGGCGGTATCGATGCTTGAAAAAATGGACGAACCCTACAAGGTGGAACTTTGCAGCGAGCACGCCGGAAAGGGCGAAGATATCAGCTTCTACAAGCAGGGAGACTTTACCGATCTCTGCGCCGGACCGCACCTTATGAACACCTCCGCCGTAAAAGCGTTCAAGCTTACTGCCTGCACCGGCGCATACTGGCGCGGCGACGCCAAAGGCAAGCAGCTTTCCAGGATTTATGGAACGGCTTACCCCAAGGCAAGCGAACTGGAAGCTCATCTTGCCGCTGCCGAAGAGGCAAAAAAACGCGACCACAACAAACTCGGACGCGAACTTGAATATTTTACCACAGTTGACTATATCGGTCAGGGACTTCCCATACTTCTCCCCAAGGGCGCAAAGGTGATACAGATACTCCAGCGCTGGGTAGAGGATCTTGAAGATTCCAAGGGCTACGTCCGGACAAAAACGCCTTATATGGCAAAGCGTGAACTCTATAAGATCTCCGGTCACTGGGATCACTACCTTGACGGAATGTTCATTCTCGGCGATCCCAACGATGAAACAAAGGAATGTTTCGCTCTCCGTCCGATGACTTGTCCGTTCCAGTATCAGGTATTCCTGAACAGAGCGCGTTCCTACAGGGATCTTCCCATGCGTCTCGGCGAAACATCCACGCTGTTCAGGAACGAGGACAGCGGCGAAATGCACGGACTTATCCGCGTGCGTCAGTTTACCATTTCCGAAGGACACCTCATTCTCCGTCCGGAACAGCTCGAAGAGGAATTCAGAGGCTGTCTGGAACTTGCAAAATACTGCCTTGATACGGTAGGGCTCCTTGACAAGTGTACCTTCAGATTTTCACAGTGGGATCCGGCTAACCCCAAGAATAAATATGAAGGAACTGCGGAACAGTGGGAAGAAGCTCAGGCTGTTATGAAAAAGATCCTCGATCATATCGGTCTTGAATACACTATCGGCATAGACGAAGCCGCATTTTACGGTCCTAAGCTGGATATCCAGTACAAGAACGTTTACGGCAAGGAAGACACGCTGGTAACTATCCAGATAGATATGCTCCTTGCACAGAGATTCGGTATGGAATACACCGACGTTGACGGAAAGAAGAAAAATCCTTATATCATTCACAGAACGTCTCTCGGCTGCTATGAGAGGACCCTTGCATACCTTATCGAGACATATGCAGGCGCACTGCCGCTGTGGCTCTCGCCGGAACAGGTGCGTATCCTTCCCGTTACCGACAGGGCTGCCGAATACTGCCAGACGGTATATGACAAGCTGGATAAGAGAGGTATCCGCTGCACTATAGATTCCCGAAAGGAAGGCGTCGGTTACAAGATCCGTCAGGCACAGCTTGAAAAGATACCCTATTTCTTCATCGTGGGTGACAAGGAAGCCGAAAGCGGAACGCTTTCTCTCCGCTCCCGCAAGGACGGCGACCTTGGAGCGATGCCAATGGACGAAGTCCTGAACAGGATATTTGAAGAAAATGATTCCAAGGCAAAATAAAAACAGATATTATGCTGCCGCGTATTAAAAACGCGGCAGTTATTTTATAACTGCGGTTTTTTTGCCTTGCATTTGAGGATATAATGTGATATACTCATATTGAATGAAAATAATTTATAAGGGAAATTCAGTCAGAAAGGCGATGAACGGCATGGACGGCACTGCAAACGTATTATGGTATAATGCGCCGGCAGCGGACTGGAATGAAGCTCTCCCCATAGGCAACGGCAGGATCGGCGGAATGGTATTCGGAAGACCCGCCGATGAACTTATCCAGCTGAATGAGGATTCGATATGGTCCGGCGGATTTCGCAGAAGGAACAATCCTAAAGCGCTCGGAAATCTTGAAAAGATGCGTGAACTTATAAGGAACGGAAAGACTTCCGAAGCCGAGAACCTTTGCTATGACGCTTTTATGGGCGTCAACGAGAACCAGAGACACTACCAGCCGATGGGCGATCTGCATATATGGCAGAGCGGCGCTGAAAATATTTCCGGATATAAGAGAAGCCTTGATCTGCGCAGCGCCCTGTGTGTTACGGAATGGCAGTCCGGCGGCATATCATATAAAAGGACCGCATATGTTTCTTTTCCGGATCAGGTCATGATAGTGCGCTTTGTTTCTTCGGGAAACGGCAGGATAAGCTTTACTGCCGCTATAGACGGAAAAGATGACGATTACGACAAAAACGAAGCCTATGACGGAAATACTATCCTTTTTACTATGTCGGACGGTATACCTTACGCCGCAGCGGTATCCTGTGCTTCCGCCGGAGGAAAAGCTTTCACGGACGCGAACCGTCTCAAAGTAGAAAATGCGGATGAAGCGATCATCGTTCTTGCCTGTCAGACGTCCTACAGAACGGGCGATTACGAAAAACTTGCCGTAAGTCAGGCTAAAGCGGCTCTCCGGAAAACTGCGGACAGCCTTGAAAAACGTCATATCAGCGATCACGGAGCCCTTTATGAACGGTGCGAACTGTCGCTTTGCGACAACAGCGGCGGCAATTCGGCGCTTCCCACCGATGAGCGCCTGACAAAATTCCGCAGCAGCAAAAAAGATAACAAACTTATCGAAATGTATTTCAACTTCTCAAGATACCTGATGATAGCCGGAAGCCGCGAGGGAACTCTCCCGCTTAATCTTCAGGGCATATGGAACAAGGATATGTGGCCTGCGTG
>CANRJZ010000099.1 GCA_947631055.1 uncultured Clostridia bacterium | reverse complement strand
GCAGCAACAGGCGCAGTAGGCGTTCTCCGTCACGATCCTATGGCTATGAAACCTTTCATAGGATATAATGTAGGCGATTACTGGCAGCACTGGCTCGATATGGGCGAAAAGCTCGGCGACAAGGCTCCTAAGATATTCAATGTAAACTGGTTCAAGCAGGACGAAAACGGCAACTTTATGTGGCCCGGATTTGGCGACAATATGAGAGTTCTTGACTGGATCATCAAGAGATGTGAAGGCACTATCGACGCAGAGGAAACTCCTATCGGATACGTTCCTAAGAAAGGCGATATAGACACAACAGGCATTGAGGACGAAGTAACTCCCGCAGTTATGGATAAACTCCTTGATGTTGACAAGGATCTCTGGACAAAGGAGATCGCTGAAATGAGAAGATACTATGACGAGGATATTGCCGCTAAGGGAGGAAAGATCCCCGCTGCTCTCAGAGATCAGCTCGACGCGCTTGAAGCAAGATTCAACAAATAATTTTTCCTGACAGATAAAATGTCCCGATAGCTTTATCGGGACATTTATTTTGTCTATATGCATATTTTTCTGTTACTTAAATAACAGTTTTTTTGATTTTGATACCGCCAGATCAAGGATCGTCATTTATATTTTCAAAAACTATTGACAAATATGCCGTAAGTGGATATAATATTTATATACCCGATAGAGGCGCAGTAAAGATCAGTACCGTTCCAAAGGCTGCCAAGCCGATCGTATGGTCCGGAAAAGGCAATACTGCCGAAGGAAAACGTCCGGCGACCGTTTTCCTGATCCTATGCCGAACAGGTATAGGATTGTCATCATTTGTATGATGGAGTGCTATCGACATTCTATGTCAGTATTTCTGTTATATAAAATGATTTATCGGTCCAACAAACCGATTTTTTTATTATCTGTACTAAAGGAGCTAAAATTATGAAAAAATTCAATGTAGGTATCATCGGCGCTACAGGTATGGTGGGACAAAGATTTTCCCTGCTGCTTGAAGATCACCCTTGGTTCAATGTTGCGGCTGTTGCCGCTTCTCCAAGAAGCGCCGGAAAACGCTATGAGGACGCAGTCGGCTCAAAATGGGCTATGACTTCACCTATCCCCGCAAATATAAAAGATATGATAGTTATGGACGCAACTGCGGATATCGACAAGATATCCTCTATGGTCGATTTTGTTTTCTGCGCCGTAGATATGAAAAAGGACGAGATAAAGGCACTTGAAGAACGTTACGCAAAAGCCGAATGTCCTGTTGTTTCAAATAATTCCGCCCACAGAGGAACTCCCGATGTTCCCTTGGTAGTTCCCGAAATAAATCCGGAACATATTGAAATTATCAAGGCACAGCGTGAGCGCCTTGGCACAAAACGCGGTTTTATTGCCGTTAAATCCAACTGTTCGCTGCAAAGCTATGTTCCCGCACTTCACCCGCTTATGGCTGAATTCGGTGTAGAAAAGGCTCTTGTCTGCACATATCAGGCGATCAGCGGTGCCGGCAAGACTTTTGATACAATGCCGGAAATTATTGACAACGTTATCCCATACATAGGCGGCGAGGAAGAAAAATCCGAGCAGGAACCTCTTAAAATATGGGGACACATTGAGGGAAACAAGATAGTCAACGCTTCCGAACCGTCAATTACCGCACAGTGTCTGAGAGTCCCCGTTTCGGACGGACACACAGCTGCGGTTTTCGCAAGCTTCAAAAAGAAACCCACAAAGGAGCAGATGATCGAGGCGTGGAAGAATTTCAGCGGCGTTCCTCAGGAATTGCAGCTTCCGTCCGCTCCGAAACAGTTCCTTTACTACTTTGAGGAGGATAACCGCCCGCAGGCAAAGCTTGACAGAATGCTTGAAAACGGCATGGCTGTTTCTATCGGACGTCTCCGCGAGGATACTCAGTATGATTACAAATTCGTGTGCCTTTCCCACAATACTCTCAGAGGAGCGGCAGGCGGCGCCGTTCTTATGGCTGAACTTCTGGCAGCGAAAGGATATTTTGACTGATGGACATTGTAATTCGTCAGGCGGAAGAAAAAGACGTCCCCCGCATTGTTGAGCTCACAAAAGAACTTGCGGAATATGAACATCTTTCGGCGCTTTGCAATATCACGCCGGAAATGTTCCGCAAACTTATTTTTGAGGAACATTCGCTCAGTGTTCTTTGCGCAGAAAAGGACGAAACAATTATCGGGATCGCTTCCTATTATTTCTATAAAATTTCCACTTTTTCCGGCAAAAAAGTTTTGTATCTTGAAGATCTTTATGTAATTCCCGAAGAACGGGGAAAAGGCGTCGGCACACTATTTTTTGCGGAACTCAAAAAAGCTGCGGAAAATCACAGATGCGGAAAGATCGAGTGGAAATGCCTTAAATGGAACGAACCGTCACTTGCGTTCTATGACAAGCTCGGCGGACGGCGAGATGAAGATTGGATAACGTTCAATATCAGCGAATTTTAAAAAACGTCTCCGATGATCGGAGACGTTAAGGTCACATATTAAATATATCCGAATGTGTTCCTGTGTCAACAAGAGTAAGTGTCAAGGTCTTGTTTTCAAGCATATATACAAGCAGCCAATCGGGTGCAATATGGCACTCTCTGAAGCCGCTTTGCTTTCCGCGAAGAGCGTGATCCCTGTATTTTTCTTCGAGCTGCTTTCCCTGACGAAGCATATCGACAACATTATCAAGAAGAGAAACATCAAGCCCTCGCTTTATCATAAGCTTATAGCTTTTCTTATAAGCTGATGTAAATTTAACGGTATACATCAATCTTCGAGCAGTGCGGCTTTAAGTTCTGCCATGGTAGTATATCCCTTGATATCAGGGTCAGAGGATATATGGCGTGCTTCTTCCATTGCCGCAATGGTCTTGTCACTGTAAGACGGTATCTCAACAGCAAAAGGCAGACCGTTATGAAGAATACACTGATGAAGGAACAAATTCACCGCACCGGACATATCAAGTCCAAGAGCACTGAAAAGTTCAGAGGCTTTCCGCTTGGTTTCCGGATCTATACGGATCTGGGTAGGAACAGTTGACATATTAACATCTCCTTTATGAGCTTCTGCTTTTATTATACGCTTTTTGATTTACAATGTCAAGCATTTGCAATAGGTATAATTTAGAATTTATGAAAGGAAAATTGCTATGAAAAATACTATTTTTAAAGGTGCCGGAGTTGCTATCGTTACTCCTATGAACGCCGACGGTTCAATAAATTATGACGAATTCGGAAAAATGATCGATTTTCAGATAGAAAATCAGACCGACGCCATAATCGTCTGCGGAACTACGGGCGAATCCTCTACCATGACCGATGAGGAACACGTTGAATGTATCCGCTATTGCGTTGAAAGAGTAAATAAAAGAGTTCCCGTTATTGCAGGAACGGGCAGCAACGACACAAGATATGCCGTTGATCTTTCCAAAGAAGCGGAAAAACTGGGAGCAGACGCTTTGCTGTTAGTTACTCCGTATTACAACAAAACGTCGCAAAGAGGACTGACAGCGCATTTTACTGCAATTGCAGACAGCGTGCATATCCCAGCCATACTTTATAACGTTCCTTCAAGAACAGGCGTAAATATTTCTCTTGATACATACAAAGCGCTTTGCAAGCACGAAAATATTGCCGCCGTCAAAGAAGCAAGCGGAAATATTTCCGCAATTGCTAAAATTATTGAAGAATGCGGAGAATATATGGACATTTACAGCGGTAACGACGATCAGATAGTTCCTATAATGTCACTCGGCGGAAAAGGCGTTATCAGCGTTCTTTCAAACGTTATGCCGAAAGAAACTCATATGATAACAAAATATTGTCTTGACAATAATTTTGCGGAAGCGGCAAAATTACAGATAAAATATCTGAAACTGGCAAACGATCTGTTTATGGACGTAAACCCAATTCCGGTAAAGGAAGCTATGAACCTTATGGGCTGGAATGCGGGCAGCTGCCGTCTGCCGCTGCTGAAAATGGAAGAAAGCAAGATAGAAAAACTTGCGGCTACTATGAAAGAATACGGTCTGATAAAATAATTTTACGGAATGGAATGATGAAAATGGTAAATGTAACTGTCTGCGGAGCAAACGGAAAAATGGGCAAGGTCATCGCCTCGGTGATCGGAGACCGCGACGACTGCACTATAATTTCGGGAATTGATCTTAATACCTCACCTGCGGCAACTTTCACTGTTTATCAAAAGCCGCAGGATCTTCCCCAAAAGCCGGACGTTATAATAGACTACTCTCACCCGTCCTGCCTGAACGATTTGCTGGAATATTGTCTTTCCACCGGAACAGCCGCAGTAATTGCTACCACCGGTTACAACGAGGAGCAAATAGCCGCTATAAAAAAAGCCTCCGAAGAGATCCCCATATTCTTTACATTCAATATGTCGTTGGGAATAAATCTTCTCTGCAAACTTGCAAAGACTGCTGCCGAAGTTCTTGGCGGTCAGTTCGATATTGAAATTGTCGAAAAGCATCATAATCAGAAGATCGACGCTCCCAGCGGAACGGCTATAATGCTTGCAAATGCCATAAATGAAACTCTTGATAACAAGTACAATTACATTTACGACAGACATTCCCAGCGTAAAAAACGTGACAAAAACGAGATCGGGCTCCATTCCGTCCGCGGAGGGACCATTGTCGGCGAACACGAAATTATTTTTGCCGGACGTGATGAAGTCATAACGCTTTCCCACTCTGCGGCTTCCAAGGAAGTTTTTGCAGTGGGATCGGTAAATGCGGCGGTATATCTTGCAAAATGTCCCGCAGGGCTTTACGATATGGCTTCGCTGCTGAACAGATAAAATTATTAATTTCAAAATCCCCGCTTTCCAAAATTATGGAGAGCGGGGATCTTTTATACCGTAAAAATTTTTAATTTTATCTTGCCTTGCAGTTTGTGTCAAATTCCGGATTGAAAGCATAGAAATTCTTTGCGTTCAGATTATCCTGAGCGATCCTCAAGCCTTCACCAAAGCGCTGGAAGTGAACTATCTCTCTTTCACGAAGGAATTTTATCGGTTCAAGCACATCGGGGTCGTCAGTAAGGCGGATAATGTTATCATAAGTTGTACGAGCTTTTTGCTCTGCTGCCAGATCCTCCACCAGATCGGTAATAATATCTCCCTTGGATTGAAAATATGCTGCGGTAAACGGCGTTCCCGAAGCTGCGACCGGATAGATACCTGTAGTATGGTCAACAAAGTAAGTGTCAAATCCGCTTGCTTTTATCTCCTCCGGAGTAAGCCCTTTTGTAAGCTGATAAAGAATTGCGGAAACTATTTCAAGATGCGCCAGTTCCTCAGTGCCGATATCTGTCAATAATCCTTTTATCTGCGCATAAGGAGCTGTATATCTCTGGTTAAGATAACGCAGCGATGCAGCAAGTTCACCGTCAGGACCGCCAAGCTGAAAAAAGATATAATACATTTTTTACCATTACATTTATATTATACTTAAAATTCAAAAAAGTCAAGCAAAAATAAACGATCAACCGAATGTTCATCCGGCTGATCGTTTATCATTATTTACTTTTATCCTTTAACTGCTCCAACACTTTAAGCAGCTTATCCGGCACAGGAACTCCAAGCCGTCCGGCATTCTCGATAAGGCTTATGCATTCATTTGCAATGTAGAAGATCACGACTACCGATTTCAGAACGTGCCCTTCGCCGCCTATAACTTCCACGTCAACGATATTCGCCACCGCAACTATAAGCAGCATAAATACTTTCTTTGCAATTCCTTTCGCGCCCACTTCACTTGAAAGCCGCTTTTCAACGATGGCAGCAATAACACCGCTTATGTAATCGAGAACAATCAGCACAATCAGCGCGATCAGTATTCCGTCACGTTCACCGAAAAGAAATCCACAAAATGCACATATTGCTGCAAGAATTGATTTCATAACGTCATTCATATTTAGCCCTCCTACAATTTAACAACATACTTATTACCGAGCGATATCCAGCCGATACCGCTTTTAAGTTTTCCCCACTCGACAGTCCCGACCATGGCAGTCTCCATAATTGTATAAACGCCCTGATCGGTAATTACACCGACTTTTTCTGAACTTGTCCCCGGAGCTTTGCGAATGTTCAGCGCCGGATCAAGTATCCGAACCTTGAACGGCTCCGGAACGTCCGGAGGCTTGTCCGTTTTCATCAGCTTGCGGACCTTTTCTTTGAAATCATTGAAACGCTTGTCCGCAACTTCCTTTGATTGATATTTTGTCGGACTCCAATACAGCGGACACTGCTTGCCGGTCACATCATAATGCCGGATTATATCGTCAGCAGTCAAATTAAATTTTTCAAGCAAGTATGCGCATAGTTCCGCAAGAGCATTTTCCGTTGCAGAATTGAATTTTCCTGTGCTGTCCGGGTGACAACATTCAATCGAAATACTGTACCCGTTCGCCTGATTAGTGCAGTAGCTCCATTCGTCAAGCGGGGTATTCTGAATAATTTCGCCCTGCAAACCAATTAAAAAGTGTGACGAAACATACTTTACCGCGACTTTTGAACCTTTGTATGTAAGATATGTGCCGTCCTTGTTCAGACAGTATTTCCCGGTGCTGTCGGGGATCTGATCTTTTAAATTTTCAAAATAATTGTGATTTGCAATAGCTGAGCTTCCGGGATCACCCACATAATGCACGGCAATTTTTGAGACCTTTTCAAGCGGTATCTGCGGACGGCTGAATTTGTTCGGAGTCAGGAATTTTTCGGTTATTTTCATAATCACACTTCCTTACGCTGAAAAATATTTATTATGCAATGCTTGAAGATTTTCTTTTATATTGTCAAAACTATGGATATCATTTGATAAAAGTATTGCTTTATATTTAGATGAGGTAGCGGATATTGATAAGTTTTTAGAAATTCCTTTCAAATCTTTCGAGACGATATCCGAAGTCAGCGATATCAATGTGACTTTTGTAGGAGTATTTATTAAAGCATAGCTTACAGATGTTTTTCCGCTCCTTACAAAATCGATCCAAAACTGCGCTGATGAATCCTCATAAAAATAGACATATTGATGTCCTCCTCCTATCTGGTGTACTAACTTATCATGCTTATCTTCGATATTTGTTCCACCGAATATTTCTTTTTCGTTATATTCAAAATCTCCTACAACATAGATAACAAACGCGTTATAATCTGATACATTAATATTCGTTTGATTGTTGGTATATAGAGAAAGATATGAGTCTTGTATGACAAAGTTATTTCCTTCATTACACGTTATCACATCGCCGCTGACCATATCAGTCCAAGTTGTATTTGTAACACCGTGAGCCCAGTCGTAATAAGCATATATCCCTTCTGGGTGCGGCAGGAAATCCAGCGCTTCATTATCGTCGGAACTATCCCCGGACGCGGGCACTTTAAAAGAATGTTCTGCATAGTTTTTTGCGATCAGCTGAATTTC
>CANRJZ010000098.1 GCA_947631055.1 uncultured Clostridia bacterium | reverse complement strand
ATTGATTTGCAGAAAAATATGTTATAATAAGATCAAATGCAAAAGATGCAAACAGAAAGAAGAATGTATCATGCAATGCATGGAAGTATAATAAAAATATGGAAAAAGTTGCTTTTTGTGATAATTTTTTTGTGAAAACTATTGAAATTATTTATGAAATGATGTATAATATTATTAATATTTTATGAGGTCATTGACAGTGATCAGTAAGGAGATGTTACATATGGGTCTTATCAAAGCTGCTGTAAATTCCGTTAAAAATACGCTTTCCGATCAGTGGAAGGAATATTTTTATTGTGAAGCTCTTCCGAGCGATGTCCTTGTCAGAAAGGGACAGAACAAATTTGCCGGCAACAAGGGAAGAGACAATATTATTTCTCAGGGTTCCGGGATCGCCGTTGCCGACGGTCAGTGTATGCTGATCGTTGAAAACGGAAAGATCATTGATGTTAGCGCAGAGCCGGGCGAATATGTATTCAATATTTCGGGTGAGCCTACAATATTTTCCGGAGAACTGGGCGACAGCATAGTCGATACGTTCAAGAGCATAGTTTCAAGGATCGCCCACGGCGGAAATGCCGCTGTTGACACCAGAGTTTATTACATCAACACAAAGGCTATAATGGGAAATAAATACGGTACGCCCAAACTTGTACCGTTCAGGGTAGTAGACAGGAATATCGGTCTGGATATAGATGTTTCCATAATGTGCAACGGCGAATATTCCTACAGGATAGTGGATCCCCTGCTTTTTTATACAAATGTATGCGGAAACATAAGCTATGAATATCGCAGGAGCGAAATAGACAGCACTCTTAAAACCGAGCTTATGACGGCTCTCCAGCCGGCTTTTGCAAAGATCTCGGACATGGGCGTAAGATACAGCTCTCTTCCGGCTCATACACAGGAGATAGCCGACGCGCTCAACGAAGTGCTTTCCAATAAATGGGTAAAATCGAGAGGGATTAAGATAGATTCCTTTGGCATAAATTCCGTTACATGCTCTCCCGAAGATGAACAGATGATAAAGGATCTGCAAAGAACTGCGGTAATGCGCGATCCGTCTATGGCGGCGGCTTCTATAGTCGGCGCACAGAGCGAGGCAATGAAAGCCGCGGCTTCAAACAGTGCAGGAGCTATGACCGGTTTTATCGGTATGGGAATGGCTCAGCAGGCAGGCGGACTCAATGCGCAGGCTCTTTACGGAATGGCTGCGCAGAACAACAATAATAATTCTCAGCAGACATCGAACAGCGCCGATAGCTGGAAGTGTTCCTGCGGTGCGGTAAATACCGGCAAGTTCTGCTCGGAATGCGGAAATCCCAAGCCTGACGCCGTTGGCTGGAAATGTTCCTGCGGCGCGGTCAATAAGGGAAAATTCTGCTCCGAATGCGGAAGCCCCAAGCCTGCCGGAGAACCTGTTTATAAGTGCGATAAATGCGGCTGGGAACCGGAAGATCCTAAAAATCCTCCTAAATTCTGTCCGGAGTGCGGAGACGTTTTTGATGACAGAGATAAAAAATGATAAATATACATATATTATTCTGAATTGCCGAAAGGATAGATCTCATGAGTGCTCTGATCGAATATAAATGTCCCAACTGCGGCGGTGCGGTCGAATTCAACAGTGCCGGACAAAATCTTAAATGCCCTTACTGCGATACGGAATTTGACATAAACGCTCTTAACGAATATAATAATGACCGTATGAACGATACAGGCGACGATCTTAACTGGAATGTCAGCGGCATTGAATGGACTGAAGACGAACATCAGGGAATGAAAGTATATACCTGCCAGAGCTGCGGAGGTCAGGTAGTTGCCGATGAGACTACTTCCGCTTCGTTCTGCCCGTACTGCGACAGTCCGGTAATAATGACGGGACAGTTTGAAGGCGGTCTGAAGCCCGATCTTATCATACCTTTCGCAATAGATAAAAAAGCCGCCGAGGATGCTCTGCGGAGACATCTCAATGGCAAATTCCTGCTGCCTAAAAGTTTTTCTTCGGAAAACAGGATAGAGGAGATAAAAGGCATTTATGTGCCGTTCTGGCTTTTTGACTGTGACGCTGAGGCTCATATACGGTACAAGGCTTCAAAGTCGGTCAGCTGGACGTCGGGAAATTACATTTATACCAGAACATCGCATTATCTCGTTACCCGCGACGGAGAGATAAGCTTTGATAAAGTCCCTGCCGACGGTTCAACAAAAATGCCCGATGTTCTTTCTCAATCGGTAGAGCCATATTATTACAACGGCTGCAAGGAATTCACGCCGGCATATATAGCAGGATATCTTGCGGATAAATATGATGTTGAAAGCGAACAGTGCGCTCCTACGGTAAATGCCCGTATACATAAAAGCACGGAAAATGAGTTCCGCAGAACGGTCAACGGTTATTCTTCGGTGATACAGGAATCGGCAAATATACGTCTTAAACGCGGGCAGGCGCTTTATGCCCTCATGCCTGTGTGGGTGCTCAGCACCAATTACAGGGGACAGATCTACAGATTTGCTATGAATGGTCAGACGGGCAAATTTGTGGGAGATCTCCCTGCGGATCCTAAGCGCACAGGATTATTGTTTGCAGGCGTAGCCGCTGCCGTCACAGCGCTGTCATTTGCTTTAATGTCATTTTTTGCCGGAGGTATCTTATGAAAATATTAAAAAAGATACTTTCACTTGTCTCGGCAGCGGTAGTTATGCTGAGTGTGAACGCTGTTCAGGTATATGCCGAAAATCCCGATAAGGTCGTTGACGGCGCGGATATTCTTACCGATAAACAGGAAGATGATCTGGAGACCTACATAAAAAATATCATAAAAAAACACAGCAGCAAATACGATATAGCTGTTGTTACCACATACGGTACAAACGGACAAAGCATTGAAGCTTTTACCGACGATTACTATGACTATAACGGATACGGATACGGCAGCGACAGCAGCGGCATAATGATCGCCATTGATATGGCAGAGCGCCGGTATCATATGTCTACCTGCGGGCAGGGAATAACCGTTTTTACGGACCGCGGACTCGAAAATATCGAGGACAGCATTTTATCCTACCTCAGCAGCGGAGATTATTATACGGCATTTTACAATTTTGCCAAAAGATCGGACGATCTCATAGATTATTACGAGTCTGAAGGCTATGCTTATGATTTGAACATAAGACCCAGACATTACGGACTGTATTTTTGTATATCGCTTGCGATCGGTCTGATAGTTGCAATGACGGTATGTATGAGTATGAAAGCACAGCTTAAAAGCGTAAATATGCAGACTCAGGCGGCAAGCTACATACGTCAGGGAAGTTTCCGGATCACCGGTGAAAAGGATATGTTCCTGTACAATACCGTTACAAAGACAAGGGTAAGCAGTTCTTCCGGAAGCTCAGGCGGACGGGGAAGCACCACACACAGTAGCAGCAGCGGAAGGAGCCACGGCGGCAGAAGCGGAAGGTTCTGAATCGGATATTTTAAGGCTGTATCATACAGGTATAGCCTTTACATTTGTGAAAGGAGATATGCTCTTTAAAGGGCATGGTCGGTAAAATGTTCAACGGCAGAAAAATTATTGCTGTATGCCTTCCGAAATCCTATGAAAGGATATCATTCAGGTATATAAGCGCTCTTAACGAATACGCCGTAGGAAAAGGATATACTCTCTTTGTATATCAGACATGTACGGCGCTGTATGGCAACAGCATAAACGACAGGGGCGAAAATTATATTTTTGACCTTATAGATTATGATATCGTCGATGGAATAATTTTGTTCAGCGAACTGCTGAAGGACAAGTTTATAGCCGACAGGATAGCTCACGAGGCAAACAGACATGGCGTTCCGGTCGTTGCGGTCGAGAGACCGGTCAAAGGCTGCATAAGTGCAAGATATGATTACGGAGACTGCTTTGAAAAGATCGTAAGACATATTATCGTCGATCATCATCTTACCAAGGTGAATTTTATTGCAGGAATAAAAGGGAACAGCTTTTCCGAAGAACGGCTCGATATATATAAAAAAGTTCTGGCGGAACAGGGGATACCCTATGATCCGGAGCGGGTCGGATACGGAGATTTCTGGGATTACCCCACAAGAGAGGTAATGAAGGAGTTCCTGAAGGACGGCAGGGAACTTCCGGAAGCTATAATTTGCAGCAACGATGTTATGGCTATAACGGCGTGCGCAATGCTTGCGGAAAAAGGCTATACCGTACCCGATGATGTGATAATCTCCGGCTTTGACGGCATAGAAGATGAAGAGTACCACAATCCGAGATTGACTACCTGCCGCAGCGGCTGTAATGAGATGTGCAGGCGCATAATAGATATCTTTGAGGACATACGCAGCGGGAAAGATTCCCCGGAAGAGATGACCGTAAATTTTGAGATGGTCAGATCGCAGTCATGCGGATGCGCAAAGAAAAAGCCGAACGATTCTATGGTAATGATAAGAGAAATGCATGACAGGCTGGACGGCTATCAGCAGCGCATAAGCGATATGAACGATCTTATGTCATATATCAGCACCGTCAGAAAACCGGAACTTATATATAAAGGGCTGGACGGCAAAGAAATGTTCAACGATGTTTTCTGCTGCCTGAATATTGACGCTCTTGATTCAGATATGCCGGGCGGCGATATTTATCAGGAGACCGAGAAGCCTTTTACGGACGAAATGATAATGGTCTACCGCGGACGTTTCCACAATGCATTTGATCCAAGCAGCGAAACGGTAAAATTCAACAAAAAGGAAATAGTTCCCGAATTTGAAAAATATATCGATATGGACAAACCGGTCATTTTTTCGTCGCTCCATTATCTTAATATCCCGCTTGGATATATATGTATGAATATGGACATAAATATAGTCGTTTATGAGCGCATACAGCAGGTCTCCGAGACATTCGGCAACGGATTCGGCAATGTGCGTATGTATAACGCCATGGAGCGGCTTTATATCCAGGATCCGATGACCGGACTTTATAACAGGCGCGGATTTTATCAGCTCATCATTTCCGAGTTTGAAAAGGCTGCAGATGAAGGAAAAAACGTGGCTGTAGTGGTTTCCGCCGATCTTGACGGCCTTAAATACATAAACGACAACTTCGGACATGCGGAAGGCGATAATGCGATAAAAACCGTTGCGGCAGCGCTGGCTCATGCCGCCGTTGACGGAGAGATATGCGCACGTTTCGGCGGAGATGAATTCGTTGTAGCCGGCGTACTTTCTTCGGGCGGCGAGACATATCCGGAAAAATTCAAGAAAAGATTCAACGATTACATAGATGAATATAACAGCAGCTCCGGCAAGCCGTATAAAGTGGCGGCAAGCATCGGTATAACCTGCCGTCTTTACGATACTTCCGCTGTGGACGAGATGATAAAAATATCGGACGACCTTATGTATGCCGACAAGGCAGGAAGAAAAAAGGTCAGGAGCAAGCCGAGAAATTGAAATTATTCATAAAAAAACTATTGACAAACAGGATTTTTTAATGTATCATTATCCCATAAGATGTTAAAAGCCACGATCGGGAGAGTAACATTCTTCACGCTCCAAAGAGAGGACGCTGAACGGTATCGCCGTTCATGCTGAAAGCGTCTGTGCGGGATCTATGCGAACGACGCCCGTAAGCTTCCATACGTAAATTTTATAAAAAAGTATGGACGTTTTCCGCGTTAAGGAACAATGAGGTCTGCGGTATACGCAGATGAAATTGGGTGGTATCACGGTTTTCAGCCGTCCCTTTTCGGGGCGGCTTTTTTGATTTCATTATAAAGGAGAAATATATTATGTCGGTTATTGCAAACAGACCAAAAGGGACTCAGGATGTCCTTCCGGCCGATGTCTATAAATGGCAGACGGTAGAAAGGTGTGCCGCCGGAACTGCCGAATGTTTCGGATTCAAGGAGATACGTTTTCCTACATTTGAAAATACTGCGCTTTTCAAAAGGAGCGTAGGAGATACTACCGACGTCGTTCAGAAGGAAATGTACGGCGTTACTGCCAAAAGTCCTGCCAACGGAAAAGATCCCGACGATCTCACGCTTCGTCCTGAGGGAACGGCAGGTGCGGCAAGAGCGGCGATAGAAAACGGACTTCTTAAAGAGGTGCTGCCTCAGAAAGTTTACTATATGATCTCATGTTTCCGCCATGAAAGGCCTCAGGCGGGAAGATTAAGAGAATTCCACCAGTTCGGTGCGGAAATGTATGGAAGCGGAGACGCATCGGCAGACGCCGAAGTGATAGCTATGGCAAAATCCTTGCTTGACCGGTTGGGACTCACAAATGTTGAGCTTTTCATAAATTCGATAGGCTGTCCGGAATGCCGCGCGGAATATCATAAGGCGTTGAAAGAATATTTCGGCAAGCACAAAGATGAACTTTGCCCCACATGCCTTGACCGTCTGGACAGAAATCCTATGCGCATACTTGACTGCAAAAGTCCCATTTGTCAGGGGATAGCCAAAGATGCTCCGGTAATTCTCGATTTTCTGTGTGATGAATGTTCGGCTCACTTTGAAAAGCTGAAAGCTTCTCTGACCGATATGGATATCGAATTCAGCATCGATCCGAAAATAGTCCGCGGTCTGGATTATTATACAAAGACAGTTTTTGAATTTATTACAAAGGATATCGGCGCACAGGGAACAGTATGCGGCGGCGGACGTTATGACGGTCTTATTGAACAGCTGGGGGGAGATCCTCTGCCGGCACTGGGCTTTGCCATGGGGTTGGAAAGGATCATAATGACCATGGAAAATGCCGGTTCGGAATTTGTTCCTGCCAGAAAATGCGATCTGTATATTGCATCAATGGGTGAAGCGGCACAGCGCAGAGCGGCGGTCCTTGCAAACAAGCTCCGTGCGGAGGGCTATTTTGTGGAATTCGATACTATGGGACGCGGTCTGAAGCCTCAGATGAAATACGCCAATAAAATAGGAGCGACTTTTACGATGGTCCTCGGAGACAACGAACTTGATGCCGGAAAAGCCAAATTAAAGAATATGGAGTCCGGCGAGCAGACGGATATTTCACTTGGAGACAGTTTTATAGATGAATTTTCCAATGATCTTATTGCTGAAATGTTCAAAGATCCGTTGGACTCCATATAACAGAAAGATCCGGCTATTAAATTATAGGCTATGTTATAACAAGGATTTGATTTTTAGCATATTTTATATTCACCGATAAATTATAATAAGTTTTGAGAGTTGAGAGTTAAGAGTTGAGATGCAGGCTGAGCCTGCACGCATATATCCTCTTATAAGATAGAGTTGGTTATTTTTTGTTTCTGAACCATTTTATTATAGTGTGGTAAATGATAATTTAACTCGCTAAACATAAGAAACAATAGCTGGTCGAGCTGAGCCCAGCTCGCGGTTTCCAAAGGCAGAGCCTTTGGTCGCGCTCCGCAGAGCGCGAAACTCCCCTTTTTAAGAGCTCCGCAAAGGGTGAATTGAAGCCGCTTCAGCGGCTTC
>CANRJZ010000097.1 GCA_947631055.1 uncultured Clostridia bacterium | reverse complement strand
GAGCGCGACGAGGGCTTTGCCCCTCGACCCCACCAGCGCGGCTGCGCTGGACCAGCTATTGTTTCTTACGTTTAGTGTGATAAATTATAATTATTAAAATGATCCAAAAGTAATAATATTACTCGCACTACCTAATAAAAGAATATATGCCTGCAAGCTCAGCTTGCCTCAGCCTGATTGTTATGACATATCTTTTCGTAAAAAGGCTTTATATTATTCTTCAACTTCTGATACTTTGAGCATATTGGTATTCCCCGCAATACCGAGCGGTATTCCTGCCGTAAGGACCACCGTATCGCCTTTTTCAACAAATCCTGTGCCTTCGGCAGCTTTTACGGCGCAGTCAAGAAGTTCGTCGGTATTTTCTTTTTCATCTGTAAAAACAGGATAAACTCCCCAACTCATACTCATCTGGCGAAGTACCATCTGATTCGGAGTACAGCCGATTATCATACATGCCGGACGGAATTTTGAGAGATTTCTTGCCGTAGAACCGGATTTGGTAACGGTGATTATAGCTTTTGCTCCGATATCGTGTGCCGTAGTCACCGCAGCATGGGCAATAGCATTGGTGACGTTCTTTTCTATTGCAGCGGGACGAAGTCCGAGCTGCTTTATATAATCAATATCTTTTTCCGTGGTCTCTGCAATAAGAGCCATAGTGCGGACCGCTTCCACAGGATGTTTGCCGGCAGCAGTCTCTCCGGAAAGCATTATCGCCGAAGTTCCGTCATATATTGCATTGGCAACGTCCGTTATTTCCGCTCTTGTGGGACGGGGATTGGATATCATCGATTCCAGCATCTGAGTTGCTGTTATGACGTTCTTGCCCGCAAGAAATACCTTCTGGATAATATTTTTCTGAATTGCAGGTATCTGTTCAAAAGGTATCTCAACGCCCATATCTCCCCTTGCAACCATTATTCCGTCGGCAGCTTCTATGATCTCGTCTATATTGTTCACGCCGTCCATATTCTCTATCTTGGCTATTATACGAGGAGTGGTCCAGCCAAGGCTTTTTATGAATTTCCTAAGATAATTCACATCCGCCGATGAGCGCACAAATGACGCAGCTATGAAATCATATCCCATTTTTGCTCCGAATTCAAGATCGCTCATATCCCTTTCGGAAAGATACGGCATCGAAAGTTCTACTCCCGGAACGTTTATACCTTTGTTGTTTGACAGTGTTCCTCCGGCTATTACCCTGCAAACAATATCAGAAGCAGTTATTTTTTCGGCTTTAAGTTCTACCGCTCCGTCGTTTATAAGGATAGTTGTTCCCACCGAAATATCCGCAGGAAGTCCCTTAAAGGATATGGAAGCCCTTTCCGCCGTACAGATGACGTCTTCCGTAGTCAGCGTGAATACATTTCCGTCATATATTTCCACAGGCTGATCGTTCTCAAATTTTCCGAGACGTATTTCAGGTCCCTTGGTATCGAGCATAGTCGCTATAGGAAGTCCCAGTTCCTCACGCAAACGGACTACCTGTTCAAAACGGCGTTTATGCATTTCATAATCTCCATGGGAAAAGTTGAATCTTGCAACGTTCATTCCCTCCTGCATCATCTGACGGAGAATATTATCGTCGTCTGTTGCAGGACCTATTGTGCATATTATTTTTGTTTTTCTCATAAAACCATTCCTTTGAAAATATTTTTCAGGCGCAAACCTTACTTTTTCATTAATTTTCTTATTCTCTGGATAAATGTTTCCTGTTTTTTATCCGTATTTTTTTTGACCTGCGAGCGCGCCGCATTATCGTAGGCTTCCTTTATGAATAATGCCTGAGAATCAACGGCTTCCGAACCTCGGTCAACATGGACGTAAGTACCGTCGGGAAGCATCTTTCTTGCCTTTACATTATCTCCGGTAAGTATACCGAAAATATGCATTATCCTTCTGCGGACTCTTACGTCGTAGATAGGAACGGCGACTTCTACACGGCGTATCGTATTACGGGTCATAAAATCTGCCGAACTGATATATATTTTCCGGCGTTCTGCTGTTCCGAAAATATATATGCGGCTGTGTTCGAGGTATCTTCCAACTATGCTTGTTATCTCAATATTTTCGGTATATCCTTTTACCCCTGCTACAAGGCAGCATATGCCTCTTATGACCATACGTATTTTAACGCCTTTCTGAGAAGCTTCCACCAGCTTTTCCATAAGGACTTTATCGGTAAGCGAATTGAGCTTCAGCCCGATGAAAGCCGGCTCGCCCCGTTCGGCGGCAGCTATCTCTCCGTCTATCATATCAACGATCTTATTTTGCAGGCATCTCGGAGCAACAAGCAGTTTGCTCGTATGCTCAACTATAGTATTTGTGGAAAGAGCGTTGAACACAACGGCTGCTTCTGCTCCTATATCCTGATTGGCAGTAAGAAGACTGAGATCGGTATAGAGCGCGGAAGTTTTTTCATTATAATTTCCCGTTCCGACCTGTGTAATGTATTCTGCCTTGCCATTAGCGTCTTTCCTTGTTATAAGCAGAAGTTTGGAATGTACTTTAAGGCTTTCGGGACCGTATATAACGTTGCATCCCGCACGTTCAAGGCGCTTTGACCAGCCGATGTTATTTTCCTCATCAAATCTTGCGCGGAGCTCCACGAGGACAAGTACGTCCTTCCCGTTTTCCGCCGCCGCTATCAGGGCGTCTATTACCTTTGAATCCGAAGCCACACGATAAAGAGTGATCTTTATGGAAACTACTGCCGGATCGTTTGCGGCTTCCATCATCATTTTCAGGAACGGACGGATAGACTCAAACGGATATGAAAGCAATATGTCTCTTTTCAATACCTGAGGAAGTATAGGTCTATCCCTTATTATCTCGCATGGCGGCTGCGGATCGGCTCTTCCGAAAAACAGCAGCGGAAGGCTCTCCTCAAGGCGGCTGCGGAGCGGATAAACAAATGAAAGGTCAAGAGGAGATTTCTGTCTGAATATCTGCTCCGGAGAAAGTTCCAGTTTTTCGCAAAGATATGCTACCGCTGCGTCTCCGAGCTTTCTTGAAAGTTCCATTCTGACCGGTGAAAGCTTTTTCCGCTTTTTAAGCAGCTCTGACATAACATCACGGAGATCTACGTCGTGGTCGTAGAGCGCCTCCTCCATGTTGATATCGGCATTTCGGGTAATGCGCATAAGAGATTTATCCAGTATCTTATAATTTTCAAATATAAGCGGCATATAATGCAGGATAAGTTCCTCTACCAGCATAAATCTATTTTTTGAACCCGGAAGGAAAATTATTCTCGAAAAAGTTCCGCTTGCGGGAACAAGCGCTATCTTGACGGAAGATTTGGATTCAAGCTGTGCCACCGCATAAATTTCCTTATTTTTCAAAAACGGGAACGGGTGACGCTTATCAACTATCTGAGGGGATATAAGAGGAAGTATTTCGGCGGTAAAATACAATTTCAGATAATTTTCTTCCTCCTTGGAAAGCTGGCGGAAATTTACCTGCTCAATTCCGTGCTTTTCAAGTTCGGACATTATCCCGCGGTATGCTTCGTCTCTTGCCGGAGCAAGCTCTGCGGCGCGTTTGAAGATCGCTTCAAGCTGTTCCGCGCAGGTCATGTCGGTTTTATTGTCCTTTTCCTCCGATCCTACAAGAGTCCGGTCGTAGAGAGAGCCGACGCGTATCATAAAGAATTCGTCAAGATTTGACTGAAAGATAGCGGCGAACATAAGTCTCTCGCAAAGAGGAACGCTTTTGTCGGTAGCTTCTTCAAGGACGCGTTCATTGAACTTGAGCCATGAAAGCTCCCGGTTGTCATAATATGGTTTCATTTATGTTATTTCCTTTCATATGATCATCATATATTTAATTATATTGCCGGCTGCCGGAAAAGTCAAGAAAAACGTGATGATCTTCACACCGGAAGTCTGCTTCTGGATAAGGGACACTGCCCATAAGTTATTTTATTCAAATCTGAAACTCCTGAAATCAAAGTCGCTGCCCGGCAGGAAGGTAAATGAAACGCTGCATTTTCCGTCAATGCCGCTGACCTCAAATTCCCTCGGAGCATAATCTTCCGACTTCCTGAATTCGGCAAGTATCCTTTTTTCGGAATTGCCTTTGAAAGTAATATGTATGCTGTTCACCTCAAGCAGCGATCTTCCCGTTATAATTAATTTAGACGGTTTATGCTCGGTAAAATCAAATTCTCCGAATTCAAGGACAACGTTATTTCCGATTCCGGTAACGGCATCATCCCCGACGGTGAACCTGTCGCCGTATATCCTTTCGCTGTCAGCTGCGCTTATTTCCGAAATTTCTTTTATAGGCTTCTTGAAGCTGAAGCCCTTTACATGGAAACCGTCGCCGGATTCCATAACGAATGTGTGCGAGCCTTTCAGGACTTTGTTCAGTTTGAATGTATCCGGCTTATAAGTGAGCCACTCCGGAGGCTTGTGATAAGTGAATTCTCCGAGCAGTTCTCCTCCGCTGCCGGGTATGCCGTCATAAAAACGTATCTTAACGGGAGTCGTACAGTTGGCATAGATCGGCACCGTTACCGTATCGCTGCCGATATTTCCGAAATCAACATTTTCAAATCCGAACCAGCTGTTTTCCCATGAGAATGAAGCTCCCCTTTCTATACCGTTTCCCGCATTTCCGCTCTGGACGGTGAAAAGTCCGCCTACAACAAAATCATACGGATCGAAAACGGCTGCGCCCATACCTTCTCCTTTAAGCAGCAGCGGAGAAAGAATATGATATTTTTCCGTGCCGTTCCTGCACAGCGCCCTGAGGTAGAACTCACCGTCGCCTTTGCATTTTACCGTTACGGAATTTTCGTCCGAAGAAACGATCTCAGCAAGGTTTGAATCAATTCCCAGAACGGTCGTTACGCGGTACTCGATATCATCTTTGTAAGAAGAATTTTCCGGACTGATCTTTGTTCGGAACGTGATCTCTTTTCTTTCCGGAGCAAAAGTCCTGTTGTCACTGATAAATTCTATCTTTCTTACCGGAATATCATCGGTCTCATCGGGACAATCGGCGGCGGTATGAGTATTTTCCTCGATCGCCGATACTCCACACGGCACTTCCGACCGGATCGCATCAAGCGTAAGAACGCTTTCCGGCAAGCCTGCGGAAGAAGCTTTTACGATGATCTTTCCCGCTTCGGTCTTTGCCGCGATCACGGCAAGAAGCTTTCCGGAAAAAAGTCTGCGTGACGTTCCTTTGTATTCTTCATAATCGGTAGAATCGCCGTTGTCAAGTCCTATAAGGCGCGCCGCTCCGGAAACTTCCACATTAATGCGGTTATTGGCATTTGCAGCAAAGTTCCCGTCTTTGTCGTGAGCCGATATCTCGACAAAAATAAGGTCTGTTCCGTCGGCGGAAAGTTCCGTTTTATCCGGCTCCATACGGATCGACGCGGCGTCTCCGAAAGAACGCTGTACATCTCTTGCGATCTCGTTCCCGTTTTCGTCATAAGCGATCGCAAGCAATTCGCCTTTACAGTATTTTACGACCGTATCAAGAGTCAGTTCCTTTCCGTGGATATGGTCTATATGCTTTCCGGCGACCTTGACGCCGTTAAAATAGAGCTCGACTTCCGGAGCATTGGAAGTAACTCGCACATCAATGTCCTGACCTTCCATAAAGTCCCAATAAGGGAAGATATGGACAAACGGAGATACCTTGTGATCTGTCCATTCCGCACGGTAAATATATGCGCTGTCCTTGGGAAATCCGGCGGTATCGAACTGACCGAAATAGCTGTTTTTAGTGGAATAGGGCGTAGGCTCTCCTATATAATCAAAACCAGTCCATATGAACTGTCCGGCACAAAATTCCGCGTCACGGTCGGCGATAATACAAGCTTCCGTATTCTGAGCTCCCCAGCCGGTAGCGCAGTTGCCGAGAGATGAGCATTGTTCGTCATCGTCTGCAAGCACCGTCTGTGAAAGCGGGAAATGATATATCCCGCGGCTCTGTATCGTTGAAGCCGTCTCAGAACCGTATATCATCCAGTCAGGATGAGCCTTGTGGTGTTCTTCATAAAGGCGCTCTGCGTAATTGTATCCGGCGACCTTCATAATATCCGTACATTTCTGCGCATTTTCCCACTGCATATAGTTTGAACCCATTGTGACGCAGCCGTTTTTGCGCGGATCATACTTACGGACAAGCCCGACAAGCATGGAAGTGATCTCCTGTCCCCTGTCGCTTTCATGCGCGTCGTAAATCTCGTTTCCTATGCTCCAGCCTATAAGAGAGGCATGATTTCTGTCACGCCGCACCCATGAAGCAACGTCCTTGGATATCCATTCAGGAAAATATCCCGCATAGTCATAGTCTGTTTTATGCTTTTCCCACATATCAAAGCCTTCGGAAAGAATAAGAAATCCCATTTCGTCTGCAAGCTCCATAAGTTCCACGGCAGGCATATTATGACTTGTACGGATAGCATTTATACCGATAGAACGGAGTTTTTTCAGCTTTCGTTCTATGGCATGGCGATTTATGGCAGCACCCAGTGCGCCAAGGTCGTTATGTTCGCAGCAGCCGTGAAGTTTTACGTGCTTTCCGTTCAGGAAAAATCCCTTATCCGCAGTGAATTCGGCTTTTTTGATGCCAAATCTTACTTCATCGCGGTCAACGGTCTCGCCGTTCATAATGAGTTCGCATATGCATGTATAAAGATGAGGACGGTCAATGCTCCACAGTATCGGGGAGTCTATCTTCAGCACATCGGTATTTGCCGAATATTTACAGCCGCTGTGAACGGCGATCTCCGGCATAAGGCTTATGTCGCAGGCGCAGCATGGGGAAGTTTTTTCGGCAAGGATATTTTCACCGTCCATAATTATCCTGCGTATGGACATTCCGCTTACTGAAACGGTCTCAGGACGTTCCGCCGCCGCCGAAACGGCAACGCTGCCGTCGATATCGGAACTTATGTATATACCGTCGCTGACAATGTGACATTCGTTATATTCCTTAAAAAGTATCTTTCTGTAGATCCCCGCTCCGGAGTACCATCTTGAATTCGGGCTGCGGTAATTTACCTGCACGGTTATAAGGTTTTCCCCGCTTTTCAGCATATCGGTAATATCAAATTCAAATGTTGAATAGCCGTATTTCCACTCTCCTGCCATAATACCGTTTACATAGACCTTGCTGTCCATATACACGCCTTCAAACCGGAGAGCCGCGCGGATATGCTCTTTTTTTATATATTCAAACCGTTTTCTGTACCAGCCGGTAGATGTTTCGTAAAGATCCTTGGTATGGTATATCAGCCAGTCATGAGGTATGTCCACAGGCACCCAATCCAGACCGTCAGAATACTCAGTGTCGATAGGATTTTTGGAAAATTCCCAATTATCGCAGAAAAGCATTTGTGTAGGCATAATTTTTTTCCTTTCAAAAAATAAATTTCTATGCTATAAATTATATCATATATTTCCTCAGATTGCAAGTACTGCTTATATTATCGTTACGGCAACAGCATTTACTTTTTATGAGCAAAAAGAACAGAAAGTAAGACATCAGGGTTAAGAGAAGCCTTAAATC
>CANRJZ010000096.1 GCA_947631055.1 uncultured Clostridia bacterium | reverse complement strand
ATCTGTTGATATCCTTCTTTGCAAGATAGTTGAGAAGGTTACGTCTGTGACCTACCATTTTAAGAAGTCCTCTTCTGGAGTGGTGATCCTTTTTGTGTACTTTAAGATGTTCGGTAAGGTCGTTTATTCTTTTTGTAAGGATAGCGATCTGTACCTCAGGAGAACCGGTATCGTTCTCGCTGGTCTTGTTTGCCGCAATAATAGCGGTCTTTTCTTCTTTCTGCATCATAGCAAAAACACCTCTTTCATAATATTTCCCGTAAACATAGTAAGCGGCAGGCATTATTCCATAAAATGGCTTATTCCGCAGACCAAGTATACGGATACGCCGTGCAAATGCACAACAAATGAATTATAACACATAAAAACCGATTTGTAAAGGGGTTTTTATGAAATTATTTTTCCTTTTTTCTTTTTTTTGCTTTCTATGGGAGCTTCCTTGCCTCCCATATCCGTGAAAACGCTGTCGTCCGCTGAAAGCGGTTTAAGGTAATCATATTCCGGATTATCCATACCGCGTTCCTCATAATAAGGATTTATGACATATTTCTGTATCTGAGGATAAGAATTGAACATTATTATAAATCCGATAAAGCTTATCGCCCATATGGGAACGAGCATAAATATACCTATCATTCCGGTAAGCACCAGCAATACCACCGTAAGTCCTACCGCAAGGAGAGTGATAATATTCTTCTTCAAAGCGACGCATGTGAGATAAAAGCTGTTTTTTACGATATTCTTCAGAGAAAGATCCGTAGCTATTATCATCGGCATAATATAGAAATTCATCATAAACAGCGTAAGAGCAAAACTTACCGAAATGACGCACAGGACCGTGTATATCGTACCGCTCCCGCCCTGCTGTTCGGCAGCCTCTCCCATTCTCGGATAAACATAAAGAGCGGCGGCAGCCGATATTGCAAAAAGCGTATCGAGCAGACCTATCGGAAGGGATTGTTTCCAGTTATTTGAAAAGCCTTTCCAGAATTCATGGAATATGAACGCGCTCTTGTCAAGCGTATAATTTCTGAGTACCTTTGTCATTCCCGCCAGCGCAGGACCTATAGTGACCACGGGCAGGCAAAAAATGAACGTGAGCACATTAAGCTTTATAAGTCTCCAGCAGTACCTGAAATACAGTTCAAAGAATTCAAAAAACGCCTTTTTTTTCGGGGCGTTCTTTTCAACTCCTGTACCCGCCTTTTCATAATCAAACATTCCAAACAGTGCCAAAAAACGCAGCTCCTTTTATTTTATTCCCCGCAGAGCCTTCGCAGGCGCAAAGTTACTTACCGGCGCCGCAGCAAAAACACCGCTGATATAAACTTCAATAATTTCTGTATCCGGACGGAGCGTATTCTATTCACACGCCGAGAAGTCCCGTCCACAGACCTGCCGACGCAAAGGTGACAATACTGTCTATTACCGACGAAAGCGCCAATCCGGCGCACAATATCACAAACTTTGTAAAATAAAGCTTTACATCAGGACACTCACCGCCGGAATTTTTCCCGACGGAGGCTCTGTAAAGAGCAGCCGAAAATCTTATTGATTCTCTTGCCGCCATTATCAGCACAAAAGCGGACATCACAGCTTCCGGAACTATAAGGAAAGCCGACGCTCCCGCTCCGGACAGACCGTATCTGCCGTACATGACTGCCGCCGCAGTGCCTGTGCCAAGTCCTCTGAACAGCGGGATAAGGATCTCGGCAGGTCCGGCAATTATACAAAATCCCAAAAAGAAACACACCGCCAGCATAAAGAATGCTCCCGCAAAAGAGTTGACGACGGTTTCGCCGAAACTGTTCAATATTCGCCCCGAAACGAAATTTTCGATCATTCCGTCCAGTATATCTATCCTATCGCTGTCAAGGGTACAATACAATACCGTTCCCAGAACGACTCCCGTAAAATACATCACGGAAAGCAGCATAAGAAGCCTGTCATACTTTCGTCTCCGCGGCACGGGGAAATTTCTCTTATCCGTCATAAAGACCGTCCTTTGCTTTTTTCTAAAGCATATGCGGACGAGCCTTTTTTCAGAACTTCATATCATTTTGAAAGCTCATAAGCACGGCGCGTGCAGCTTTCGCAGGCTTTTTTTACGGTCTCCTCAAGTTTTCCGCCGTAAAGCTCATCAAGTCCGGCAAGAGTAGTTCCTCCGGGAGAAGATACCATTTTTATCAGTTCGTCAATAGTATTTCCCGAATCGGTTATCATTTTCGCCGATCCTATAAGCGACTGGGCAAAAAGTTCTTTTGCAGCACCGGGATCTATCCCCGCGTCGGCGGCATATTCAACGAATGCTTTTGCAAAAAGATATATGAACGCCGGACTGCTGCCGTTTACGGCGATGATCTCGCACATTTTGTTTTCGGGGACTACCGCGACTTTTCCGCAGGAAGCGAAGATATTCTTTACAAATTCAAAATCATCGTCCGGAACGTTTGCGCATTTTGCAAGGGCTGAAGCTCCCTCACCGAGCAGCAGCGGGGTGTTCGGCATTACCGGAACTACCTTTGCGTCCGGTATCGTCATTGACCTTATATAATCCGCAGAGATCCCGGCGCAAATGGAGATAATCACTTTTTCAGCCGTTACGGCAGGAGCGATATCTTTCAGGACGCCTTCAAGCTGCTGAGGTTTTACGGCAAGAAAGATATAATCGCATTTTTCGGTCATTCCGGCAGCGGAACCGCAGGCTGTCACGCCAAGCGGTGAAAGTCTGTCCAGCATTTCCGGTTTTGTATCAAAGGCAAAAAGTTTCACATTCGGATCGTTTGCGCCGGAAATGCCTTTAATAATAGCATAACCCATATTTCCCGCGCCTATAAATCCTACAGATGCCATATCGATCTATCCTTTCGGTATCAGATTGAAAGCCTGCACAGGCATATCATACCAATAAATAAAAGTATACAACATATTGCACAAAATTTCAAGTGTTTTTTATGATTTTTCTTAAATTAATTCTCCGACTATATAAAATATGTAAATTAAATTCAATACTACTTGAATTTTTTCTGAAATGCTGTATAATTAAATTAGTTATGTCTGTAAAAAAGATATCCGTATAGCGGATACAGAAAAGGAAGGATATTTAATGTCAGAAAAAAAATTCAGCGTTGACCTGCAAACGATCATAGAAGAATTTCATCTTGAGACCATCTATCTTCCGGAAGATTCTTCCAAACTCGTCGTTGACGAAACCGATATAAACCGTCCCGGACTCCAGTTAATGGGATTTTATGAATATTTTAACAATGAGCGTATACAGATAGTGGGAAAAATGGAGTTCGCATACCTTGCCACCATTGACGAGCAAAGCCGTTACGACCGTCTTGATATGCTTTTTTCTCAGCATATACCCGCTCTTATAATTTCGAGAGAGCTCCCGTATTTCCCCGAAATGGTGGAGATCGCACAAAAATATGAAGTTCCTCTGCTGAGGACCAAGGACAGCACTTCCAGCTTTATGGCAGCGCTCATAGCTTTCCTTAACCTGCATCTTGCTCCGAGGATAACCCGCCATGGAGTTCTTATAGAAGTCCATGGAGAAGGAATGCTCATACTCGGCGAAAGCGGCGTAGGTAAAAGCGAAACGGCTGTTGAACTCATCAAGCGCGGACACCGTCTGGTAGCCGACGACGCCGTTGAGATACGCCGTGTTTCAAACATAAGCCTTGTAGGTTCCTCACCCGAAAATATCCGTCACTTTCTGGAAATACGCGGCATAGGCATAGTGAACGCCCGCCGTTTGTTCGGTATGGGAGCGGTAAAAGTTACCGAAAAGATAGATATGATCGTTGAACTGGAACCATGGGACAGCGAAAAAGTATACGACCGTATGGGCGTTGACAACGAATATACTTCAATACTCGGAGTAAAAGTCCCCTGCGCTACGATACCCGTCAAACCCGGACGTAACCTTGCGGTCATACTCGAAGTTGCCGCTATGAACAACCGTCAGAAGAAAATGGGCTACAACGCGGCGCAGGAACTTCTTGATAATCTCGGCCTTGATATGGACAAAAAAGAAACTATCAAAAAATGGGATATTTATTGATCGGAGGGATCTTAATTGCGTATCATAGCCGATCTTCATACCCATACCGTTGCCTCTACGCACGCATATTCCACCGTTCTTGAAAATGCGGAATATGCCACAAAAGCAGGTCTTGCAGCCGTTGCGATCACGGATCACACCCCCGCTTCAACGGACGGACCTCACATATGGCATTTTCACAACCTTCCGAAAGCCCTGCCGCGCGAACTGCTGGGAGTAAAGCTTATTTTCGGCGCCGAATCCAGCATAACCGATTACGAGGGGCATATAGACTTTCCCCATGAAGAATGTGAAAAACTGGACTGGATAATCGCTTCGATACACCGTGACAAGCTTGCAAAAGCTTCTCCCGATGAGATCACAAAGCTCTATTCGGCCGTTGCAGAAAATCCCGACGTAAATATGATAGGTCACTGCGCGACCACGGGATATGAATTCGATTACGAAAAATGTCTTAAAAAATTCAAGGAATTCAACAAGATCGTCGAAATAAACGAAAGTTCCATTACGTGGAAAAACACCTCCGGCAACTACAGGGAGATCATACGCATATGCAAAAAATACGAGATACCTGTGGCTGTCAATTCCGACGCGCATTTCTGCGGTCTTATAGGAAAGACGGAACGCGCCTTTGCACTTCTGGAAGAACAGGATTTCCCCGAAAAACTGATAATAAATTCCGACTGGGAACGGCTGCGGGAATTTATTGACTCCGGAAAAGGAAATATTTTATAGTACCGCAGCATAAAATGTAATTATAAAATAAAAAAGGGGCGTTCGGAAAATATGGAGCCTGATATCGAAAAAATTTCCGCCGAAGCTGCAAAACTCGGCTGTATAATCGAAGAAAACGCTTTGCTGAAAAATTACACGACATTCAGGATAGGCGGAAAATGCAGCCTGCTCATAAAGCCTGTCAGCGAAGAAAGTTTTTCAGTACTTATACCTCTTGCGGAAAAGCTTGATGTTCCATATTATATTTTCGGGAAAGGCTCGAACCTCATAGTTGATTCCGACGGCATAAACGGCATTGTTTTTGTCATCGGAAAGGATTTTTCCGGAATATCATTCAGGAACGATGAAACAATGATATGCCTGTCCGGAACTCCGCTTTCGCAGATATGTCTTTCGGCTCTGGAAAACAGCCTGACCGGCATGGAATTCGCTTACGGGATACCGGGGACTCTCGGCGGCGCGGTGTTTATGAATGCCGGCGCTTACGGCGGCGAAATGAAAGATATCATACATTCGGTAAAGGCTATGGACATAAAAGGCAATTATAAAGAATATTTTCCGGACGAACTTGATTTTGCCTATCGCCGCAGCCGCTTCACAAACAGCGGAGAAATAATCATCTCTGCCGAGATCCGTCTTGAAAAAGGCAGCAGGTCGGAAATAAAAGAAAAAATGGACAAGCTTATGGAACAGCGGCGTTCCAGACAGCCGCTGGAATTCCCCAGCGCGGGAAGCACCTTCAAGCGCCCTGCCGGAAGCTATGCGTCGCTGCTCATAGAACAATGCGGACTTAAAGGCACTCATGTTGGAGACGCCGAAGTAAGCACAAAACACAGCGGATTTATAATAAATAAAGGAAATGCCGATTTTTCTCAGCTTATGGAGCTTATAGGCATAGTTAAAGACACCGTAAAAAACAAGACCGGCTATGTCCTTGAATGTGAGCCGCAGATAATATCGGATAAGATCACGACCGAAAGGAACGATGGCAGATGAAATTTCTGATAGTCACGGGAATGTCGGGTTCCGGCAAATCGGGAGCCGTAAATATTCTGGAAGATATAGGCTATTACTGCATAGACAACATTCCGCCTCAGCTCATACCGAAATTCGCAGAGATATGCGTAAACAACGGTCAGATGAAAAAAGTAGCTATCGTTACGGACATACGCGGCGGAGAGCTTTTTCTCGAACTGGACGAAGGTCTCAATTATCTGAAACAAAACGGAATGGAAACATCGATACTGTTCCTTGACGCAAGCGATGACGTCCTTATAAAACGATACAAGGAAACGCGCCGCAGGCACCCTCTTGACGAACAATGCCATGGAAGCCTTCAGGACGCTATAAACGCCGAAAGAAAAGTCCTTTCGTCCGTAAGGGAACACGCTGATTACTATATAGATACGTCAGAACTTTCAATGGGGCAGCTCAAGGAGACCGTATATTCGATATTCCTCAACGACCCTAAGGGCTCTATGATAATAAAAGTTATGTCTTTCGGGTACAAATACGGCGTTTCCCGTGAATCCGACTTAGTAATTGACGTGCGCTGCCTTCCTAATCCGTTCTACATTCCCGAACTGAAACATCATACCGGAAAGGAAAGCTGCGTAAGCGATTATGTTATGAGCTTTGAACAGTCAAGGACGCTGCTCGCCAAACTGGAGGATATGCTGGATTTCCTTATACCGCTTTATATACACGAAGGAAAGAGCCAGCTCGTCATAGCCTTCGGCTGCACAGGCGGCAAACACCGGAGCGTTACTTTCGCCGAAGCGATATATAAATATCTTTGCGAAAAAAACATCAGATGCAGGATAAGTCACAGGGACATAGAAAAGGATAGATAAAAATGTCATTTTCCCATTCGGTAAAAAAAGAGCTTTGCTCGGTCATGACCGACAAGGACAGAAAATACTGCTGCCTTTACGGTATGCTTTTGTTTTGCAGGATATTTTCCCCTGAAGCAATAGTGTTCCAGACGGAAAACGAATATGTATGCGGACTGTTCCGCAGACTGGCGGACGATGTTATCGGAGGAAAAAATATTACGGACATCTCCGAGACCAAAAAGAAAAACGGCGGCGCGCTGTATTCTGTCAGCGTGCCGTCCGAGCATTACAGGGAAGAGATCATATACCGTTACAGAGTTTCCGGACGGGCTCTTATACACAGGATCCAGCCGGATCTTATCGACAATAACAGCACGTTTGCTTTCCTTGCGGGAGCTTTTCTCTGCTGTGGGAGCATTACCGAGCCTATAAAGGAATATCACCTTGAATTTGCCGTTCCCTATAGGGAACTTGCGGACGACCTTATGCAGATCCTCGTTTCACTGGGCATAAATGCCAAATACACCGAAAGAAAAAACGCTTATGTCATATATCTTAAAGACAGCGAGGCTATAGAAGATATACTGACGCTTATGGGAGCTACCATGAGCAGCATAGACCTTATGAACGTGAAAATATACAAGGACGTGCGCAACAAAGCCAACCGCATAGCGAACTGCGACGCTGCCAATATCGAACGCACTCTGCGCGCGTCCGAAAAACAAATAAGCGATATAGAATATATAATCAGTACGGAAGGACTTGACAGTCTTACTCCCGAACTCCGGAACATGGCCGAAATACGTCTTGAAAATCCGGACGTTTCCCTTAAAGAGCTCGGCGAAATGCTCGACAAGCCCGTGGGACGCTCCGGCGCAAACCACAGGCTGAAAAAACTTTCAGAAACAGCGGACAGGATCCGCAGTGAACGCGCGGAAGATCCGTGCAAAGGACGGTGAAAAAGTGTCGTTCGTACATCTTCATCTTCACAGCGAGT
>CANRJZ010000095.1 GCA_947631055.1 uncultured Clostridia bacterium | reverse complement strand
CTGCACGCATATCACCCCCAAAGTAAGTTAAATAACAGATCGTTAAAATATATAGCCCCCTCAAGGGGGCGGATATGTTTAGAACTGAACCTTTATATCTCAACTCTTAACTCTCAACTCTCAACACAAATGATAAGACCGCACACAAAGAAATATTCCTGTATTGTACTTGAAAAATCAAAAATACTATGCTATAATATATTCTGTTGTAAAAATATCCAATATAATTCCTATCGGAGGGGACCCACGATGCCCATAAATATTTCAAACGACCTTCCTGCTTTTTCCGTACTTAATAAAGAAAATATCTTTGTAATGACAAATACGGATGCGTCACATCAGGATATCCGTCCGCTTAAGATAGCTATAGTCAATCTTATGCCGAAAAAAATAGAGACCGAAACACAGATACTCCGTCTCCTGTCAAACACTCCGCTTCAGGTAGACGTGGAACTGATACAGATGGCGAGCCATGTCGCAAAAACAACGCCGCAGCAGCATCTTACCAAGTTCTATAAGACCTTTGACGATGTGAAGGATCAGAGATTTGACGGAATGATAATTACCGGCGCGCCTATAGAACATCTTCCTTTTGAAGAAGTCGATTACTGGGACGAGCTTTGCCGCGTTATGGAATGGTCAAAAAAGAACGTATACTCCGTCCTGCATATATGCTGGGGAGCTCAGGCGGGACTTTATTATCATTACGGGGTACCCAAATATGATCTTCCTAAGAAAATGTTCGGCGTATTTCCTCATAAAGCAGAAAAAACGAACTGTCCTCTTCTGCGGGGATTTGACGAGCAATTCTACGTTCCCCATTCAAGGCATACGGAAATACGCCGCGAGGACGTTGAAAGATCGGACAAGCTTATTATACTTGCCTCTTCAAAGGAATCAGGCGTTAATATAATTACCGATGTTACCGGACGCCAGTTCTTTTTTATGGGACATTTTGAATATGATCGTCTTACGCTTTCGGGAGAATATTTCCGCGACAAGGGAAAAGGGCTCGATATTGCCGTTCCCGCACATTATTTCCCTTATGACGATCCGTCGCAGCCGCCTGTTTTCAACTGGCGCGCTCATGCAAATCTTATTTTCTCAAACTGGCTGAATTATTGTGTATATCAGGAAACTCCGTATGATCTCAATGATCTTGTACCTATCGGATAGTATCGTAAAAGTCCGCTTCCGATATCCATTATAAATATGCCATAAATCAAGGCGTCGGGAAATATCCCGACGCCTTTCAGCTTTATTCAGAGATCCGTAAAGATCAGTCATCCTTAACGCCGTTTGCATACCTTATAGCAAGGTTCTGATCGGGTACCTGATCCTTATCCTTGAGAAGAACATAGTAATATCCTGTGTTCCAGTATATGGTGGATACCTTTTCGTTTGCTCCGGCTGTAGGAGCGGTAGAGTAGATAACGTTGTATTCATAGATACCCGTATCCTTTGCGATGGCATCATTTGCCTTTGCTCTTCCGCTGCCGTCCTTAGGAACGATCATATACTTGTTCTTGCCGTTCTTTACATACATTATGCACTGATCGTTTGTGCCTATAGCGCTGGGATACTGATCGTATCCTATATACTGGCTGTAAGCGCTGTTAGACGCAACATCACTGTCTTTGATCTGCTGTATCCTTGCTTCATCATATGCATAGATAGGAACAAGAAGATATCTGTCGATCATTTTTCCTGTTGTAGGATCAAGTATCTGCCATTTCTCAACGTAACCGTCCCATGATCCCGCATTGGAAGGATACTCTGTGTATACTGTCCAGAACTCATATCTTCCGTTGTATTTTGCAACAGCAGTATTGAGTTTTGCCTTATCATATTTATCCGGAACAAGAACATATCTCATACCATATGTATACTTGCTGTTAGTATGGCTGAACTCGTAATATGTGTCAGTAGCCGCAATTTTTGTGGTAGGAACAGTATTGTATACTTCATAATATGAATACATCCTGAACTTCTGCGCAATAAGTCCGTTGGTGTAAGCAGGGTCGTAATTTTCAGGAACTATCATGTAATATGTAGTTCTTGAATCAACGCGTATCTCCATTACTTTATCTGGAGACTGTACGGTAGGTCTTACGGTGTAGAATTCATAATACTGATTTCCGTTGACGGTGATCTTGACGTCATAATAGTTGCTCGTGTTGTTCTTGTTATAAAGTCTGAGAGTCGTAGTACCCTGTTTGAGACCCTTTATAGTATAATTCCTGTACCTGTCGCTTGCTTTTCCTGCCGTTACCGAAGCTATGCTCGTATCAGCAACGGAAAATGAAGTATTTGTCTGGTTGGTGGAATATACCTGAAGAGTATATGTTCCTCCGGGGGTAA
This sequence comes from uncultured Clostridia bacterium, assembly GCA_947631055.1. Taxonomy (GTDB): domain Bacteria; phylum Bacillota; class Clostridia; order Oscillospirales; family Ruminococcaceae; genus RGIG8773. The sequence goes on along the minus strand of CANRJZ010000095.1, from coordinate 5,295 downwards.
CTTCAACATTTTTTGTATACGGAAGTATGGATATATTGCCGGAAGACGTATTATTGTTGCTGGTGCTTCCTCCGTCGCCGAATATCTCGTCGTTGGTATTTCCTACCTTTACATCTATATTCTTATAGCATGTAGAAGAATAGGATTTGAGATATACCTTTACCTTTGCCGTACCTGTACCCTTAGCGGTAAGATTTATCTTGATCTTGTCGCCGTTCCATGATACCGGCTTTACCCATGAAGCGGAAACTACGTTCTTGTTTGTAGTTCCGACCGTAAGGCCGCTGTGGCTTCCCTTTACGGTCATTGTGATCGTTTTGGTCTCGCCCTTTTTGCTGAATGTAACGTTTGAAGAACTTGCCGTGATCTTGGCGGCAACTACTGTTACCTTACATTTCAGTGTGTTTCCGCTGACTTTGGCGTAAACGTAAGTAGTACCCGGATTTTTGCCGACTACTTTACCTTTTGAGCTTACCGTTGCGATGGATTTGTCTCCGGTAGACCAGGTAACTGTCTTGGATGTACCCGAAACGGAAAGCTGAGTCTGATATCCTTTAGTCAATGTAACTGAGCTTTTGCTGATAGATATGGCGCTTGACGGAACTGCCGCCAGTGATACTACCATAAACACAGCAAGAAAAAGGCTTAGAATAGATCTGAAAGTTTTTGTCATACAGAATTCCTCCGTTCTGTTTTAATCTTTAAGTACATTTTATCACTAATTTACTCATTTGTCAATAAACAATACGGTGACAAATGGTAACAATTCAGTAACAAAAAGCTGGAAACGGTTAAAATTTTCACCGGATTTTGTAACCTTTTCGGATATCTCCATTTTCAAGCATTTTAAGGAAAAATTCCCCATTTTCATATATTGCATATCCTTTCGGGTCTCCCGCCTTGGGAAGTGACACTGAACCGGTATTGATGTAGAGATATTCCCTTGAATCATCTATAGTCTGGATATGAGTATGCCCGTTGATAAGTATATCTCCTTTTTGCAGCAAAGGCGGAGCCTGTGTGTTGAATTTATGTCCGTGAGTGAGAAAGACCGTTCTTCCGTCAAGAAAGATCAGGGCATATTCAGCCATAACGGGAAATTCGAGCATCATCTGATCCACTTCGGCTTCACAGTTCCCGCGGACGCAGAAAAGCTTTTCTTTCCGTTCATTGAGCATAGCGGCAACTTTTTTGGGAGCGTAAGCGGCAGGAGGCTCGTTCCTTGGTCCGTGGTAAAGGATATCTCCCAACAGGAAAAGCTTATCCGCCTTTTCCTCATCGAAACGTTCCAGCATAAGCGCGCAGCTTTCGGAACAGCCATGGATATCCGACGCAAACATCAATTTCATATGTATGCCCCTTTACTTTGTGAAAAATCTCTGCCAAACGGTATAGGTCTCACCTGATGCAAGTTCGGAATATCCGCTTTCTTCTGCCGGAACATTCATATTCGGAGCGTTTACCTGAGCGGTCATAGGCTCCGGACAGAAATATTTTTTAAATCCCTTGTCATTCCAGATTATCCAGAATTTATATTTATCGTCGGTCTCATAGCAAAGGCGCTTTCCGCTTTCGATATCGGTCATAACGCAGCCGTGGAAGTCCTCTCCGTCAAGTTTTACCGTTCCGGCAGTGAACATATCGTTGCATATATCACGGAGAACGGGACATTTTGTGCCTTCAAGATATTTCTTGTCATTCTTGTCAAGGTCGCGCTGTTCGCCGGTAGGCAGCCAGCGGCGTTTATCGAAAATTATCCTTTTTACGGCGGGGACTTGCAGACGGATATTTTCAAGTTTTCCGCCGTCAACGAACGGTGCGTTTATAGTCGTGTGAGTTGCGATCGATATGGGAAGCATTTTGTCGGAATTATTTGTAAGCGAAATGGTGTGCTTCATTCCGTTTTCGGAAAGCTCGATAGTTATCCGTGCGGTAAATTTTACCGGAAAGCAGGTAAAGAAAAAGTCGTTTTCATCATATACGAATTCGGTCGTAACATATGCTTTTCCGTCCTCGGCGGCAAGAGCGACTATCTTATGCGCCCTTTTCTGCAAAAAGCCATGAAGATGGTTCCCGAACTTGCTTTCATTTACGGGAAGATGATATTCCCCGTCGGAAGTTTTAAGCAGTCCTCCGTCAAAGCGGTTGGGAAGGTACAGTGTGGGTAATCCCCATACTTCTGTGGAATTCATTATTTCGGCAATAGCAGTTTCGTCCTTGTAGCGGAACACCTCAATGCCTTTTTCGTTGTCTCTGAGGCGAAGGACGTTAGTGCCTATCTGCGGAGCTACCACCGCATAATATCCCCCTGCGGCAAGCTCCACCGCTTCGATACCCTTGTGCATGGCTTTCCTTGCGTAAAATTCCTGTGACATACAAATTACTCCTTTTTATTTATTTTATACTATAATATATATCAGCTGTCGTATTTCCTGACCCTTAATTCTATCCCCAGCGACATCGCCACGGCTTTGCAGCGGCTTATATCCTCCGGCGGGATAACGTCCACCACCGTGAACATCACCTTTGGGACGAATTTTTTGCAGTCTGCGGCAAATGCTATCATCGCGTCAAAAGCGTCGTCCCACTTGGGGCGGGTCACTGCGTTGTACTTGTCGGAACTGCACTGATTGAGCGAGATCGATACCGTATCCACAGCGCCTTCAAGAAGTTCCGCAGTAGGACGTTCGTTTATCTTATCTCCCAGACCGTTGGTATTCAGTCTGACGGGGATCCTGAAATTATCCTTTATGAAACGCCCTATATACGCCACATCATCGGGACGTTCCATAGGTTCTCCGTAGCCGCAGAAAACGACCTCCGTATATTTTGTCATATCGGTCTTTTCAAGAGCGTCTATCACTTCATCGGCGTCGGGTTCACGTTCCAGCCAAAGGCTGTCCGAACCGTAAGCGCCGTCTCCGTTATGCCTTATGCAGAATGTGCAGTTGCATGGACAGCGGTTTGTAAGATTGATATAAAGTTTATTTCCCACTTCATAAATTATAGTCATCATTTTTAGATCAACCTTTCTTATAGTTAAGAGTGAAGAGTTAGGAGTTGAGATAAATGCGCGATCAAATTCGAGCAGCCGGCGGATAGGCTGAACAGAACTTATCTTATTGCCTTTAATAAGCTTTAAACATAGTACATAAATTTCAAAGCAAACCAACAAATTTTAAACTATCTTAACTCTAAACTCTACTTATGGTATTTTCCTCCGTTAAGTATCTGAAAGCTGCGGTAAAGCTGTTCAAGTATCATAACCCGCGCAAGCTGGTGCGGAAAGGTCATTTCCGACATAGACAGCCGCATATGGCACATATTTTTTATGTCATCGGATATGCCGAAGGAACTTCCGATTATTATATTTATGATACTTTTGCCTTCGACCGAGATCTTTTCTATTTTTTCCGCCAATTTTTCCGAGGAAAGCTGTTTTCCTTCGATACACATGGCGATATTATAGCAGCCTTTTACGGAAAGCATGGGCAGCATATTCTTTCCCTCAGCCGCAAGAGCGTTTTTTATATCATTTTGTGAAGGCTGATCCGGCAGCCGGCTTTCCGGATATTCCGTTATATTCAGCTTGCAGAATGGTCCGAGGCGTTTGGAATATTCACCGCAGGCCTCCCTGAGGTAGTTTTCTTTAAGTTTTCCGACAGTGATAAGATTTACCGAAAGCATTGCCGTTCCCTTTCATTTAAATCTGAGTATTACATAAAATATTATATCATACGATCGTATATATTTCAATCCGTTTTTTAAAATTCAGAAAAAAGTCCGTGTAGTACTTACAATGCGCTGATGTTTTTAATGCGTTTATCACTTGCAAAATTTAAAAAAATGGTGTATAATGGTTTATATGCCACAGAAAGGAGCGCGTTTGCCGCATATTATAATATGAAAGTCGAAATTTTTACCGACGGCGCTTGTTCCGGCAATCCCGGACCCGGCGGATACGGCGCTGTTCTTCGCGCCGGTGAACACATAAAGGAAATTTCCGGAGGCGCTGCCGAAACCACCAATAACAGAATGGAACTTATGGGCGTCATAGAAGCCCTTTCCGCATTAAAATATCCCTGCGACGTCGTTCTTACCACCGACAGCAGATATGTTGCCGACGGCGTTACAAAAGGCTGGGCGCGTTCATGGAAAGCAAAAGGCTGGATCAAATCCGATAAAAAACCGGCTATGAACGCCGATCTCTGGGAACGTCTGCTCGAACTGCTGGATATACACAATGTACAATTCGTCTGGATAAAAGGACACTCAGGACACCCCGAAAACGAACGGTGCGATCGGCTCGCCGTCTCTGAAAGAGACAAATATGCGTCCGGAGCAAAATAAATATATTTCCTATATTTTTACTATATTTTATGAATTTCTTAATAATTTAAAATAACTTTTGTCAGCTATTGCATATTCTACTTAAAAGGTATATAATAATATCTGGATCGGGATCAAATCAATCAGATCTGAAAAGAGGACATTTTATGGAAAAAAGATTTATCTATGCGGATAATGCCGCTACTACCGCAGTTTCCGCCAAAGTTCTGGAAGCTATGCTCCCATATATGACTGAACAGTTCGGAAACCCTTCAAGCATATACAAACTCGGAAGAGACGCGGAAAAAACTCTTAATGAAGCTCGCGAAAAGATCGCCGCAGCTCTTAACTGTTCTCCTTCCGAGATATATTTTACCAGCGGAGGCTCCGAAGCCGATAACTGGGCAATACGCTCCGCCGCTATCCGTCTCGGTGAAAAGGGCAAAAAACATATCATCACTACCAATTTTGAACATCACGCCGTTCTGCACACCTGTGAATTCCTTGAAAAACAAGGCTTTGAGATAACATATCTCCCCGTTGATGAAAACGGTCTTATTACGGCGGAACAAGTAAAAAATGCCATACGGAGCGATACCGCTATAGTTACGATAATGTACGCAAACAATGAGATCGGTACTATTCTTCCCATAAAGGAAATAGGTGCGGTCTGCCGCGAAAAAGGTGTGCTTTTCCACACTGATGCGGTACAGGCGATAGGACATGTACCCATAGATGTCAAAGATCAGAATATAGACCTGCTTTCCTGCTCAGGACATAAAATACACGCCCAGAAAGGCATAGGTTTCCTTTACGTTCGCAGGGGAATACCTATGGTGAACCTTATCTTCGGCGGCGCTCAGGAAAAAGGCAAGCGCGCAGGCACTGAAAACGTACCTGCCATAGTGGGGCTGGGAGAAGCCGTTTCGATCGCCTGCGCAGATATTCCGGCAAAGATAGCGGCGG
>CANRJZ010000094.1 GCA_947631055.1 uncultured Clostridia bacterium | reverse complement strand
TCGGACGGGTCTTGCGGAACAAGTTTCCCGCGTATCGCAAGATCAAGGATCTTGGATCTTGCAAGCTGAATTGCAGATAGAATGTCGATTTTGTTGTTTTCTATTTGGTCGATAATAGGTAGTATTTTTTCAAGTTTCTTGACAATTCTTTTTTGTTCATTTAGTGGGGGTATGCCAACAATATATCTGTTTAATTCATACATATTTATGCCATCTTGCCCACAAGTTCGGTCAGAAACGCTTTCAAGCATAAATAATAACTTACTGTCTTGGAGTAAATAATATAAGTAATCATTAGACATTAAATTAAAATTTGGAATTGCTTTCATCAGTGCAACATTATATGCACCTTCTAATCCTCTTAATATCTGAAAAATAGGAGGACCATACCTGCCTATCATAATGTCCGTTTTGTTGCAAAAACGTTTTGCCTTATTTTTAGGAATAAATGTTTTATAGTTATCAGATTTATAGTCTCTAATTTGAATCAATCTAATATTGTCTGGTGTTTGCTTAAATTCAAATACTGATTTAGGTGGTTGATTACCTCCAACAAATTTTACAAATGTTCTTAATCTGCACCACACCCACCCCTCAGGAAGTTCAAAAGGCAGTTCATCTTCAATACATTTTACCGTGCCGTCGGGAAATTTCTCATATGCAAAACTATCATCACCAATGAAAATAAATGAATCGTTCTTAATATCGCCGGCTTTCAGCTTTCCGTCCTTTACCATCTGCTGTTTTTCGGCTTTTATCCGCTCCAACAGCACCGAAGCAGGCTCGTCATTCGGGTCTTGAGGAACAAGTTTCCCTCTTATGGCAAGGTCAAGGATCTTCTGCCGTAATTCTTTTGTATTCATGACTCATCTACCTCGCCGATCAGACTTTCAAGCTGCGCCGCCGCGCTTGCTATATTCTCCGATCTTGTTTTTATCATTTCCAGAAGTTCCGACAGAGTGTAGTCGTCGCTTGTATTTGCGGACTTTATCCAGCTTATATCAAGGCTTGTCTTGTCCCGTTCCAGAATTTCCTTATAAGAATACCTGCGCCACCTTCCGTTGGGATTTTCCTCGCTGTAGGTCTCCTTTCTTTTGGAAATATCCTCGGCCTGATAGCATTTTACAAATTCGTCAAAATGACTTTCTTTCAGCGGATTTGTCTTGCCAAATGACGGCATTTCGGAACGAAGATCATATATCCAAACTTCCTTTGTATTGCCCTTGTCCTGCGTTCCCCTTGTGAAGAAAAGCACATTGGTCTTGACTCCCTGCGCATAGAAAATTCCCGTAGGCAGGCGGAGAATGGTATGAAGGTCACATTTTTCCATAAGGTCACGGCGTATCTTTTCTCCGTCGCCGTCTGCAAAAAGCACGTTATCAGGAAGAACAACGGCGGCGCGGGCATGACCCGACCGGTTCAGACTTCTGTAAATATGCTGCAAAAAGTTAAGCTGCTTGTTGCTTGTGGGGAAAGTAAGGTCGTCGCGGGTTGCACGCTCACCGCCTTTTTTAGTGCCGAACGGAGGATTTGTCAGAACCACGTCATAACCTTTCATCTGCTTTCCGTAATTGGAAAGCGTATCTCCAAGATAGATAGGACCGCTTATATCATGGAGCATAGCATTCATCAGGGCAAGCCTGTGTGTATCATGCACAAGCTCACAGCCGGAAAATGCCTGTGTACGCTGAAACTCCTGCTCGTCAACAGACAGATCAAAAAGATCGTCGGTATGCTCCTTAACATAGTGATCGGCGGCGATCATAAACCCGAATGTGCCGCAAGCCGGATCGTTGCAGCGTTCTCCCGCCTGCGGAGCGATAAGTTTTGTCATAACATTGATAAGCACACGGGGCGTAAAATACTGACCCGCTCCCGATTTCTTTTCCGTTGCGTTTTTCTCAAGCAGTCCTTCGTAAAGATTTCCCAAACCCTCTTCTTTTGCGCTGTACCAATCGAATTGGTCAATTGTAGAAATTATCTTTTCAAGATTTTTCGGTTCGTCAATGTTGGTTTGCGCGCCCTGATAAATTTCACGCACGCGTCCGGTGCAATTTTCGCCGAGATGTTCCAGAAGGTCTTTATAGAACTTTTTCAGCTCAATTCCCTGCTTGGAAAGAAGCTTGTCCCAGCGGTATTCTTCGGGTATAGCCTTTTCGGTATCGGTCTCCTTGCACATTTTCAGGAACAGTATGTATGTAAGTTCCGTAACATACTGCTGATATGTGATGCCGTCATCACGCAGAACGTTGCAAAGATTCCAGAGTTTTGCGACAATTTCCTGATTATTCATGCTACGCTTCCCCCATCATCATAGAAATATCGGTTCAATTCCGTAATGACCTCACGGAGCTGGCCCTCAAACCGTCGATCGATCCCTTTGAACCCACCGTTATTTTTAAAAGCACCCTGTTCAAACATCTGCTCATCGAGCACCGTTTCTTCAAGCATGACTTTCTCAATTCGATTCAGCCAGTCAAGCTGCATTTTGTTGAATTGGTGGTTTCCGCGCAGCTTTGCAAAAGCATTCTTTACTCTTGTTTCGTGGCTTATCAGAGCCGAACCTACAGCCTGCTGCCGTACAAATGCGATGACGTCCGCCGCAATGTCCTGATTAGTCATTTCACGCCAAGCGGTGTTTAACTGCTTTTCTGTAAAATTGTGCCGGTCAAGCTCGATCTTTAATTCTTTAAGCGCTTCCCTTGTCAGTTCGGAAGGTTTCGTGCAAACGATCTTCAGCGCGTTTATCTCGTCAATATGTGATGTGATAAACTTCCTGAATTCTTCTATATAATCTTCCGGCTTGGTCGCATTGCCATAACCCCGACCGTGATGGATCACTTTATCTTCATGGCTGTCAATTATAACAGCGCGTTTATGATGAGAATTATCTTCATCTAAAGCTTTAAAAGCTTCCCTATGTTCGGATATGAACTTCACTGCCGTTTCGGTGTCCGAATCTTTCAACAGCTTTGCGGCGGAAGAAATATCGTTGCCATCCGCAAGATAAATAAATTTTTCAAGAGCATTTTTGCTGACATTCTTTGCCTTGCGCTGTAATTTTGCAATTATTCCTTTGATAAGTTTAGGTTGTTTTTCCTTGTCCAATACGTCTGATCCGTTTATAAGATCACTGAAAGAGGTATTGGGATTTACAACAGTCGGTTTCATTTTGCTGAGAGGCGCTAACGTTTCATAAACGCCCACGGGGTCGTAGATCTCAAAATGATCTTTATGAATCTTTTCGCATAGTCTTGTAGCTCTTCCAAGCATCTGATCGAACAGGATTCGGGATCGTATACGGCGCATAAATACAAGATTGACAATTTCCGGAACGTCAACTCCGGTCGTAAGCAGATCCACAGTAACAGCTATTTTCGGATAGGATTCATTCTTGAACTGCCTTATAGCTTCAATGATCTTCTTTTTATTGCCGCCCGCGATGCTTCCGGTGATCTTTTTTACAACATCATTATCAATGCCGTATCTTGAATAAATATCTTTCAGTATTTTTACTATCGTGTCGGCATGATGGTCGTCAACGGCATAAATAAGCGTTTTGCCCTCGCCGTCAGGGTCAAGATCCATTGCAATTTCCTCAAAGACAGCTTTGTTAAAATTCTCTGTTATGACTTGTTTGTTGAATTGATCTATTTCAAATTTCATATCGTCCTCAAGTTCATCGCTGTTGAGGATCTCTCCCGTGTCTGGGTCAAAAATAACAAGAGTTTCGCCTTTTTGATACTTAATACCGCTGTCGCGCAGCTTTGTATGGATATCATGCGGCGCATCATGGTCGACAAGATAACCGTCAATGACAGCTTCTCCGTACGAATAATCAAAAACAGGCTTGCCAAATATTTCCGTTGTATGCAGCGCGGGAGTAGCGGTCAGAGCAATTTTGACGGCGTCAAAATATTCGATAACCGTTCTGTATTTGCTGACATAGTCGTCCTGATCGCGGTATAATAGCTCGTCGTCGCTGAGTTCCTTGTCAAGCGTATACCCTCTGTGAGCTTCATCAACAACGATAAGATCGTAATCTGATACCGAAGGCATAGTATCCCCTTCGTTATATAACAGGCGTTTAACAAGGCTCTGAACCGTTGAAATACGTATCTTTGTTTCCTTATCAATTTCTTTTTCGTCAAGCCCCTTGACATTGTAAATCTGGTCAAATGTCATAAGGTCTTCTATCTTAACTTCCTTGAAAACATCGGCGGCTTGCTCTCCGAGTGCAGTTCTGTCCACAAGGAAAAGGATACGACGGAAACGTCTGCTTTTTATGAAACGGTATATCATTCCGAGAATAGTTCTTGTTTTGCCCGTTCCTGTTGCCATTGAAAGCAGAACTTCTCTTTTGCCGGAAATTACAGCATTTTCCGCCGCTTCAATGGCTCTTATCTGATATTCACGCAGATTCAGACCGTCCGGATCCCGAAGAAGGTCATAAGGCGTATTCTGCAATTCCCGATCCGCCGCAGAAATATCCTTTTCAAGCATTTCCAGCAGACCGCCCGGACTGAACCAACCTTGCAGTGCTTTGGGAGAATTTGTACTATCACGCAGGTCAAGAAACCAGATACCTGATTTCAGTTCCAGCTGTTTGAGATACTTTCTGCCATTTGTGGCGAAAACAAAGGGAACTTTGTAGCCGTTCCAGTCTCTGATAACATATTCGCTGTGCTCCGGCTTTATCATTCTGGCATAGTCCTTGCACTGATAGTCGATAACGGACGGAATATCCACACTTGCTTTTTTAGCTTCAACAATGGCAACAAGTTTAAGTCCTGCAAATAAAGCGTAATCGGCATATCCTCCTTTTGCAGATGCGGAATCCGTGGGAAATTCAGCAATAGCAATATTACGTCCTTTTTGCGGTCTTGTTCCTTTGGAATACCGAAGATTGTTCGTATCAGCTTCCCAACCGTATCTTCTTAACTGATCGTCAATGATTACACGTGTTTCGGCTTCGGTAAGTTCAATATTCTCGGCTGCTTCTGCCGATCTTTCCGCTCTTTCTTCCGAAGAAAAACCAATGTTAGTCGTTGCAACGGGTTCCGCCTTGGCAGCTTTGGCAAGCTGTTCCTCCAAATCTTTGATAATGCTTTCATAATCCGGAACGGGCTTATTTTCAGGCATAACAAAATCCGGGGCTGCGAAATCATAATCACCATATACTTCCATAAACCAGGCAGCAAGTCTGTATGCCATTCTGAGCAGAGATTTGGCAGTATCCACTGAATCCTCATATTTATGGACCGCATCATTACGTTTCATTCTCAGAGCATAAAGAATATCGTCAATTCTTCCGCCGCGGTCAATAAGTCCTTCGTTTTTCAGGATCTTTATTCTGTTAGCGTGTGTATTATCGTATTCAGGTTCGTCAATCCGTTCATAGGCAAATATCTCTTGAACAAGGCGTTCGGCAAACATTCCCAGTTTATATATACAAGCATTAGGATCTGTATATAGATAGCTTTCGGCAGTTTGTCCTATTTTTGCTAGAGTTTCCCAATACTTGTTCAGGAATTCAAAGTTTGATCTCATAGCATTTCACCCCCCGACTTGAAATTACTTCACATAATACATAATTATGAGAAGTTATGTTCCATAGGTATTATATCACAGGCTAAATAAAATGTCAATTTACATGAAAAAATCATTTGAACCGTGGAAAATATCGTGATTACTTTGCCTTGCAAAAGAATGGTTGCAACTGTAGATGTGAATTCCGAACCGAACGGGTGTACAGATTGGCGTAGAATAAATCAAAAGGGTGAGTTACCAATATGGCAATTCACCCTGAAACAACTCAGCCTATTTCACTTTTCAACAGTGCAATATCCTGATGATTATCAATTGGCTTGATTCTTTCAAGTATCTTTTGTTCAGCAGTTTTAGACCAATAGATTTTCAATCTTTTCTTAGCTCGAGTAATGGCAGTATAGAATATGCTGTGAGTTATGAGTTCGTCAACTTCATCGGTTATAACTATTTTAACAGAATCATATTCTAAGCCCTGCGCTTTATGAATCGAGACAGCATAGGATATCTGAAACGGTACCATTGCCTTGAAATTTCCATCATCATTGTCAGTGCTTTTATTCTTAAAAACTTCAAAGCGAATGATAGAGTTGCCTTCTTGAGTTGTTCCTATGATTTTGAAAATACGGTTTTCCATATTTAAACCTATCAGTGGTTTATCAAGCTCAACATCAAATTGAATCGACTCATTTGCTTGTCCTTCGTTTAGAACTAAGAAATCTACAATTTTAGCTTTCATATTATTATGGATAACAGGTACTTCATCTTCATCACTGCTGAAAAACGAATCGGCAGAATCATTGAATAGGATAGGATCGCCGACCTTGTATCTTTGTATACCACGCCGGATTTCTTTACCGTTATTGTTTTCTTGCATAAAATGATTGATATTATTAATGCCGTAAAGTCCTCCATAGTTTAAACAAAGAATAATTTCATTTTCTGCGGCAGGATTGAAAATTGAAGTGTCTAACTCTGCAGAAAATTCACCCGCTTGTAATCTGTCAAAAACGTCACTATCATCATTATTTCCATGCATATTTCTGACATTATCCCACAAATTTAATAAATGCCAGCTTTCTGTCCTAAAAGGATTTTTAAGCTCACATACAGATGTTTTAGGAATAAAGAATCTTACAGCATTAAACCCGTTTCCGAATTCGATAGCTTCAATCTGGTATATATCACCAACCAATATTAAAAGTTTATACTGAGCAAGTTCAAGCAGTTCTCTCATACTTTTATTACTTACTGTACTGCACTCATCGATTATAGGGATATCATAGTCCCTTTTTATATTCTTTGCATACTTATTATTGAATTTGGTGATAGTCATGAAAGTGCAATTTGATGATGCGGATACTTTTCTTTTGAGATTATTTATCGCCGGATTTGTATGAGTTAAATATAATCTTGAGTAATCTTTAAAGAATGTTGAAATATAATTGATCAACGTCGTTTTCCCTGTTCCTGCTGCGCCATAGATCAAAGCAACCATAGATTTATCAAACATATTTATCATTGCCGCTTTTTTATAAGGTCGGTTGCCGGGATTTGTGGAAACCGATCCGGTTTTTCCCGTGATTTTGTCGGCAAAATCTATCAGCTGCTTACGATCAGTTTCATCAGGTCTGCCTGCTGCATACTGCGGCATTATCGAATGTTCGGCAACAGCGGATATTGCCGCTGTCACTTGAAATCCGCATTCCTTTGCGGCGTCCTCCATCTCGGCAAGCGTATCTTCATATGCACGGTTCCCATAAACGCAGACAAGAACACATTTTGCTCCGTTTCCATGAATTTTTCTGAGCCGTTCTATTGCCACGACAGGCGCACGTCCGCCAAAGGACGGCATAGCGATAATGACCATATTTTGCTCATTGATCTCACATTTTGCAAATACGATTTTTACCTCCTTTTTATATTGATCAGGCGTATTAAGTTACAGCGGCAGCCGGCTTGCCCTTCTCATTTGAGCCTTGAAAATTTATTGCACATATAAATATAGTATATATGATCTGAACTGTATATATCGGTTGCTGAAAAGCCGTCACACCTTTGTTTTAGGAATGAAGGTTTTCTGCTGTCAAAAGGTGATCTACAAATATATATAAGTGTGTTTCTTGGTTTCTCAATGGTTTTGCGACTGTTCTATAAATCAGAATTTACCCAATAATTATTCGCATAGAAATTCACTTATTATCTGTTAAAAACTCTACTATTTCTTCACTGATTTTTTTGTATTCGTAATCATGAACATAATG
>CANRJZ010000093.1 GCA_947631055.1 uncultured Clostridia bacterium | reverse complement strand
ATTTCCGAAGCCGATATGCAGGCAGTTTATGACGCCGCTTCAAAAGACGATAATTATGTATATTTCAGAGATATGCTTGAAACTGCGGACGGAACTATACTGATCCCCGGAAATGGTGACGGAACGATCTACATGACAAACGACAAAGGTGAAATGCTCGGAGAGATCAAAAACGATTCCTTTGACGAAAATTCATGGTTGAACGGCGTTTACAGAGCTGGCGACGGCAGGATATTTACAATGGTGACTACAAGCAGAATGGACGGCGACGATTATATTTCCGAGTCAAAACTTATGGAAATAGATGTTGCCGGACGTAAATTAGGAGCTGAATATCCCTGCCATATAACCGGTTCTGTAATGAACGGCACCGACAAATATGACCTGCTTATTACAAGGGATTCCGGACTTTCAGGATATGATATCGAAACGGATACTACCGAAACTATGGTAGACTGGCTCAAATCCGGCATTGACACCACGGCTATGGACACTTCAACAGGCATAAGCGTTCTTCCGGACGGAAGGATCTTCTGCATTACATATAACTATGACTGGAACGGCGGAGGCGGTTACAGCTGGAGCAGCGACGATCAGGTAGTAAATATACTTACGGAAGTTGACCCGTCAACGCTTCCCGACAAGAAACTCATCAAGCTGTATGCTATGTATCTTGACATCGGCATAAAGCGTCAGATACTGGAATACAACAAGAACAGCACCGAATATGAGATAGAGCTTACTTCCTATCAGGATTTTGCAACAAACAGCTATGACGACGCAATTACAAAGCTGAACAATGATATGATAGCCGGAAATCTTCCCGACATTCTTGTTATCGACAGTCAGCTTCCTGTTGACAGCTACATTGCAAAGGGTCTGCTTGCAAATCTGTATGATTTCATGGACAAGGACGATACCTTCAACCGTGACGATTACCTTCAGAACATTTTCAAAGCCTATGAAAACAACGGCAAACTCTATGAAGTCGTTCCGTCTTTCACGATAAATACTCTTGTCGGAAAGACTTCCAAGTTAGGCTCTGAAACGGGCTGGACCGTAGATGAATTTATTCAGTTCTGCGACGAGAACACTGAGTCGGCGGATCAGATATTCGGCGACAGGTGGGGAACTAAATCTTCAATGCTCAGCAACTTTATGTATTACAACAGCGCCAGCTTTATAAACAAGGAGACGGGCGAATGTAAATTCAATACCGGAGAGTTTGAGAAGATACTTGAATTTTGCAACAAATTCCCCAAGGAATACGACGAAAGTGCTATGAACATGGACGACAATTACTGGAACGAGTATGAAAGCCGTTTCAGAGAGGACAGAGCGCTGCTCAGTCAGGCATATGTAAACAACTTCCGTTTCTTTAAGGAAAACGAGTTGGGTACGTTCGGCGAACCTATAACCGTCAAGGGATATCCTACAAGCGAGGGTAATGGTTCTGTAATCAATTCGTACACTTCAATAGCAATAACCTCCAAGGCGAAAAATGCCGACGGAGCATGGGATTTTGTAAAATACTTCTATTCAGACGAATATCAGGATCAGTTTGCAACGCCAAATTCCTATGAGTTCCCGGTAAAGATCTCCTCGCTTGAAAAGCAGGCGGAAGCGGCAAAGGAAAAGCCGTATTATACCGATGAAAACGGAGAAAAAGTAGAGTACGACAACTCTTATTGGATCAACGGTCAGTCTATAACCATTCCCGTGAATACCGATGAGGAAAATCAGAGAATGATGGACTTCATCAAGTCGGTAGATACCTCCGGCCGCTACGATCAGCAGGCTATGGATATAATCACCGAAGAAGCGGCTGCCTTCTTTGAAGGTCAGAAATCTGCCAAGGACGTTGCTGATATAATCCAGAACCGTGTTTCCAACTATATTGCCGAAAACAGATAAAATATCAGCTTATGATCGTTCCGATGTTCCCCGAAATATTTTTCGGGGAACATTTTTTTCGTTAATTTTATATTAATTAAATTCTGTATAAAATTATATTTATAGGTGGTATAATTAGTATAATTATACTTGTAATATGAGGTGTTGTGCGTGAACTACAGAATTGTAAAAAAGGCAGGTGCCGTTTTTATGTCCGTTTTGATCGCTGCGTCTATGACTTGCTGCAATTCCGATACCGATCAAGCAGATATCTCTTCTGAGACCGTATCGGAAACTTCTGCAGAAAATGTAAAGTACATTTCTTCCGTCACACATGATGAAATGCGCGATATTCCGTCATCTGAACTTGTAAAAGAGATCAAGGTCGGCTGGAGCCTCGGAAATACTCTTGACGCCAACGGTGTTGACGGTGTGACCGGTCTTGATTCCGAAACAAGCTGGGGAAATCCAAAGGCAACATATGAGCTCTTTACCGCCGTCAAGGACGCAGGCTTTAATATTGTCAGGATCCCCGTAACATGGACAGACCATATGGACGAAGAAGGAAATATAGACGAGGAATGGATGGACAGAGTCCAGGAAGTAGTCGATTATGCTTACGGACAGGATCTGTTCGTTATACTCAATATTCACCATGAGAACTGGCATGATCCGTATAATGATAACTTTGAAGCAGCTTCCGCAATGCTGAAAAAGGTCTGGACGCAGATCGGCAACCGTTTTCAGGATTACGACGAAAAGCTTATATTTGAAGGAATGAATGAACCCCGCAAGAGAAACACTCCTCTTGAATGGAACGGCGGAGACGCGGAAGGTCACGATGTTGTCAACAAGCTCGACGCTGTATTCGTTGAGACTATACGCGGTCTTGGGGGAAACAATCCGAAACGCCACCTTATGATACCAACCTATGCGGCTTCCGTTACGGAAAGTGCTATGAATGATCTTGTTTTCCCGCAGGGAGACGATAAGCTCATACTTTCGCTCCATGCTTATACTCCTTACGATTTTGCTCTTGATCTTGACCTTGAAAAGAGAGAATTTTCGGAGGATAAAGGCGGAAACGATATAAAGTGGGTAATGAACGCTATAAAGACAAAGTTCCTTGACAACAACATACCTGTAATACTCGGAGAATTCGGTGCAGTAAGCAAGGGGAATATGGCTGAACGCTCCGAGTGGGTAAAATTCTATATAGGTGAGGCTAAGAAAATAGGTGTGCCTTGCCTGTGGTTTGACAACGGCGCTTTCACCGGAAACGGCGAAAATCTCGGTCTTATTGACAGAAATAACTATATGTGGAGATTTCAGGAGCTTAAAGATGCTTTGATCGAAGCGGCAAATAGTGAAGAAACATCAGAATGATAAGTATTTTTTGGGGGGAACGTTGCTGCGTTTCCCCCGTTAAACTTGAATTGGAGAGGAAAATATGGTACGAAGACTTGCTCGATGTGTCCGTGAATATAAAAAGACTTCAATAGCTACACCTATACTGGTTTCGCTTGAAGTGGTCATGGAGTGTGTTATCCCGTTTATAATAGCCGATCTGGTAAATAACATCAAGGCCGGCTGCGAGCTGTCCGTGATAGTAAAATACGGACTGGTGCTTGTGCTGATGGCATGCCTGTCACTGGCGTTCGGCGCGCTGGCTGGAATGACCTGCGCTACCGCGTCATGCGGATTGGCTAAAAATCTGCGTAAGGATATGTTTGAAAATATCCAGAAATTCTCTTTTGAAAATATTGATAAGTTCTCTACTTCGTCGTTGGTGACTCGTCTTACGACCGACGTTACAAACGTTCAGATGGCTTACATGATGATAATAAGGATAGCGATACGCTGTCCGCTAATGCTTATATTTGCATTTGTAATGGCATTTGTAATGGGCGGAAGAATGGCATTTATATTTCTTATAGTGGCTCCGGTGCTTGCCTTTGGCCTTGCGCTTGTAACATACAAGACAATGCCGCTGTTCAAGGCGGTATTCAGGAAATACGACAGACTGAACGAATCTATCCAGGAAAATATAAAGGGTATGAGAGTAGTAAAATCCTACGTCCGCGAAGAATACGAAAAACAAAAATTCGGTGCGGCAGCTGAAGATGTCTGCAAGGATTTTACCAAAGCCGAGAGAATACTGGCGATAAACAATCCGCTTATGCAGTTCTGTCTTTATTCGGTAATGGTATTTGTGCTTTCATACGGTTCATACACTATCATAACAACAAGAGGCATAGATCTTGACGTAGGTCAGTTCAGCGCATTGCTTACATATAGCTTTATGATACTTATGAGCCTTATGATGATCTCAATGGTATTCGTTATGATAACGCTTGCTACCGAATCCGGCAAACGTATAGTTGAGATACTTGATGAGGAAAGTTCTTTGAGCAATCCCGAAGATCCTGTATACGAAGTAAAGGACGGTTCAATAGATTTTGAAGGAGTAAGCTTCAAATATTCAAAAAATGCCGAAAGAAACGCTCTTTCGGATATAGATCTCCATATCAGATCAGGACAGACTGTAGGTATAATCGGCGGTACGGGTTCTGCAAAATCTACGCTTGTACAGCTTATTTCCAGACTTTACGATGTAACGGAAGGTTCTTTGAAGGTCGGCGGTGTAGATGTGCGTAATTATGACCTTGACTCGCTGAGAAATCAGGTGGCGGTGGTCTTACAGAAAAATGTATTGTTTTCCGGAACAATAAAGGAAAATCTCCGCTGGGGAAACAAAAATGCTACCGATGAGGAAATGATCGAAGCGTGCAGGCTTTCTCAGGCGGACGAATTCATAGAACGCTTCCCGGAAAAATATGATACTTATATCGAACAGGGAGGAGCAAACGTTTCCGGAGGTCAGAAGCAAAGATTGTGCATAGCAAGAGCTTTGCTCAAAAAACCTAAGATACTTATTATGGATGATTCCACCAGCGCAGTAGATACCAGAACAGATGCCCTGATAAGAAAAGCAATGGCTGAATACATTCCTTCTACGACAAAGATAATAATAGCCCAGAGAATATCTTCCGTTCAGGAAGCAGACGTAATAATAGTTATGGCGGGCGGCAGGATAAGCGCAATGGGAACGCACGATGAACTTGTAAAGACCAACGAGATCTACAGAGATCTTTATGTTTTGCAGAATAAGGCTGGTGATGACGATGAATAATAAAAGACCTGCTAAAAAGGGAATAGTCAAACGGATAATAAAAACATTGTTTGAGTTTTATCCGGTAATGATGCCGTTTACGATAGCTTGTATTTTGTTCAACGCCGTTGTCAGCTCTATCCCGTCGATATTTATGCAGAAGGTCATTTCTTCCGTTGAAGAAAGCTGGGAGAACGGCGATTGGAGCGTTGTCGGCAAAAGTATAATAGGAAATGTTGTTATTCTCGGCATATTCTATGTGGTCTCATTGATATCCGGATTTGTATATAACCAGACAATGGCTATAATGACTCAGGGATCTCTTAAAAAACTCCGTGAAAAAATGTTCAATAATATGCAGTATCTTCCGGTAAAGTTTTTTGATACGAATAACCACGGCGATATTATGAGCCATTATACAAACGATATAGATACGCTCCGTCAGATGGTGTCACAGAGTATGCCGCAGCTTTTGATATCATCGGTAACGGTCATAACGGTGTATTTCATAATGCTTTACTTCTGCGCATGGCTGGCTTTGGTAGTCCTTTTGGGAGTTATTGCGATGCTTTTGGTCACCAAGAAAGTCGGAGGCGGATCGGCAAAATATTTTATCCGCCAGCAAGCGGCTCTTGGTAAGGAAGAAGGCTATATCGAAGAGATAATGAACGGACAGAAGGTAGTAAAGGTCTTTTGCCATGAGGAAGAAAGCATTGCCGATTTTGACAAGATAAATGAAAAGCTTTATGAGGAATCCCGCGCTGCCAACAAATATGCAAATATCCTTGGTCCTATACTTAACAATATAGGAAATGTTCTGTATGTAGTAGTGGCTCTTGTCGGAGGAATACTGCTTCTTGCCGGAGCTCCGAATGTGAGCATTTCCGGAATGGCGCTGAGTATAAGCGTGGTAGTTCCTTTTCTTAATATGACAAAGCAGTTTTCCGGAAGCGTAAGTCAGGTCTCCAATCAGGTGAACTCCGTTGTAATGGGACTTGCAGGCGCAGGAAGAATATTTGATCTTATTGACAGCGAACCGGAAGTAGACAACGGTTATGTAACTCTTGTAAATGCCAAGGAAGTTGACGGTGTTATTACAGAGTGTGAAGAAAGGACCGGTATGTGGGCTTGGAAACATCCGCATCAGGCGGACGGTACCGTTACTTATACCAAGCTTACAGGCGATATTGTTATGGACGATGTTGACTTTGCATATGAAGAAGGCAAGACGGTCCTGCATAACGTAACGTTATATGCGGAACCGGGGCAGAAAGTAGCGTTCGTAGGAGCTACAGGCGCCGGAAAGACAACCATAACCAACCTTCTTAACCGCTTTTACGATATTGCCGACGGAAAGATACGCTATGACGGAATAAATATAAACAAAATAAAAAAGGCGGATCTCAGACGCTCTCTCGGAATAGTCCTTCAGGATACCAATCTGTTTACCGGAACGGTAATGGATAATATCAGGTATGGACGGCTTGAAGCTCCCGATGAAGAATGTATAGCTGCTGCAAAGCTTGCGGGTGCTCATGATTTTATCACCCGTCTGCCGCAGGGTTATAATACCGTTCTTACCGAAAACGGCGCAAGTCTTTCCCAGGGACAGAGGCAGCTGCTTGCCATAAGCAGAGCCGCTGTTGCGGACGCTCCGGTAATGATACTTGACGAGGCTACTTCCTCTATAGATACTCATACGGAAGCGATAGTCCAGCGCGGTATGGACGCTCTTATGATGGGAAGAACTGTTTTCGTGATCGCTCACAGGCTTTCTACGGTAAAAAATTCCGATGTTATAATGGTCCTTGAACAGGGACGTATAATCGAACGCGGAAATCATGAAAAATTAATATCCGAAAAAGGAAAATATTATCAGCTTTATACAGGAGCTTTTGAATTGGAATAAACAGGTAACTGACCGGATGTTTTATATCCGGTCACATTTTTGGGATAATATTGATATTTTTTCGGCATAATACTGCACATATCAAAAAATATTGACAATATTTATATACCATAGTATAATATTACTTATATCTTGTTATTCTGGGGGAAAAACAATGGAACAGGAACTCAATCTATTGAAAAAGCATAAAAAAGGTATTTTAAGAATAGTATTCAGCAGGACAGGCATAGTCATATTGCTGCTTCTGCTGGGATTACTTTGCTTTTTTACGGTGCAGACCTTTTTTGCCGGACTTATATATAAAATACTTGGCGGAGTGGGGATATTCAATTTTTTTGTTATCCTTGCTCTTATAAACAGCGATATGGACTCTTCTGCAAAACTTACATGGATACTTGTCGTTTCGCTGACCTCCGTTTTCGGAACGCTTTTCTATCTTTATACAAAAACAGAAATCGGCAGCCGCGCTGTAGGAGCAGGTTATAATCATCTGATAAAAACTCATAAAGACGCCATTGTGCAGGATAAGAACGTGATCGAAAAATTAAAGAAAGAAAGTCCTGAAACAGCAGAACTTGCTCACTATCTTGACCGCAGCGGAACATTTCCCGTTACGGACAAAAACCGGATAACGTATTATCCTCTCGGCGAGGAAAAATGGTCTGCCATGCTGGAGGAATTGAATAAAGCCGAAAAATTCATTTTTATGGAGTACTTCATAGTAGAAGAAGGCAGAATGTGGGGTACTATACTGAATATCCTTGCGAAAAAGGCCTCCGAAGGAGTAGAGGTACGAGTAATGTATGACGGTACATGTGCAATTGCACTGCTTCCGTATAATTATCCGGAGATGCTTGAAAAATACGGTATAAAATGCAAGATGTTCTCTCCGATAAGACCT
>CANRJZ010000092.1 GCA_947631055.1 uncultured Clostridia bacterium | reverse complement strand
ACTTTTCCATCTCTGGAATTTCAGGGTCTTTGGTTCGTTTCGTTCTGTTGTTCAATTTTCAAGATTCCGTTCGCCCCATCGGCGTCACTTCCGCTTCGCTTTTCGCTCGATCCCTCGGCTTCGCTTCGCTTCCGTCCCTTCCGCGGAACTTTTTTATTATACCACTTCCCACTTAGGTTGTCAAGAGGATTTTCAAAATTTTTTTGAAAATATTTTTGATCTCTTTTCAACTTCCTCCGTGGGTCAGCTTATTTAGTATACTACATCTTACCGGCTTTGTCAACACTTTTTTTCAAAATCGTCAGTTTTGACATATTGCATTGTCGCAAAAAGTCGCATATCCAGCAAATTGCACACATCCATTAAGACGCACTTCATAAATTGCCCATTTTATGACAAATTGCCGGCTGATGTCCCGCTTAATATCAGATTAAGGTAATCAAGTTTTTCATCATATGCGTTTTTCACCTGACCGTCAACGTCGCTTACAACGACATAGAAATTCATTACCTGATTATTGCCCGACTCCTCATCGGTATAATGATATCTGTAAGTGTACGTTTCGGTATTTTCCGCGCTGTCCCGTACTATAGCATACGGTTTGAGACCAAGGCGCCTTTCGGCTTCTTTTATTTTCATTCCGAATTCAACGGACGACACATCTATTCTTTCTCCCGATTTTTCGCCCATCCAGTTATGTTTCAGGACATAGAAATTATACAGCACCGATCTGCTTATATTTCCCGCGCCGTCTTCGGAAAGGAGCACAGCCCATTCCGGTACCATTATTCCTCCCACAGCCGCGTTTTTCTCCGACTCGCATATATAATCGTAATCGGCAATATAATTCAATGCGCCGTAAACGGAATTTTCTCCGGTAACGAATTGTTCTCCCGTATCAGCGCTGATCTTTTCTATGTCTCTGCCAAGGGGGATCTTGTCAAAGATCTTCCTTCCTTCGGCAGCCCTTGCCGATATTACAGCATATATGACAGCGGCGGCGATAACGGCAATAATCACCGCCGCGGCAAATATCCTTAAAGCGATCGCAGATCTTTTTCTTGAATTATCCGGAGTTTGCTTCTTGTTCTTTGATTTTTTGCCGGAATTCCTGCTCTTTGCATTTTCAGTATTTTCATATTCGTTATCGGTACTGCGTTCGTCGGCGGTCGGGATAAGTTCTGCCCCGCAGCTTCCGCAGAAAACGTCATTTTCGGCAATTTCAGAACCGCATTCTTTACATCTCATATACGATCGTCCTCCATAATTATAGTTCACATAAATATGTATAGTATTATCAATATCAAAAGAGACTTATACATATAATATAACACTTAACGCGAAATTTGTCAACAATTAGTGCAAATTGCTGTGTTTTGCCTTTAAAATGAAATTTAAAATTAAATTTATCCCACTTTTAAAGGTAATTTAACCTTAATTCATAAAATATTTACGCATTTTTGCAAGTTTTATTTAAAAATCCTGCAAAAATCACTTGACAAGTCTTTTTTAATATGTTATCATATATATTGGATCTAAGTCAGGACCGCATTATTGATGAATAATAATGCCTTACGGCTTAAAAATGGACCGGAAGAAAAGTTCATTGATCCGAGACCGCATTTATAAAGGTTTCGGGTCCCGGTATCCGAATTTTTTTCAGGAGAGTGAGTATATGCTTTTAAAAGAAGGCGAGATAAGAATCCCTTCCGGATGCGCCATCTCCGGTTTTATAAGCCGGGACGGCAAACGCTTGAGCGGCAGCGATGTCGTAAAGTCCATTTCCTATATGCACGACCGCTCCAACGGCCTTGGCGGCGGCTTTGCGGGATATGGCATCTATCCGGAATATAAGGACCTGTATGCGTTCCATGTATTCTATAATTCAAATTCCGCCAGAGAACAGACGGAACGTTTCCTTGACCGTCATTTTGACGTTGTCAACCTCAGCCGTATCCCCACAAAAAAAGTTCCGGCAATAAAGAACGAACCGCTTATCTGGCGGTATTTCGTCAATCCGCTGCCGACCAAAATAGCCTCGTCCCAGCTCGACGAAAAAGAATTCGTGGCAAAATGCGTTATCCGCATAAACAATGATATAGACGGCGCATACGTTTTTTCCAGCGGAAAAAATATGGGCGTTTTCAAAGCGGTAGGCTTTCCGGAAGACGTAGGTGAATTTTACCGCCTCGATGAATACAGCGGCTACGCATGGACAGCCCATGGACGTTATCCTACAAATACTCCCGGCTGGTGGGGCGGCGCACACCCGTTCTCATTGCTTGACTATACTATAGTACATAACGGAGAGATCTCCTCCTATGACGCCAACCGCCGTTTCATAGAAATGTTCGGTTATAAATGCACGCTGCTTACCGATACCGAAGTAATAACTTACATCTTTGACTATCTGAACAGAAAACAGCAGCTCAGTCTGGAAGATATTGCAGGAATAATCGCCGCGCCTTTCTGGAGCGAGCTTGAAGCGATGGAAAAGACCGATCCGGAAAAAGCCGCAAAACTCAAATATTTCAGGAATGCTTTTTCCAGCCTGCTGATAACCGGACCTTTCTCCATAATCCTCGGATATACCGGCGGACTTATGGCTCTGAACGACAGGCTCAAGCTTCGTTCTATGGTAGTAGCCGAAAAAGAAGATATGGTATATATCGCCAGTGAGGAATGTGCTATCCGCGCCATCTGTCCCGATGCCGAAAACGTATGGAGCCCGCGCGGCGGCGAACCTGTTATTATTGATCTTAGCGAGGAGGGTAAAAGAAAATGCCTTTAAACTTTTTTCCTGCCCAGTTTGAAGTTATCAGGAACACGGATAAATGCATAAAATGCCGTGCTTGTGAACGGCAGTGTTCAAACGAGGTGCATCATTATGATGCGGATTACGATAAAATGCTTGCAAACGAATCAAAGTGCGTTGACTGTCAGAGGTGCGTATGCATCTGCCCTACAGGCGCTCTGAAGATACGTCCCAATGAGAATTCATTCAGGGAAAGCGCAAACTATACACAGCAGATCATGATAGAAAACTACCGTCAGGCAGGCAGCGGAGGCGTACTGCTTTCCTCTATGGGAACGCCGAAGGATTACCCCGTTTACTGGGACAAAATGCTTATAAACGCTTCTCAGGTAACCAATCCGTCTATAGACCCGCTCCGTGAACCTATGGAAACGAAAGTCTTTCTCGGAAAGAAGCCCGGCCGCGTTGTCAAGAACCCCGACGGTTCGGTAAATACTGAACTTCCTCCTTATCTGGAACTGAACGTTCCGATAATGTTCTCGGCAATGTCCTACGGTTCGATCTCCAAAAACGCCCACGAGAGCCTTGCAAGAGCCGCAGAAGAACTGGGTACATATTACAACACCGGTGAAGGCGGTCTGCATAAGGATTTCTATAAATACGGCAAGAACACGATAGTTCAGGTAGCGTCCGGACGTTTCGGCGTTTTCAAAGGATATCTTGACGCAGGCGCTGCAATAGAGATCAAAATGGGACAGGGCGCAAAGCCCGGCATCGGAGGACATCTCCCCGGCGCAAAGATCGGCGAGGACGTTTCCAGAACACGTATGATACCTATGGGAACAGACGCTATTTCCCCTGCTCCGCACCATGATATATACTCCATCGAAGATCTGCGGCAGCTTATTTTCTCACTTAAAGAAGCTACCGAATATACAAAACCGGTCATTGTAAAGATCGCGGCTGTACATAATGTTGCTGCCATCGCTTCCGGTATAGCCCGTTCCGGCGCGGATATCATCGCCATAGACGGTTTCAGGGGCGGCACCGGCGCAGCCCCCACAAGGATCCGCGACAATGTCGGTATCCCGATAGAACTTGCCCTTGCTTCCGTTGACCAGCGTCTCCGCGACGAGGGTATCAGAAACGAAGTGTCCATAGTTGTCGGCGGTTCGGTAAGATCTTCCTCCGACGCGGTAAAAGCTATTGCTCTTGGCGCAGACGCTATATATATCGGTACGCCCGCACTGCTTGCCCTCGGCTGCCACCTTTGCAGGAGCTGCCATGAGGGAAAATGCAACTGGGGCATAGCCACACAGCGTCCCGATCTTGTAAAGCGTCTCAATCCGGAGATCGGCTATAAGAGACTTGTAAATCTCGTTCATGCATGGGATCACGAGATCAAGGAAATAATGGGCGGCATGGGTATCAATTCCATTGAAGCTCTCCGCGGCAACAGGCTCATGCTCCGCGGCGTCGGACTTAACCAGAAAGAACTTGACATTCTGGGTATACAGCACGCTGGTGAGTAGCAGGCGAAGCCTGCTGCTCAGAGTTGAGAGTTAAGAGTAGAGAGTTAAGATATTGACATAAACTGTCAGTTCCCTATTCTAAACTTAATTAAAAAAGGCTAAAATCTAAACCTTAAATTGAGTTTTACAATAATTAAAATTGAAAGTCGGAATATAAGCGTTTCTGCATTATCTCAACTCTCAAAACTTAACTCTCAACTCTCAACACTCAAATCTTAACTCTTATAGAAAGGTTGTTTTACGGATGAAAAGAGTGTATGTCAACGAAGATTGGTGCTTAGGCTGCCATCTTTGCGAATATTACTGCGCTTTTGCCAACAGCGGCGAAACTGACATGGCAAAGGCATTCAAGCTGGACAGAGCGCCCGTTCCGCGCATTACCGTGGAAGAGGGCGACGGCATAAATTTTGCCGTACAGTGCCGTCACTGCACGGAACACCCATGCGTAAAGGGCTGCATAACAGGCGCTCTTTCGGTGGAAAACGGCGTTATTTCGGTCAACACCGACCGCTGCGTCGGCTGTTATACCTGCGTTCTTTCCTGCCCTTACGGCTGTATCGTGATCGACGAAAAGAACGACGGAAAGACCATTGCAAAATGCGATCTTTGCATCAGGAACAATTCGGGCGAACCGGCTTGTGCGGCAAATTGCCCCAACAGGGCGATAGTATTTGAAGACAGGGGTGAAGATTAAAAAAATCAAAGATTTTTTTAATCTGCGAGTTTTGTTTTACTCGCTTTCGCTCGTAATTTTGCTAAAGCAAAACCACAAAACATCGAGAAAGGAGGACACATTTTCCCCAAGGGGAAAATGGTCATACTGATGAAATACGTTATAATCGGCAACTCGGCAGCCGCCATAGGAACTATTCAGGGTATACGCTCCGTTGATACGGAAGGTCAGATCGTTGTCATTTCTGATGAACCCTATCACACATATTCCCGCCCGCTTATCTCCTACTGGCTGAAAGGCGCTGTAACAGACGAGAATATGCGTTACCGCGATGAGGATTTCTACGAAAAGAACAATGTGGACACCCTTCTCGGCACAAGAGTAACAAAGATAAACCCCGCCAAAAAAACCGTTACCATCGAGAACGGCAACGAGATAAATTACGACAAGCTCATGGTTGCCACGGGTTCAAAACCTTTCGTTCCGCCTATGGAAGGCATGGACAAGGTAAAGAACAAGTTCACCTTTATGACCTTTGACAGCGTAAAAGCCATAAAGGAAAATATTTCCGAGGGCATGAAAGTCCTTATAGTAGGTGCGGGACTTATCGGTCTTAAAGCCGCCGAAGCTCTGGAGCATTACGGTGCGGACATGACCGTTGTTGACCTTGCGGACAGGATACTTCCGTCAATTCTTGATAATGAAGCTTCCGCCATCATGCAGAAGCATATCGAAAGCAAGGGCGTAAAATTCATACTCGGCACAAGCGTCAAAGAATTTTCTGAAAATTCCGCAGTCCTTGCAAACGGCGATAAAGTGGATTTTGACATGGTGATACTTGCCGTGGGCGTTCGTCCGAATACGGAACTTGTCGCCGGAGCAGGCGGAAAAGTAAACCGCGGCATAGTTACCGACAACCGCCAGATGGTGGAAGGTCTGAAAGACGTTTTCGCGGCGGGCGACTGCACCGAATCCCTTGACATCACCACCGGACAACAGAAGATACTTGCGCTCCTTCCAAATGCGTTCATGCAGGGTGAAGCGGCAGGCATGAACATGGCTGGAACGGATCACCGCTATCTCAACGCTATCCCCATGAACGCCATCGGATTTTTCGGACTGCATATCATCACTGCGGGAAGTTATGACGGCGAAGCGTTCGTTGAAACGGACGGCGAAAGGAATTATAAAAAGCTTGTTACAAAAGACGGCGAACTTAAAGGATTTATCCTTATGGGAGACGTAAAACGCGCGGGAATATACACTTCGCTCATAAAGCAGCATATTTCCGTTGACGAATGTGATTTTGAACTGCTTAAAAAAGCGCCGCAGATGATGGCGTTCACCAGAGAACGCCGCAATGACAAGCTTGCAGGAGGTGTGGGAAATGCCAACTAAAATAAACGCGGCAGGTATGCACTACAAGGATCTTAACCATCTTGTCAGCATCGCAAACGACAAGGATATAATCATAGAAAACGCTCTCGGACACCGTTACATCGGCACGGGCGCGCAGGAAAAGAACATCGAGATACACGGTATCCCCGGCAACGCCCTCGGCGCATATCTCAACAAGACCCGCATAATCGTTTACTCCAACGCTCAGGACGCCACCGGCGATACCATGAATTCCGGCGAGATAATCATTCACGGCAACTGCGGCGACGCGGCGGGATACGGTATGCGCGCCGGAAAGATCCTCATCAAGGGCAACGCAGGCTACCGCGCGGGAATACACATGAAAGAATATCAGCAGCACATACCTTTCCTTGTTATCGGCGGAAAAGTAGGCGACTTTCTCGGCGAATACCAGGCGGGCGGCAGGATCATAGTCCTTGGCATAGGTCATGAGGACAGCTGCCCGGTGGGAAGCTTCTGCGGAACAGGTATGCACGGCGGAGCAATTTATATCCGCACGGAACACGCGCCTGCGGGGCTGCCCGTTCAGGTAAAGTGCGCTGACGCTGCTCCGGAAGATATTGAAAATATCCGCCCGGACATTGAGGAGTTCGCGCAGAATTTCGGCTACAATGCCGAGGAACTCATGAAAGACCATTTCTTCAAGCTCACCCCCAATACCGCAAGTCCCTACAAGCAGCTTTATGTCAACAACTGACTCTGATTCAGAGTTGAGAGTGAAGAGTTGAGAGTTGAGATAGTTTGACACTTGTTGGTGTTTTTGAAATACAATGTTTTGTTTTTTTATGCTCGCAATATATAATCAAAAACTCCATATGCAGACTATTGCAACAAATTACAAATCAAAGGTAAAACATTGCTCTCAACTCTCAACTCTCAACACTCAACACTCAACTTTCAACTCTCAACACTTAACTCTGTTCAGGGCTCTTGTAATTTAAAGGGATATATGGTATAATTACTGCAAATACCACTGACAGGAGGAAATTACCATGCAGGATAAAAAAAGCATTATAATTTTCTCAGCCGAGGGGGAGATCCTTGACAATATCGCGCTGGCGGCAGGAGAATTCGGTGACGTTTCCGTTTCCGACGGCCTGACGGAAAAACATTTTGACATTGTTTTCGTCAACACCCCTCTCGGAAAAGAATTCGGACTTGATCTTGCGGCTTTCGCTGAAAAGCTTGGGAGCGGCGTTATAGTTGCCGCTTCTTCAAAGCACTGCGGCGAGATCACAAAAAGGATAGGCGGCAAGAGCATTTTCGTTCTCCCCCGCCCGCTCAGCAAAGCCGTTCTGACGCAGGTACTGCGGTTCGTTGCATTGTCATGCGATAAACAGAACGAGCTGAAAGAGAAAAACGCCGCTCTGGAATCAAAACTTAAAGATGTAAAACTTGTTGACAGGGCAAAATGCGTCCTTGTTGAATATCTGCGCATCTCGGAAGCAGACGCGCACCGTCAGATACAGAAGCGCGCGATGGATATGCGTCTGCCGCAGGTGGAAGTGGCTCGTGATATTCTCAAAACTTACGAAATGTGACCGGAAGGGGTATTTCAATGAAATTTACAAAAATGCA
>CANRJZ010000091.1 GCA_947631055.1 uncultured Clostridia bacterium | reverse complement strand
CTTCCTCCGGCAGGACAGCCGGACCTGCGCTGAAATTGTAAACTCTTGACATTTTCAAGACCTCCTGAAATTTATTGAAAGTTAAAATTAATCAAATATAGATAATTATAACATTTTTTAAATCAAAAGTCAAGGCGGCACGGAATAAATCTGAAATTGTATCATTACTACAATATTATGTGCCGTTTAATGTGCAAATTGCCAAATCACGGACGGCTAATGAAAAATTACATATGAAATTTCCGTAAAAAAACCGTTGAAATATCTGCGGGAATGTGATATAATTAATTGTAAGTGTCCACAAGAGCCGGAAAACTATCATTTTTACATATCGGAGGGCTTTTATGAGTTATGCAGATAACGTCTTTATAGATAATGTCAGGGATATTCTGGAAAACGGTGTTTCAGACGAGGGAATGAACGTCCGTCCCAGATGGGAGGACGGCGCTCCGGCGCATACCATAAAAAAATTCGGAATAGTGAATCGTTATGATCTTTCAAAGGAGTTCCCCGTAATAACGCTCAGGAGAACGTTCTTCAAAACAGCCGTCAAGGAACTTCTCTGGATATGGCAGAAAAAATCCAACAATATCCATGACCTTGACGCTCATATCTGGGACAGCTGGGCTGACGAGACCGGTTCTATCGGCAAAGCATACGGCTATCAGCTGGGCGTGAAGCACCATTACCCGGAAGGTGAATTCGATCAGGTGGACAGGGTTCTCTATGACCTGAAGAACAACCCTGCCAGCAGAAGGATAATCACAAACATTTACAATCATCACGATCTGTCGGAGATGCATCTTTATCCCTGCGCTTACAGTATGACTTTCAACGTTTCCGGAAATAAGCTGAACGCTATCCTCAATCAGCGTTCGCAGGATATGCTGGCAGCAAATAATTTCAACATCTGCCAATATTCGGTGCTGGTGCATATGATGGCTCAGGTAAGCGGTCTGGAAGCCGGCGAACTTGTACACGTTATCGCCGACGCGCATATCTACGACAGACATATCCCAATAATCAAGAAAATCATCGAAAACGAGACATATCCTGCTCCGGAATTTGTCATTGACAAGTCGGTAACGGATTTCTATAAATTCACTCCGGACAGCTTTGAACTGAAAAATTACAGATACAATACCGATGAGGTAAAATTCCCTATCGCAATTTAAGGAGCTGATATCATGGATATGAATATAAAAGGCGAACCGGGAGTTGCAATATTTCTGGGAATAATTGCGCTTATAGCTGTTCTTGTGGCGATATTTCCCGAATATGCGTGGTGGCTGTCTACGGGCTGGAAATATAAAGACCTTGAACCTTCCGACGCAAATATAATTTCTATCCGTGTTATAGGGATTATCATAGCGCTTATATTGGTCGGAACAATAATTTTCGGCGTATTTTAAGGAGAAAACATATGCTTACAGCAATTGCAGCGGTCAGCAGAAATTGGGGAATAGGCAAAGACGGCGACCTGCTTTTCAATATCCCCGAAGATAAGAAATTTTTCCGCAGGACGACTCTGAACCATACCGTTATAATGGGACGGAAAACCCTTGAGTCCCTGCCCGGCGGAAAACCTTTCAAGGACAGGAAAAATATCGTTCTTTCCCGCAATATGGACTTCGCACCGGAAGACGTTACGGTCTGTCACGATGTGCGGGAAGTCCTCGGTATAATAAAAAATGAGGACGCTTTTGTAGTGGGCGGCGGGGAAATTTACCGCCTTATGCTCCCATGCTGCGTAAAAGCAATTATTACTAAGATAGACGGCGATCCGGAAGCGGACGCGTTTTTCCCGGATCTCGACAATGCCGCAAACTGGGCGCTTACCGGACAGTCGGAGAAATATACATATGAGGGACTTACATATCGTTTCTGTACATATGAAAACATTGGCAATGAAGTGTTAAGGTATTAAATAAAAATAAATAGAAAAAGGAGACAATTATGGACAAATTGGAACAACTTAAAAAATGGGTAGAGGAATCGGAGAACATAGTATTTTTCGGAGGAGCGGGCGTTTCCACCGAAAGCGGCATACCGGATTTCCGCAGCGTGGACGGTCTTTATAATCAGAAGTACAAGTACCCGCCGGAAACTATCCTCAGCAGAACATTCTATGTCAACAATCTGGACGAATTCTACAAATTCTACCGCGACAAGCTGCTTTGCCTTGACGCAAAGCCCAACAAGGCGCACCTTGCCCTTGCAAAGCTTGAAGAAATGGGCAAGCTGAAAGCCGTTGTCACACAGAATATCGACGGACTTCATCAGGCTGCCGGAAGCAAGACCGTTTACGAGCTTCACGGTTCCATAATGCGCAATTATTGTCTCCGCTGCGGTGAAAATCACACTGCGGAATATATCAAAAGCGTGGACGGTCCTCCGCCATGCCTCAAATGCGGCGGTCTGGTAAAGCCTGATGTGGTGCTTTATGAGGAAGGTCTGGATCAGGACACCGTAAAAGGCGCGATAGAAGCCATCAGTCAGGCTGATATGCTCATAATCGGCGGCACTTCCCTTTCCGTTTATCCTGCGGCGGGATATATTGAATATTACAAGGGCAATAAACTCGTTCTTATAAACAAAACTCCCACCGACAGAGACGATATGGCTGACCTGCTCATTCACGACAGCATAGGCAAAGCTCTTGACTATGCGGTAAACGGCTGAACGGAGGGATAAAAAATGAATTTACCGGATTTTTACGTTGATGACATAATCAAAAGAGCCTTGGAGGAAGATATCAACTATATCGACCTTGCAACCGACTATCTTCTTGACGATGAGGATACTTCTTCCGCCATGTTCGTCGCAAAGGCGGAGGGCGTTCTCTGCGGGATAAAAGAGGCTCTCAGGGTATTTACCTTCATAGACGGTGATGTAAAAACGGAAATACATATAAAGGACGGCGGACACGTTTCCAAAGGAGACGTTATCGCCGAAGTTCACGGAAGAACGAGATCAATTCTCAAAGGCGAAAGGACTTCCCTTAACATTCTTCAGCATATGTCGGGGATCGCCACCGAAACGGCAAAATACGTAAAATGCTGCGAGGGAACGAATTGTTCCGTTGCGGAAACAAGAAAAACTCTTCCCGGTCTGCGTGCGCTTGAAAAATACGCCGTAACGGTAGGCGGAGGAAAGAACCACCGCTTCAATCTTTCCGACGGGGCTATGTTAAAGGACAACCACATAGACGCTTACGGAAGTCTTACCAATGCCGTTGCTGCGCTCCGCAAGAAGATCGGTCATATGGTAAAGATAGAGGTTGAAGTCCGCAACAAGGACGAACTCCTTGAAGCGCTTGCCTGCGGAGCGGACGTTATCATGCTGGACAATATGACCGCTCCCGAAATGACCGAATGTGTAAAGATAGTTGACGAGACCACGGCGGGAAAATTCCGCCCGCCTATAGAAGCCTCGGGAAATATCAGCCTTGAGACCGCTGCGGATATTGCCAAAACAGGCGTTGACATTATTTCCGTGGGCGCACTTACGCATTCCGTAAAGGCGTTTGATATTTCGCTCAAGATCAAAAAATAAAATAAACTTTTACAGAGTTGAGAGTTGAGATATTGCAGCAACACTTATATCTCAGTTTTCAATTTTTGATAACTATAAAATTATATAATAAAATCAAGCTGTTAAAAGAACACTAACAGTTTATGTCAACATCTCAACTCTAAACTCTTAACTCTCAAAACTATTTGTAAAGGGTAATGTAAATGAGCAAAGTATATTCACTTGGCGTTGACGTGGGTTCTACCACGGTAAAAACAGTAATTCTGGACGAAAGCTGCAATATCATACATTCCTGCTATCAGCGGCATTTCTCTAAGGTAAGAGAGACAGTTGCGGAACAGCTCGAAGATATAGCGCAAAAATTCCCCGATTGTGAGTTCCGTCTGAGCATAACCGGTTCGGCAGGACTGGGACTTGCCAATGCGGCGGGGCTACCTTTCGTACAGGAAGTTTTCGGCGCGTTTATTGCCGTCAACCATAGCTATCCCGACGCTGATGTAGTTATAGAGCTTGGCGGAGAGGACGCTAAAATAATCTTCCTGACAGGCGGCGTTGAACAGCGTATGAACGGCTCATGCGCCGGAGGAACAGGCGCTTTTATCGATCAGATGGCAACGCTTCTCGGTATTACTACGGACGAAATGGACAGGCTGGCTCTCAATGCGGAAAAAGTCTATCCTATTGCTTCCCGCTGCGGAGTTTTTGCAAAGTCGGATATCCAGCCGCTGCTCAATCAGGGCGCAAAGCGTGAGGATATAGCCGCTTCTATCTTTCAGGCAGTCGTCGATCAGACCGTTTCCGGACTTGCTCAGGGACGTACCGTTGAAGGCAAGGTCCTTTTTCTCGGCGGACCGCTTTCATTCCAGAAAGGTCTGCGGAAGGCTTTTGTAAACACGCTCGGACTTTCCGAAGAAAATGCTGTTTTTCCGGAAAATGCTCCATGCTTTATGGCATTCGGATGCGCCCTTTACGCAAAGGACAACAGTGAGCCGATGAAGATAGACGAGATCTCCGAACGTCTTAAAAATGCCAAAATGAAAGACGATATCATTACGGGCAAGCCGCTTTTCACCTCCAAGGAAGAATATTTCAAATTTGTTGAACGCCATAAGGAATGTGACCTGAAATATGCGGACATAGCTAAATACGAAGGCGACGCTTACCTCGGAATAGACGCAGGATCGACCACAACAAAGCTTGTTCTTATAACTCCCGACGGAGAGCTGCTCTATCAGCATTACTGTTCAAGTATGGGCAGACCCCTTGACATAATTTCCGAAAAGCTGAAAGAGATCTACAAGCTTGCGGGAGACAGGATAAAAATAATTTCCTCTGCTGTAACGGGTTACGGCGAGGATCTTATAAAAGCCGGTCTGGGAATAGATCACGGCATAGTTGAGACCGTTGCTCATTACAAAGCGGCAAGCTTTTTCGAGCCGGACGTTGATTTCATAATCGACATAGGCGGTCAGGATATAAAATGTTTCAAAGTCAAGAACAAAGCTATCGACAGTATAATGCTGAACGAAGCTTGTTCTTCGGGCTGCGGTTCGTTCATACAGACTTTTGCCCTTGCGCTCGGCTATGATATTGCGGAATTTTCCCAGCTGGGACTTTTTGCGGAAAAGCCGGTAGATCTCGGCTCACGCTGCACGGTCTTTATGAACAGCTCCGTAAAACAAGCGCAAAAGGACGGCGCTTCCGTTGAAGATATCTCCGCCGGACTTTCCGCTTCAATAATAAAAAATGCCATTTACAAGGTAATACGTGCAAAATCCGTTGACGAACTGGGCAAACATATCGTCGTTCAAGGCGGAACTTTCCTCAACGACGCCGTACTTCGTTCCTTTGAAATGGAACTTGGACGGAATGTTGTCCGTCCTGCGATCGCGGGACTTATGGGAGCATTCGGCTGTGCTCTTTACGCTATGGAACACAAGCCCGAAAATTCAACGCTCATTACGGAAAAACAGCTTGAGGATTTTACATACTCTTCCAAGCAAGCCAACTGCAACGGCTGCACGGCTCATTGCAGTCTTACGATAATTAATTTCGGCGATGGACATAAATTTGTCAGCGGCAACCGCTGCGAACGCGGCGCCGGACTCAAAACCGACAAGGAGCGCCTCTGCCTGTACGAATACAAATACAACAGGCTGCTGAGCGTTGTGAAGGAAAAACCGGATTCCCCTATAGCAAAAGTAGGTCTGCCCCTTTGCCTTGGTTTTTACGAGCAATTGCCTTTCTGGCACAAAGCTTTTACCGAACTTGGTTTTGAAGTCGTAATAAGCGAGGAAAGTTCCCGCGATATTTACTACAAAGGACAGCACACTATCCCGTCGGATACGGTATGTTACCCCGCCAAGCTTGCCCACGGACATATTCTAAGCCTTTTCGAGCGGGGCGCTGATTTCATATTCTACCCCTGCGAGAGTTATAATATCGACGAGGGCGGCAGCGATAACCATTACAACTGTCCGGTAGTGGCATATTACCCCGAACTGCTGAAAGCAAATATCCCCATTCTCAATGACGATAACTTTATTCACCCGTATATGGACATCAACCTTGAAAAGCATTTCTCGGAAGTAATGAGCAAAGCCCTTTCAAAGTTCGGCATTACGAAAAAGCAGGCAAAAGACGTCTGGAGGAAGTCCATGGACGCTCTTGAAAGCTACCGCAGCGACATTATCAAAAAGGGTGAAGAAATAATTTCCAAAGCAAGAGCGCAGAAAATGCCCATAATCGTTCTTGCGGGACGTCCGTACCATATCGATCCGGAAATAAACCACGGTATACAGAAACTTATCACCGGTCTCGGACTTGCGGTGATTACCGAGGACAGCGTTGCGCACCTTGCAGAAACGCCTACGCTCCACGTTCTTAACCAGTGGACGTATCATTCCCGTCTGTATCGTGCGGCAAAGTATGTTACCACGCAGCCTGATATGCAGCTTGTCCAGCTCGTTTCCTTCGGCTGCGGGATAGACGCGATCACTACCGATGAAGTCCGCTCGATCCTTGAAAGCGGCGGAAAGCTTTACACACAGCTGAAGATCGACGAAATAAACAATCTTGGCGCGGCAAAGATACGTCTCCGCAGCCTTGTTGCCGCTATGGGCAAGTAATATTTATGAAAGGACAGTAATTTTAATTGTCACACGCTGTATTTACTCCGGAAATGAAGCAGACCCACACAATACTCATTCCGGATATGCTGCCGATACATTTCGGACTGATAACTGAGATCTTCCGGAACAACGGCTATAAAATGGAACTTCTCACCACATCTACAAGGAATGTCGTAGACGAGGGATTGAAGCACGTCCACAATGACGCTTGTTATCCTGCGCTGCTTGTTATAGGGCAGTTCATTGACGCTCTTAAAAGCGGAAAGTATGACCCGGACAGGGTCGCGCTGCTCATTTCGCAAACGGGCGGAGGCTGCCGTGCTTCCAACTATATACATCTTCTGCGCAAAGCGATAGATGAAGAATTCCCGCAGATACCGGTACTTTCGCTGAATTTCAGCGGTCTTGAAAAGGGCAGCGGATTTAAGATAACCGCAGGAATGTTTCTGCAAATGCTGTATGCCGTTCTTTACGGAGATCTGATGATGAGCCTGTACAATACCTGTCGGGCGTATGAGATCAACAAGGGCGACAGCAAAGCGGTCCTTGAAAAGTGGCGAAAAAAGATAGCGGTACTTTTCCGTGAAGGAGGATACCGCAGCACCAAGAAAATTTACAGGGAGATCCTTGAAGACTTTTCAAATATCAAACGTTCCAAGGAAAAGAAAATACGGGTAGGCATTGTCGGCGAGATCTACGTAAAATATTCGCCGCTGGCTAACAATCACCTTGAAGATTTTCTCATATCGGAAGGCTGTGAGCCTGTTGTTCCGGCGTTTCTTGATTTTTGCCTATACTGCGCCGTAAACACGGTAAATGACGGGAAAATATACAATTTCAGCAATAATGCCACGAAAATTTACGGTATTGCGTACAAGCTCATTTATCATATGCAAAAGCAGCTTATTGCCGTTATGAAAGAGCAGAGCGAATTTGATCCGCCGCATGATTTTGAAGATCTGCGGCATTATGCCGACCTGTATATGCATCAGGGCGTAAAAATGGGTGAAGGCTGGCTTATTCCGGCGGAGATGGCAGCTCTTGCCCACGGCGGGATCGAAAACATAATATGCACGCAGCCTTTCGGATGTTTGCCAAATCACATTGTTGCCAAGGGTATGTCGCGTGTTATCAAGGAAGCTTTCCCCAAAGCGAACATTGTTGCTATAGATTACGATCCGGGAGCAACGCGGGTCAATCAGGAAAACCGCATCAAGCTGATGCTTGCCAACGCCAGAAAGGCATAAAAAGGAATTAAATTATAATTTTGCGCTTTGCGCAAAATTGAGAAAAAAGTTCGCCAGCCTTTCAAGGCTGTAGGGTCAAGGGGCAA
>CANRJZ010000090.1 GCA_947631055.1 uncultured Clostridia bacterium | reverse complement strand
ATGATGATAGGTATGATCGCAGGCGCATATTCGTCGGTATGCTTTACCTGCCCTCTGTGGCTCACTCTTGAGAGCAGATTTGTTCATAAAAATAAAAGCAAAAAAGCAAAAGCATAAAAAATACGGCTTCGGCGGCAGATGTCTGCCGGAGCCGATATAATTTATTGTTCTGGAGGCGCCGTGATGAAAGCAGGAGTGTCTACAGCATGTCTTTATCCTACCGAGGTGGAAAAGGCTTTTAAGCGGCTTGCCGAAAACGGAGTCCGCAGCACCGAAATATTCGTGAATACTCACAGCGAACTTTTTGATCCGTATCTCAGCGAAATGCTTGCAGTCCGGCACGGATTTGATATGGAAGTAACGTCTGTCCACCCGTTTACCTGCGGGATAGAACCGATGATGCTTTTCACAAGATATGAACGCCGCGTTGATGATATGCTCGATTATTATAAACGCTTTTTTGAGTATATGGATCTTTTCGGAGCAAAGTTTTTCATTCTTCACGGAAACAAACCGACCAACCGATGTGAAGATGAAGTGTATTTTGAACGTTTTTTCAGATTGCAGGAAACAGCCAGAAGTTTCGGCGTGGAGGTGCTTCAGGAGAATGTTTCAAGATGCACGGCAGGGGATATGGGCTTCCTGATGAAGATGAAAGATCAGCTGGGAGAAAACGCAGCTTTCGTTCTCGATACAAAACAGGCGTTAAGAGCCGGCAACGATCCGATACAAATGGTAAAAGCTCTGGGAAGCAGCATAAAGCATCTTCATTTTTCCGATTCCGGAAAAAACGGAGATTGCCTGAAATTCGGCTTCGGAGAGTATGATAATTTTTCCTTGTTCAAGGAAATGCAGGACTGCGGTTACAGCGGCAGCGTGATGATCGAACTTTATCAGGGAAACTTTGAAGATGCTGCCGACCTTGCGGAAAATTACAGAGTTCTTGAAAAATATCTTGAAGATAACGGATTTTAACGGTAAAATAAATTTATTAAGGTGGTATTTATATGGAAAAAAGTATGGACAAAATAGTTGCTCTCTGTAAAGGCAGAGGCTTTGTATATCCCGGCTCGGAAATTTACGGTGGTCTGGCAAATACGTGGGATTACGGACCTCTCGGAGTCCTTCTGAAAAACAACATCAAGAATGCATGGCTGAAAAAATTTGTTCAGGAATGTCCTTATAATGTGGGACTTGACAGCGCGATACTTATGAATCCGCAGACATGGGTGGCTTCCGGACACCTTGGCGGATTTTCCGATCCGCTTATGGACTGCCGCGAGTGCAAGACCCGTCACCGTGCGGATCAGCTGATAGAATCACAGAGCGACGTAAATCCTACCGGCTGGACAAACGAGCAGATGAGCGAATTCATAGAGACGCACGATATAAAATGTCCTAACTGCGGAAAGAAAAATTTCACACCGATACGTCAGTTCAACCTTATGTTCAAGACTTTTCAGGGAGTTACGGAAGATTCCAAAGCGGAGCTTTATCTTCGTCCGGAGACCGCGCAGGGTATTTTTGTAAACTTTGCAAATATCCAGAGGACCACGCGAAAGAAAGTTCCTTTCGGCGTTGCTCAGGTGGGCAAGTCTTTCAGGAACGAAATAACTCCGGGAAACTTTATTTTCCGCGTCCGCGAGTTTGAACAAATGGAGCTTGAATTTTTCTGCAAACCGGGAACGGATATGGAATGGTTCCGTTACTGGAGAGGATATTGCCATGACTTCCTTCTCAGTCTTGGCCTGAAAGCGGAACATATCCGTCTGCGCGATCATTCTCCGGAAGAACTTTGTTTTTACTCAAAGGCGACCACGGATTTTGAATTTCTTTTCCCCTTTGGCTGGGGCGAACTGTGGGGCGTTGCCGACAGAACGGATTATGACCTTACGCAGCATATAAAGACCAGCGGCAAGTCTCTTGAATATTTCGATCCCGAAACCAATGAGAAATATGTTCCTTACGTTA
Organism: uncultured Clostridia bacterium; assembly: GCA_947631055.1. Classification (GTDB taxonomy): domain Bacteria; phylum Bacillota; class Clostridia; order Oscillospirales; family Ruminococcaceae; genus RGIG8773. The sequence goes on along the minus strand of CANRJZ010000090.1, from coordinate 6,033 downwards.
TAGAACCTTCTCTCGGAGTTGAGAGACTGTTCCTTTCCATCGTATGCGAGGCTTACGATGAAGAGACTATAGGAGACGGCGACGTCCGCACAGTAATGCATCTGCATCCTGCTCTTGCTCCTATAAAGGCTGCGGTGCTCCCGCTGACAAAGAAACTGAAAGATCAGGCGCTTGAAGTCTATACTATGCTTTCAAAATATTTCAGCGTGGATTACGACGAAGCCGGTCAGATCGGCAAGCGTTACCGCCGTCAGGACGAGATCGGTACGCCTTTCTGCATAACATATGATTTTGACACGCTTGAAAAGGACGGCTGCGTTACCGTCCGTGACCGTGACACCATGGAGCAGGAAAGAGTAAAGATAGAAGATCTTGTGGCTTATCTCAGCAAGAAACTGGAATTTTGATAAAAAACAAACGTCCCTCAAAAAGGGACGTTTGTTCACTGTTTCATTATTTTCAGTATTTTCTGCGGAACGGGAGAAACAAATGTCATTTTTTCACCGGTGTATGGGTGGATAATTACAAGCTTTCCGGCATGAAGGCACAGCCTGTGTGCCGGATCGGTCTTTGCACCGTATTTTTTGTCTCCGGCTATCGGATTGCCGATGCCGCTCATATGGACCCGTATCTGATTTTTTCTTCCTGTTTCGATGTCAATATCAAGAAGCGAATAATCGTCCGTTTTCCGGCGTACCTTGTAATTGGTTATAGCAAGCTTGCCGTCGCCCTTTTTGGCTGCGTAAACGAGATGACTTTCCGTTTCCCGCAGCCTGTTTTCTATTCTTCCTGTTTCGGGCTGAGGGATACCTTCGACAACGGCAGTGTATCCGCGGAGCAGGGCGGTATTTTCCCAATTTTTCTGCAAGGCATACTTGATGGCTTCGTTTTTTGCAAATATTATCACGCCGGAAGTTTCCCTGTCAAGACGATGTACGACAAATATCCTGTTGCGGCTGTTCTTTGTGCGGACATATTCCATAGCAAGATGATATGCGGTAATATTGCGTTCCTTGTCGTTGGCGATCGCCAACATTCCGGCAGGCTTATCAATGACCAGCAGATCGTTGTCCTCGTATATTATTTTAAGATCCGGCAAGGGCGCCTTGCTGTATTTAGGGGTAAATGTCCCTATCGATACCTTCTGACCGGCTTTTAACGGATAATTGAATTTTGTGACTATCTTTCCGTCAACCGAAACAAGTTTATGTTCAAGTTCGGATTTTATTTTCCCTTTAGGACGTTCCGGCTGCGCTTCGATAAGAAATTTCAGCAGTTCCGAGGGCTTATCTGCAAAAAATATTTTGTTTACGGGCATAATGACATTCCTTTCTGAAAACGGAGAATGTAAATGAAAAAAAGTATTTTTATATCATCTGTCCTTGCGGCTGCATTTGTGATGACTGCCTGCGGAGATCTTTCACAGCCGGCGCAAAAGTCGTTTATTGCAATGGACACTTATATGACGGTCACTGCCTATGGAGAGAATGCTTCCGCGGCAGTCAAAGAGGCTGAGGAAAAAATATCCTCTCTTGATGCGCTATGGTCCGTTACCGATGAAAACAGCGAAATATCCCGCATAAACCGCAGCGGGGGTCTGCCGTCGGAAATAAGCGCGGAAACATCGGAAATATTGGGCAGAAGCCTTGAAATATCGGAAATTACCGGCGGGGCGCTGGACTGCACCGTTTATCCCGTTCTTACCGAATGGGGATTTACCACGGGCGAATATAAGATACCGGATAAAAAAACTATAGAAGATGCGCTTTTGCTTACCGGATACGAGAAGGTCTCTCTTGACGGGGATACTGTGACGCTGCCGGACGGTATGAAGATCGACTTCGGAGCATTGGGAAAGGGAGCAGCTTCAGCAGCGGCGGCAAAAATACTTCGTGAAAACGGTGTGAATTCCGCACTTCTTGACCTTGGCGGAAATATCCGTGTTATAGGTAAAAAGCCGGACGGTTCCGACTGGCATCTCGGCATAAGAAGTCCGTTTGATGACGGTATCATAGGCGGTATTGCCGTTTCCGACTGCGCTGCCGTCAGTTCCGGCGGCTACGAGCGTTATTTTGTAGGCAGCGACGGTGAAACATACTGTCATATCATCGATCCGGAAACGGGCAGACCGGCAAAAAGCGGACTTTCTTCCGTGACCGTTATCGGGAATGACGATATCCTTTGCGACGGTCTGTCTACGGCTTTATACGTTCTTGGCGCTGAAAAGGCGGCAGAACTGTGGAGAAAGCGCGATGATTTTGAAATGATACTTGTCACCGATGAAAAAGACATACTCATTACGGAAGGGATATCCGATGTATTTTCTATTGACCGGGGTCATACGGATATGGACGTCAGGCTCATAAAAAGATAAAAAACGCTGCCGCACATACACGGCAGCGTTTGCTTTTACATCATGCCAAAGAATTTCATTGATTCACTGAACCATTCGGGGAACTGATCGCCGTACTCCTCATAAAATTCCTGCCAGGTTTCCGGAGAATACTGTCTTATAAAATTCATAACTTCGTCGCCGTTTGTGATAAGGATAACGACCATTAATATTACAAGAAGTATTGGTATGATAAGACCTATTATAGATGTTATGATCCCCGCCGTAGACGCTCCTTTTCCTACCGGAAGATGTTTGCACTTAAAGGCTATTCCCAGTATCAAGCCTATTATCGGAACAAGAAACAGGGGAGGAAAAGAGAACATATATATGCTGAATGCTATCGAACATATCCCAAGCACCATAGAAGCCGTTGCCATTCCGGTAGACATATTCTGTGCAGGCATATACGGTCTGTATTGAGTGCCGTAAGGCGACTGAACGTATCCTCCTGACTGCGGGATATTCCTGCTGTTGTAAATGTTCTGCTGATCGTATCGGGGGTCTGCGCTCTGCATATATTGTCCCTGCTGCCTGTACTGCTGATCGTAGGGCCGGTCATACTGCCCTTGCTGAGCGTAGGGATTGATATTCTGTGCAGGCTGTTCCTGACGGGCGTATGGATCATTTGGAGCAGTCGGCTGATTATAAGGATCGGGGGAGTTTGCCGGCCGGTTGTAAGGATCGTAAGGGTCCTGATCCGGAGCGGAGGATGAACTTCCCATATCCTGTTCATCAAATGGGTTTTTGCCATTATTATTGATCTCGTCCATAATTATTGCTCCTTTAAAAATAATATTCAACAGGGGATAATTCCTAAGTCAATTATATTATACATAATTTTTTTACAAATTGCAATACTTTACAGGGAATTTTTTAATTTTTGTTATAAAAAATACCGGACTGTTTATTGTCCGGTATTGTTCAGAGCCGTTATTGATTTATATTGTAAAGCTGTTCTTCTATTCTTATAAGACGGTTATATTTTGCCGTGCGTTCGCTGCGGCAGGGAGCGCCGGTCTTTATGCGTCCTGCGTTTACCGCAACGGCAAGATCGGCGATAAAGGTATCTTCCGTTTCTCCGCTGCGGTGGGAGATTATTGTCCTGTAACCGTTTTCCTTAGCCAGACGTATTGCGGAAAGAGTTTCGGTAAGAGTGCCTATCTGGTTGAGTTTTATCAGTATGGAATTTGCACAGTGGTTTTCAATGCCTTTTTTCAGCCTTTGCGAATTTGTAACGAAAAGATCGTCGCCGACAAGGTCTATTTTGCTGCCGAGCTTTTGCGTGATAAGTTCCCAGCCGTTCCAATCTTCTTCATCAAGGGGGTCTTCTATAGAAACTATGGGATATTTTCCGCAAAGATCTGCCCATTCGGCAATAAGTTCCTCGGTGCTTCTGTGAAGCTTCTTTTTGGGAAGAAAATAATGGTTCGTTTCCTTGCTTTTCCATTCGCTCGACGCGGCGTCGAGCGCTATGGCAAAATCTTTTCCCGCCTTATAGCCGGCTTGTTCTACAGCTTCAAGGATAATTTCTATTGCCTCTTCCTCGCCGCTGAGGTCAGGAGCAAAACCGCCTTCATCGCCTACGCCGGTGCTGTGTCCTTTTGCTTTTAGTATCACTGCAAGCCTGTGGTATACTTCCGAACATTGTCTCAGCCCTTCACGGAAGCTTTCCGCGCCGCAGGGGATTATCATAAATTCCTGAACGTCAAGATTATTTGCCGCGTGCGCTCCGCCGTTGAGGATATTCATCATAGGCACCGGGAGCCTGACCCCGTTTATCCCGCCTATAAAGCGGTAAAGCGGTATCCTATAATGCGCTGCGGCCGCTCTTGCCGCCGCAAGAGATACTGCCAGCATGGCATTTGCGCCTATTTTGGATTTGTTTTCCGTTCCGTCAGCGCTTATCATCGTGCTGTCCACGCGCATGGTATCGGCAGGATCAATGCCTTTGAGCGCCATATTGAGCGAACTGTTTATATTTGATACAGCTTTGAGGACGCCTTTCCCTCCATAACGTTTGTCGCTGCCGTCGCGCAGTTCGAGGGCTTCAAATATGCCTGTGCTTGCGCCGCTGGGAGCGGTGCCTCTGCCTGCGGTCCCGTCCGAAAGCCATACCTCGGCCTCTACGGTAGGGTTTCCTCTTGAGTCGATGATCTCACGTCCTATGACTTTTTCGATAACGGTTTTTGCTGTAAACATATATTACCATTCCTTTCGGCTGTTTTTAAGATATTATTTCACGGGAATGGCGCTTTATTCTTTTTTGTGTAATATTATGAAGTTTATGACGGGTATTATTGTTTTTTTCTATTGAAATCATTGATAAAATGTGTTATACTTATTATTGATGAAAATTATATGGCAAATTTCTATACGGAAAGGAATGTATGATAATGAATAAGGTCAAGGTAAGTATCTGCGGAAAGGAATTCAATCTCAAGACCGATGAGTCGCCAAGTTATTTTATCGAACTCGCAAAAAAGGTGGATTCGGAAATATATAAAATGGCGTCTTCATCGGATAATATGTCCATTCAGTCTGCGGCTACGCTTGTCGCCCTTGCGGCGTTTGACGAGGCTCAGAAAGCCAACGACAGCATAGACAATATCCGCACTCAGATAAAAGAGTATGTGGACGACGCCTGCAAGGCAAGAATGGAAAGAGACGAAGCGCTGAAAAACGAAAAGTCCCTTCTGGCAAGGATATCCGCTCTGGAAAACGAACTGAAAATAAAACATATGAGATCGGATATCGACGAACAGCTTACCCTTGAAGATACAAAGGATAAGCGCACTTCAAAACGCTCCAGGTGACGGCAGGCTTTTCACGTCCGGAAATACTCGCTCCGGCAGGGAGCTTTGAAAGCGTGATCGCTGCGGTAAGATGCGGCGCGGATGCCGTTTATGTCGGCGGAGAACGCTTTTCCGCCAGAGCGGGCGCGGCTAATTTTTCCGATCGGGAATTGGCGGAGGCTGTGGAATACTGCCACCTGCACGGAGTAAAACTTTATCGGGCGATGAATATAATCGTTTTTGCCGAGGAAATTAAGGATTTCCTTTCCGCTGCAAAATTCACCGCCGGAATAGGTGCGGACGGCATAATAGTTCAGGATATCGGCGCGGCAAAGCTGCTTAAGGAAATGCTGCCCGATATGAAACTCAATGCGTCCACGCAGATGACCATACATTCTCCGGAGGGAGCAAGACTGGCGGCGGAAATGGGATTTTCACGCGTCGTTGCCGCAAGGGAACTTTCAAAAAAACAGATATCCGATATTGCGGACACGGGAATAGAGACAGAAGTCTTTATACACGGCGCTCTTTGTATGTCCGTTTCGGGACAGTGCTATATGAGCGCGATGATAGGTCAGCGCAGCGCAAACAGGGGAATGTGTGCGCAGGCTTGCCGTCTGCCTTTTAACGCTCTGGGAAACGGAGAGCGTTATGACCTTTCACTGAAAGACCTGTGCGGGATATCCCATATCAAAGAACTTGCGGATATGGGAGTGGCGTCTTTCAAGATAGAAGGAAGAATGAAACGGGCGGAATATGTGGCGGCTGCCGTAACGGCTTGCAGAGCGGCTCTTGACGGAAAAGAGCCGGATATCGACACCCTTCGGGCGGTGTTTTCAAGAAGCG
>CANRJZ010000089.1 GCA_947631055.1 uncultured Clostridia bacterium | reverse complement strand
TCCGGACACGCTGGATACATGGTTCAGCTCCGCACTGTGGCCTTTTTCAACGCTTGGCTGGCCCGACGATACCGAGGATCTGAAATACTTCTATCCTACGGATACGCTTGTTACGGGATATGATATAATTTTCTTCTGGGTAATAAGAATGATGTTCAGCGGTCTTGAAAATATGGGAAAAGCTCCGTTCAATACCGTTCTCATACACGGACTTGTCCGCGACGCGCAGGGACGGAAAATGTCCAAATCCCTCGGAAACGGCATTGACCCGCTGGAAGAGATAGAAAAATACGGCGCCGACGCCCTCCGCTTTATGCTCGCAACGGGCAACGCCCCCGGCAACGATATGCGCTACACCGACGAAAAGGTAAAGGCGTCAAGAAACTTTGCCAATAAACTCTGGAACGCGTCCCGCTATGTTCTTATGAATTTGCCGGAAGATTTCAGATCCGGCGGACTTCCCGAAGATCTTAACATTGAGGATAAATGGATAATAAGCGGCTTCAACCGCCTTGCCAAGGAAGTAAACGAAAATCTGGAAAGCTTTGAACTTGGCGTTGCGGTAGCGAAACTTTACGATTTTATCTGGGACGTTTACTGCGATTGGTATATCGAACTCACAAAGCCGAGGATCGCGGCAGGCGGAAAGACTGCCGAGACCGCGCAGGAAGTTCTGGTATTTGTATTGCAGGGAATGTTAAAGCTCCTGCACCCGTTCATGCCGTTTATAACTGAAGAGATCTGGTCTGCCGTATCGGACGGAGACGTTCCGTGCATACTGTCAAAGTTCCCGGAATATGACGAAAAGCTTGATTTTGAAACGGAAGAAAAGCAGTTCGGAAAGATAATAGATGCTATCAAAGGCATAAGGAACCGCCGTTCCGAGATGAACGTTCCGCCTTCCAAGAAAGCAGCCGTTCACATCGAAACTGCCGAAGCGGAAATATTCGGGCAGGGAAGGATGTTCTTTGAGCGCCTTGCTTCCGCTTCCGAAGTGGAGATCGCCGCAAAGGTGAATGTTCCCGATGCAGTTACGGTCGTTACGGACAGCGCAAGGATATTCATTCCTATGGACGAGCTTGTAGACAAGGAAAAGGAACTTGCCCGCCTCAACAAGGAAAAAGCTGCCGTTCAGAAGGATATCGACTTTTCTTCCAACAAGCTGAACAATCAGGGATTTATCGCTAAAGCTCCGGCACAGCAGGTGGAAGCCGAAAAAGCAAAGCTTGCAAAGGCACAGGAGAAAATGGCGAAGATAGAGCAGTCCATCGCGGCTCTTACAAAATAATTTCCGGCGGCAAGCTTGAATTTGCTTGCCGCTTTCTGTAATCAATGATCCATATCAAGTATATCGTGACGGCAAAACCGTTCATTGGCGATGATCCAGAATTCTATTGAAAGGAAATGTTTGAAATGCTTAAAGAATATGCCGAGGGACTTCAGTCGCTGGCGGTCTTCAGAGGAATTCTTAAAAACGAGACCATAGGAAAGCTCCTTGCTCTTCTTGAAGAACCTACCGCTAAGAATTACGGCGATTTTGCAGGAAGTCTGTATACTTACGGCGATTCGCTGACCGATCTTATGATCGAGATAGTTACCGAGGACGAAAATCCATACCTTAAACGTCTTGCTGAATTAAAGGAAGTTCCGGAAAGCATAGATTCCGCCGTAAGGAAGGAGCTTTCATTCCTGCAAAAGCTTTCGCGGCTTTCCTCCGAAAAAGTATGGGAGTCGGTAAATTCCGATATAAAAACTCCTTTTGCCGAATGGCGCACGGAAAACAGGGATTTTCCGGAAATTTACCGTGACAGGATAGCTTCTCTCCATACCAAGGGCTTTGGTATTTTTGCAAAATATCATGTTTTCGTGCTGAGGGACGGAAAACTCGTGCCTGTTAAAAATCCCGATCCGCAAAGGCTTTCGCAGCTTTCGGGCTATGTGTCGGAGCGTGAAAAAGTTATCGCAAACACAATGGCGCTGCTGAAAGACAAGCCTGCGCCGAACGTTCTGCTTTACGGCGATGCGGGAACGGGCAAATCCTCTACGGTAAAGGCGATCGTCAACGAATACCGCGATATGGGGCTGCGTATGATCGAGCTTACGAAAGCGCAGCTGGGAGAACTTCCTTCGGTAATCGAGAAGATCGCGGGAAATCCGCTCAAATTCATTATTTTTATAGACGATATCTCATTTTCTGCGGACGACGATAATTTCAGCGCTCTTAAAGCTGTCCTTGAAGGAAGTGCGGCGGCAAAGACGTCAAATATGTCGATATACTGCACCAGCAACAGGCGGCATATCGTAAAGGAACGTTTCTCCGACCGCGACGGCGACGATGTTCACGCTTCGGATACCCGCGAGGAGCTTATTTCGCTTTCGGAGCGCTTCGGCTTGAAGGTAGCGTTCCTGAAACCGAACAAGGATACCTATCTGCATATAGTTGAAAGCCTTGCCGGACAGTATGGGATAGAATGTACGCCGGATCTCCTTGCGCGGGCGGAGGCATATGCCCTGAGGCGCAGCGGACGCTCCGGAAGAGCGGCAAAACACTTTATTGAACTGGAGTCCGCCGGAAAATGCTGAATTTCCGCAGAGCCTTACATATGCAGGAAACATGGCAGTAAAAAACCGAAATTTCTGCCGCGATCCTATTGACGGGATCAAAAAAAAATGTTAAAATAAGAAAAAATGTTCGATTTTTATTTTGATATTTAGGAGGATAAATATGGCAGATCCAAAGAAAAAAGCCGACGCAAAAAAAGAAGCGGTCGTAAAGCTGACCGGTTCCGAGGAAAAGAAAAAAGCCCTTGAAGCCGCTATACAGCATATAGAAAAGCAATACGGAAAAGGCGCGGTAATGAAACTCGGACAGGCAGCCGACTATAATGTTGACGCTATACCGACAGGCTCGATGACTCTCGATATGGCGCTCGGCATAGGCGGAGTTCCCAGAGGAAGGATCGTTGAGATATTCGGACCGGAAAGCTCCGGAAAGACCACCGTTGCTTTGCAGATAATCGCCGAAGCGCAGAAACTCGGCGGAGAAGTTGCTTTCGTTGATGTTGAGCATGCTCTCGATCCGGTATATGCAAGGGCGCTGGGCGTTGACATCGACAATATGCTCGTTTCACAGCCGGACAGCGGCGAACAGGCTCTTGAGATAGCTGAAGCTCTTGTGCGTTCGGGCGCACTTGATGTCATCGTGCTCGATTCGGTCGCTGCAATGGTGACAAAAGCCGAAATAGACGGTGAAATGGGCGATACTCATGTGGGTCAGCTCGCAAGGCTCATGTCTCAGGCTATGAGAAAATTAACATCGGTAATTTCAAAATCCAACTGCGTTGCTATTTTTATAAATCAGATACGCGAAAAGATAGGCGTTATTTACGGCAATCCGGAAACTACTCCCGGAGGACGTGCTTTGAAATTCTACAGTTCGGTGCGTATAGACGTCCGCAAGGGCGAAGCCATCAAGAACGGTTCCGAAATAATAGGCAACAGGACAAAGTGCAAGGTCGTAAAGAACAAGGTGTCTCCTCCTTTCAAGGAATGTGAATTTGACCTGCTTTTCGGTCAGGGCATTTCCCGTACCGGAGAAGTCGTTGATCTTGCAGTTGAGCTTGGCATAATCAATAAAAGCGGCGCATGGTTCTCCTATAACGGCGATAAAGTCGGTCAGGGACGTGAGAACACCAAGACGTGGCTCAAGAATAATCCCGATATAATGAAAGAGATAGAGTCCCAGATAAGGGCGAAATCCGAGGAACTGGTAATGCTCTCAAAGAAAGGCAAAAAGAATGCTGCCGTTCAGGAAGCTGCCGAGGCTGCCGCGGAAGCTTCTGCCGCTGCGGCAGAGGATACTGCGGAAGCACCTGCTGAGGAGGCTGCCGCTCCGTCAATAGGAAGACCAAAAAAGCGGACGGCTCAGGCGGCTGACATAACCGTTAATGCCGATGATGATTTTGAAGAATTCAATCCTTCCACCGAGACCGATAGTTAAGATATACTGCCATGAGGATAACCGAGATCTCAAAATTCAAAGGAAGAACGATGTGCGTTGTTTTTGACACCGGCGAGCGGCTTTATATACATGACAGTATCCTGTCCGGATATCATCTTAAAGAAGGAATGGACATACCGCCGTCGGCTGCCGAAGAGATCGTGCAGGCAAATACTTACCGGAGAGCAAGGGAACGTGCGATGTACCTTCTTGACGGGAGAGATTACAGCTTTGTTGAGATGTATGAAAAGCTGGAAGCCAATTATTCCGATGACATATGCTTGCAGGTATGCAGGGATCTTGCGGCGCTGCGCCTTATTGATGACAGGCGCTATGCCGAAGCAAGGGCGCGGGAGCTTTTTGAGGTCAGGCATGTGGGAGCGTTCAAGGCAAGATCCGAACTTAAACGCAGGGGTATTCCCGACAAGATAATAGAAGAAGCCGTTGCTCCGTATGAGGACGAGGAAAATTCCTTTGCACGTCTTGAAGAACTGGTCGAGCGGAAATATGAGCGTTATCTTACCGATGAAAAAGGCGTTAAAAAAGTAAAAAGCGCGCTTTTCAGACTGGGATATTCTTACAGTGAGATAAATGCGGTGCTTGATCTTTATGATCTTGACAATGATGATGAATAACGGTTTTAATTTATTGGCTATGTCATAACAAGGAGTTGATTTTTAACATTTGCAAGCTGAGCTTGCCTCAGCCTGCAAATTGTAATTTATTGGTACGTTGAAAAAATAATAAATTAAAGCAGTCCGAGCGGACTGCTTTTTCACTGTGTTACTTATTGTATGTAGACTTTTTGTATTCAATGGTATAAAATAACGTTGCAGAGGTGAGAATATGGACATTATAAAAGTGTTCGGAAAGAACATTCGCAAATATCGGAACAAAAAGGGTATCTCGCAAGAGAAACTCGCAGGATCAAGCGGTTTGCACAGAACATATATCAGTGATATCGAGAGATCTCAGCGCTGCATTACTTGAAAATATTCAACGGCTTGCTGATGCGCTTAACATAGAAGTTTATAAGCTCTTTTTAGAAAGCTGATTTTGCCTGGAGGGCTTTAAAAGTTATATTAGGGGCGTTATTTGTTCAAGATGTGTTGTACATATTTTACATAATATTTTAAGGAGGAATTTTAGATGTCAATTAACAACGAGATTGTAGGAATTTCAGCGGAGGTAGCTATCGCAAACGAATTTGGTATCGAAATCAATCCTTTGTACAGACAAAGAGCGGATCAGGCGACAGTAAATCGCATCCAGCCACTCGTAAGACCTGCGTTTGATAAAAACAATATTCCTTACCCTATTCAGCATATTGCAGAAGGGCAAAATCCTGTCGATTTCATTTTGGTTGGAAATCAAACGCTGTCTGTCAAGTCCAACAAAAGAAAGTTAGGTAAAGTTGCCCCGCAGACTATTGGTCAGCCGACATCAGAAACATACTTTTCAATCATGAGCAAGGAATTGAACTGTAATTTGCTTGCCACATTGGGTAAAAATGATACATATGAAAACCGGGCAAAACTGTTTAAAGAAATATCTATGACACGCACTGCTGAAGTGCTTGATGTTTATTGGCGGTATATGTTTGACTGTGACTATTTAATTTATTTTTTTAATGTTTTAAATAATGCCGGTTCTACCAACTATATGGTGTTTGGAAAGGCACCAGTTCCTAAGTGGCACAATAATCAATTCAGTTTTTCAAAAACTCTTAATACCTGGAATGAAAGTTGCACGCTTCGTTATAATGGGTATTCAATTGGCGAATTTCAGGCACATAATAATAGAAATTGCTTGAAGTTTAGATTCAAGATGGGTGGATTGATAAACGCATCATTGATAAGTGCATTAGACAGCTCTATTTAAAATTATATAAATAAAAGCCGTAACATATTGCTACGGCTTTTTAAATACAAAAATATACTCATGTTTAAATATGTAAAAATCGGAAGCAAGAGCGCGATATCGCCATATCCCTTGTTTGCTTGCTTTGCCTTGTGTTTCACCGAAATTCTTGACAAGTATTGCTTTTAATATAAATCCTCGTTCCAAGAACAAATTCATACAGTGGAAACCCAAAGGAACGATCTGACTGTCGGCATACTTGTCGCCGATAACAACGGCACAATAACGCCGTTTTTCCAAAACCTTTGCGGTATTATCAATTACCTCTCCAAATGAATGAAGAAAATCGTCAAGAGTGGCTGTATTCGACAAGTCGTTCGGATCATCCGAAAATTTTATAATATCCCAGTAAGGCGGATGCATTATCAAAAATTGGATCTTTTCAGCTCCGGCAGTCCGGAGTATTTTTTCTATATCTGCGCATCGGCTGTTTCCTATAAACACACATGCTCTGCAGGCTTCATTTTTTTCTGCGGATATCCTATTTGCAGCTTCTTGCGCAACATTGTCCTGAAGCTCTATACCGATAGAATTCCTGCCCATGCGCTGTGCCTCGATCAAAGATGTTCCGCTCCCCATAAACGGATCTAAGATCCAATCGCCCCTTTTGGTATATCGTGTAAACAACTGGTGAGGGATCTGAGGAACAAAATTGCCGTGATAATCTCCATTATGTACGCCTGAGTTATCTCGTTTTTCAATTATCCAAAGCGAATCGGTAAAAATATCCGGATAATCTTTCCAGCGACTCATATCGATATCATTATACCTTGACATAAGTTACTCCTTTATCAAGCAATGAATATATTCAGTAGTAGAATCCGCGGCTATCTGACGATTTTCATCTTTGTCGGCTTTGAAGCGGCGATATTCGCGGGTGCAGCAAGCATATTTCCCATACTTTGACATTATAGCCTTTATTGTATCGAGATCCATTAGTCCTTCATTGTTATAGCTTAAAAATATATACTTGAAATCAGCATGAGCAATAAGATCATCGAACACTTTATCAACAGTTTTTTTAGAACAATATGAGCTCTTTTGATCTTCATAATCCCTAAGCCCTGTTTTGCCGTTTAAAACAGGGTCGTCATATCTGGCAATAGTTTCGAGGACATGGTAATTGGTACAGTATTGCCGCGCATTATACGGCGGATCAAGGTATAGAATATCGCCGTGGATCTCTTTGATAAGTTCATTTATGTCCTTATTGTATACTGTTCCTTTATTTCCGGGTATCACCGGAAGAAGCTCCAATTTAAAATCTTTTTGTGCCGATTTTTTTATATGTTTTAAGAACGCGCCATACACCGATGCGGTATTAGCGTATTTGTCAATAGAATTCACAAGACTTGCAAGAAAATAATAATATACGGGATCATCTATATCCTTGCCGCGCATTTCTTCAAGCTCAGTTCTGATCGCATCGCACTTTTTACCGTTGCTGTCCGTAAAATAATTCCGTCCGCTGCCCGAACCTGCGCAATAATTTTTATATATAAACCCCTCTATGCCGTTCAATGAATTTAGATATTCAAGCGGCGAGCTGTCTGTCACAGGAACGTTCTCAATAAGATGTTTATTCAGAACATAACTATAATATTGAATATCATTTGAGATAATATCGTAACCCATTTCCTTGTATGTAGAGCCGACTATACCCGTCCCTGCAAACAGATCGGCAAATATATGTCCTTCCCCGCTTGTGTAACCAGTTACATTGCCTATTGTGTCCTTTAAAAACTCAATAAGTGAGTATTTTGAGCCTATATAATTCATTATATCACCTTATCTTGGACTGCAATTATTCCTGTCAGTATTATACCATGTTTTATGTGGGATTTCAAGGCGATAATGAAAAACGCACACAATCGCTGTGCGGTTTCAAACTCTGTCTGACAGGAAACATCTTCGGGATACACAATAACTCAGGCCAAAATTTGGCAAACAAAGTTACAAAAACTTATAATTTATCTCAACTCTTAACTCTCAACTCTCAACACTAAATTATAATTTGCAGGCTGAGCCTGCACGCATATCACCCCCAAAGTAAGTTAAATAATAAATCGTTAAAATATATAGCCCCCTCAAG
>CANRJZ010000088.1 GCA_947631055.1 uncultured Clostridia bacterium | reverse complement strand
CAGAGGCTTGTCGGTCATTCCGCAGGCAAGATTTGATATGCAGGATATCCCCACAACTTTCATTCCGCAGTGATTGGCGGCGATCGCCTCGCAGGCGGTAGACATTCCCACTGCGTCCGCACCGAGTGCGCGGACCATACGTATTTCCGCAGGAGATTCATAATTAGGCCCCGTAAGCTGTATATAAACGCCCTCCTGCAATGGGATACCGGCGCTTTTGGCAGTTTCCCTGACGATATCCCGCAAGTCTTTATCATAGATATTGCTCATATCGGGGAACCTTACACCCAGTTCATCGGGGTTTTCCCCTATAAGCGGCGAAGGAGCCATACATATCTGATCGGAGATAAGCATAAGATCTCCCGCGTTGAAGCCGTAATTGACGCCGCCCGCCGCATTGGTCAGTATAAGCGTTTTTGCTCCCATAAGCTTCATCAGGCGTATCGGAAGAACTACGTCCTCCATTTTGTAGCCCTCGTAATAATGCACGCGCCCCTGCATTATAACGACTTTTACATCTCCCACATATCCGAAAACAAATCTTCCCTTATGTCCCGTGACCGTGGACACGGGGAAACCGTCTATATCGCCGTAATCCAGCACTGAAACTATTTTTATCCCGTCGGCATAATCTCCCAGCCCCGATCCGAGGACAAGCGCAACATCGGGAACAAAATCCGATTTGGCCCTGAAACATTCGTAACATTTTTTCAGTCTTTCATAAGCCACGCTCATAAAATATCTCCTCCCGTTTATTCATCAGTCGGTAACAGGCGCTTCGTATACATCTTCGGGAATGTCCCTGAGCCTGCCGAGCACCATTACGCTGAGCCCGTCTATCTCATAATCTCCTTCTTTTATGGCCCGTACAGAAACTGTGCCGGCCTTGTCGCCGTCAACGTATACCCCGTATGGACCGAAAGCATGGAGCGTTACCGGATAATCGTTGGGATTAAGGAAAACGATCATTTCTTCAAACTCATTGTCTCCGTAAAGAACAAATCCTACCACTCTCTGCGGGAGCTTGTCAAGGAATTTCATCATATCGCCGACCTGTTTGCCGTCGCTCATTCTGAGAGCGCTGTGCGCCTTCCGGAAGGCAATAAGTCCTCTGTAATATTCAAAAACGTCCTTGAATTCCGATTTGCGTTCCCATTTAAGGCTGTTTATGGCGTCGGGAGATCTGTAGCTGTTGTGATCGAAGGCCGTTCCTCCGGGGAAAGGTTTTGACCGCAGGAATTCCTGACCTGCCTGTATGAACGGTATGCCCTGAGAAAGAAATATCATAGCCGCCGCCATTTTATCCATGCGGATACGCTTTTCCATACTGTCTGTACTGTTTGTATAGTAAAGTTTGTCCCATAACGTCAGATTATCGTGCGCCTCGGCATAATTGACAGCCTGAGCGGGGGTATCCGACCACGAAAATTTTGAAAGATTTGGTATCTGCGGATGAGGTATGCGCCCGCACATTATCTCCTTGACGTATTCTTCGTTGCCGGTAGCTCCGTTTACATATCCCTTGTCGCGGTCCTCAAAATTATTTCCCTTTACCGTATCGCGGAAATCGTCGCTGAAATATCCGATATCCGGCGTGCTGCGAGCATTGAGCTTCATCGCCCGCCTTCCCCATTCAAGAGGCGAATCTCCGCCTGTCCAGCCTTCTCCGTAAAGCAGGACGTTCGGGTTTATCTCTTTGAGCCTTTTAACTATAAGTTCCAGCGTTTCTATGTCATAAAGCCCCATAAGATCAAAACGGAAACCGTCTATCTTATATTCTTCAGCCCAGTAGCAAAGACTGTCCACGATGAATTTCCGGACCATTTTCCGCTCGGTGGCAAGCTCGTTCCCGCAGCCGCTGCCGTTGCTGAAATATTCTCCCTTGTCGCCCCACAGCCGATAGTAGTATTTAGGATAGAGCTTATTGAAGTTAGAATCCGCCGTTGCAGCGGTATGGTTGTATACAACGTCCATGACAACGCCTATCCCTTCGCGGTGAAGAGCGTATATAAGGCGCTTGAATTCCGCTACACGGGTCTTTCCGTCAAAAGGATCCGTTGAATACGATCCTTCCGGAACGTTATAATTCTGCGGATCGTATCCCCAGTTGAACTGAGGTCGGTGAACGTCGCTCTCGTCCACGGTGCAGAAATCAAAGCACGGCATAAGCTGAACATGAGTGACTCCCAGTTCTTTTATGTGGTCTATGCCTATGCTGTCGCCCGCCGGATTGAGCAGCCCTTTTTCGATAAAAGCAAGAAATCTTCCCTTATAGCAGAAATTCCCGCTTTTGTCTATGGAAAAATCCCTTACGTGCAGTTCATAAATACAAGCGTCGGTATATTTTTCAAGCTTGACATACTGCTGCTTGTCCCAGCCAGCAGGATCGCAGGCTTTTGTGTCTATTATCATTCCCATAGCGCCGTTCACTCCCGCGGAACGGGCATATATATCCACAGCCTCCTGCTCTATACCGTCATAGGTCATAACATAGGTGTAATATACTCCGTTAAGATCCCCGAAAGCTGTTTTTCTCCACACTCCGTCCTTGTTCTTTTCCATAGGGAGCCTTCTGTACGGAGTCTCGTCGCGGCAGCTTTTGTAAAGATGCACTCTTGCGGCGTCCGCTTCCGGCGCCCAGACCCTGAATTCCGTTTTCCCGCTGCTGTAGATCGCTCCTAATTCTCCGTCGTAACCGTATTTTTCATCAATGTGCGTAAACAATGCCGACAATCCTTTCTCGTATATATTGGGGGAAAGCAGTCAAAAAGCGGATATTTTCCTTCCGTAATTGTCAGGAACATAACATTTTTCACAAAATAATATGGTCTTTTGTTGAAAATGACGAAAATAAGTATAAAAAATTTTCCGCTTAATTTTTATTATATTACATTTTTGTCTTGTAGTAAAGACTTTTTTATAGTATAATTTAAAATATAATGTAATCGTATTGTTGATAAATGTATCTTCTTATACGGGATCACCCCGCGGATACAGCGGCTGTATCGCCGTCAGGGATATAATTAGGCAGGTGTTTTTATGGCAAAGTTTGAAGCTGGTATGGAAGCTATGGCAGATATGTACGTATTTGAGACCACTACCCTCCTTGAACAGCTTGACCAGATACTTATGAAGACCGAAAGCGACAGCAGCTTCGGCGAAGAAGAAATAAACGAAATATTCCGTACCATGCACACTATAAAAGGCTCTTCGGCTATGATGGGGCTCGACAATATGTCCAAACTTGCCCATGCCGTTGAGGATATGTTCTATATCATACGTGAAGATCATCCGGTCATAAATTCCATGGAGACCCTTTACGACCTTGTTTTTACCGCTTCCGACCTTATGAAGGCAGAGATAGAACTTTTACAGGAGGACGAGTACGCGCCTACCGATTTTTCCGATCAAATGGCAAAGATAGAGGATTTTGCCGCCGTGCTCAAAAACGGGGAAAGATCGGCCGTGCAGCAGCCTGCCGCTCCTGCGCCGAAAACATCTGCTAAGCCCTCCCTTTCGGGAACGGCGGTAAAAGTTTTCTTTGAGGAAAACTGCAAAATGGAAAATCTCCGCGCTTTGCTGGTGATAAACAGAATCAGGGATCTCTGTTCCGCCCTTGAATATACTCCGTCAGATATCGAGGATAATTCCGATACGGCGGATATCATCATCAAAAACGGCTTTGACATTGTTTTCGCTCCGGCACAGGGACAGACCGACAATTCGGTAATAGACGCGATAAAGGATTGCCCCAACGTAAAAAGCTGCGAACTGTCCGGAAATAAGCAGGCAGCGTCCGCCGCCGATGACGGAGACAGCACAGCCGTGCGGATATATTTCGAGGACGACTGCAAAATGGAAAATCTCCGCGCCCTGCTCGTAGTGAACAGGGTCCGCGACGTCTGCGAAGTCGTTTCATACGAGCCGGCGGATATCGAGGACAATGCTGACACCGCAAAATATATCATAGAAAACGGATTTATCCTGCGTTTCAGATCGGATAAGCCGGATATGGTCCTGCGGGTAATAGAGGACGCTCCGTCGGTAAAGGAATACGAAGTCATATCGGCAGCTCCGGACAATAAAAATGAAAATGTCCCCGAACAGGACAAAAAGACCTCCGGAACTGCGCAGACAGCTGCACCCGCCCGACAAGCCGCTCCTGCCGCCGCAGCGCCGAAAAAGGAGAGCAGACCTGCTCCGGCTGCCGGAAAAGCTCCTTCCGGAGGGGCAAAACAATCGCTTATTTCAGTAAATCTGAACAAACTGGATACGCTGCTCGACCTTGTGGGAGAAATAGTCATAACCGAAGCCATGGTAACTTCCAATCCGGATCTCAAGGGACTCAGACTGGATAATTTCCAGAAATCCGCAAGGCAGCTGAGAAAACTCAACAGCGAACTTCAGGATACCGTAATGTCCATAAGAATGGTCCCGCTGTCGGGAGCATTCAGCAAAATGACCCGTATTGTAAGGGATATGAAAGTCAAGCTCGGCAAGGACGTAGACCTTGTCTTTGAGGGCGAGGAAACGGAAGTTGACAAATCCGTCATCGACCAGCTGAACGATCCTCTTATGCATATGGTAAGGAACTCTATGGATCACGGCATAGAGGAAAATGCCGAGGACAGAATAAACGCCGGAAAACCCGCAAAGGGAAAAATAACATTGTCGGCGTACAACGCGTCCGGAGAGGTAATAATAGTCGTTGCGGACGACGGTCAGGGCATAGATCCAGAAAAAGTCCTTGCAAAAGCCGAAAAGAACGGCATACTTACCAAGCCGGCAAGCGAATATTCCGAAAAAGAGATATTCAATATGATAATGCTGCCCGGATTTTCAACAAACGAACAGGTAACGGAATATTCCGGAAGAGGCGTGGGAATGGACGTGGTGCGCAAAAATATCGAAAAGATCGGCGGAACGGTCTCCGTTGATTCCAAATTCGGCAAAGGCACCAGCTTTATCATAAAGATACCGCTTTCCCTTTCGATAGTTGACGGAATGGAAGTATCGGTGGGAGGCTCGATATTCACTATCCCTATCAATTCTATACGCGAATCCTTCAAGGCAAAGCCCGAACAGCTCGTCAAGGACACTGACGGAAAAGAAATGATAATGATAAGGGGAGAATGTTTCCCGCTCATCAGGCTTTATGATATATATGACCTTGAACCGAATACGGACGACCTTTACGACGGGATCGTCATACTCGCCGAAGGCGACGGCAAGTGCGCATGCCTCTTTGCCGATGAGCTTATAGGAGAGCAGCAGGTCGTTGTAAAACCTTTCTCTCCACTGCTCAACAAATACAACGTGAAGCAGAACGGAATGGCGGGCTGCTCGATACTTGGCGACGGCTCAATAACCATCATTCTCGATGTGAACAATATAATCAGCGATTTCTGACTGATACCGGAAAGGAAGATTGCCAATGGAAAACAGCGAGCCGGCAAACAAGAATTATGCCGCCGATGACAGCGAAGTGCTTTTTTTCAGTATAGACGGGACAATATACGGCATAGAAATAAAATATGTGAACGAGATAATAGGGATCGAACAGATCACGGTCGTCCCGAAAATACCCGAACATATCAAGGGCGTAATAAACATAAGAGGAAAAGTAGTTCCGGTGATAAGCGTTAGAAAACGCTTCGGGATAGAGGAAATACCCTACGATGACAGAACATGCATAATCGTCCTTGAATTTGAAGACGGCGAACAGGTCGGGATCATCGTTGACCGCGTCCGCGAAGTCATAGTCGTGAGCCGCAGTGAGATCAGCAAGACGCCCGATGCAAAAAGCGTAAACTCCAATCACTATATAAAGTCGATCGTCAATCTTGAAAGCGGCGTCAGACTTCTTCTCGACTGCGAAAAGCTTGTAAGGGACAACTGACGGCTGCCATAACTTTTTACGGAGGTGACGCGTATGACGCTCAAGCTCACCGATGAAGATTTTTACCGTCTTGTGACCTATATGAAAAATAATTACGGGATAAACCTTGAAAAAAAACGTATCCTTATCGAAGGGCGTCTTTCCGGAATGGCGGCAGCCCGCGGATATGACAATTTCAAGGACCTCCTTGACAGCGTTTTTGCGGACAAGACCGGCAGCGAGACCATGCGCTTGGTCAATAAGCTCACGACCAACCATACGTTTTTCCTGAGAGAAGCGGAACATTTTGAATTCCTGAAAAGTACGGTCCTTCCTTATTTTGAAAAGAAAAACGGTCCGGAACATACACTGAACATCTGGTGCGCCGCTTCATCAACGGGGCAGGAACCCTATTCCATAGCTATGACCGTGGACGAATATTTCGGCAACGAAGCTCCTAAATGGAATATAAGGATACTTGCCACGGACGTTGATACGGATGTGCTGCAAACGGCGGAAAAAGGCGTCTATTCATCGGATATCGCAAAGGACGTCCCTCCCTTGTGGCTGATGAGATATTTTGAAAAAACGGACGAAAAGCATTACCGCGTGAACGAACGCATAAGAAAATATACCGAGTTCAGGCGGTTCAATCTTATGGACAGCATACCGCGCGGAAAACAATATGACCTTATCTGCTGCCGGAATGTGATGATATATTTCGATCAGCCGACCAAAAATGCGCTCATAGAACGCTTTTACGACGCGACCCGCGACGGAGGCTATCTTTTCATAGGCCACGCCGAAAGCGTGAGCCGGAATACCAGATATACATATGTAAGATCTGCCGTTTACCGGAAAATGCCGGTATCTTCAAAAAGCATAACGGCTCAATAAAACTGTTTTCCGGCGCAGGGATCATATCTATACCGTCCTGCAATAATAAATAGGCAGCGTGATGATATATGGATAAAAAACCATTACCCAGACAAAAGATAAGACTCATACTGATAGACAGTTCGGACGATTTCCGCAGGGCTCTTAGAGCAGCCTTATCGGAAAGCGCCGTTATAGAGATGACCGGCGAAGTCTCATGCGCGGACGAAGCGCTGAACAAGCTGTCCGGACGCAGTATCATCGCAGACGCTGCCGTAATGGAACTTGCCGCCGAAAATATCGGTCCGGCATGCGAATTCCCCGTTCCATGCATATTTACCCGAAAAGCCGATGAGGATATTTCGGGAAGTCCATTTTACGCAGATACTGTAAGAAAACCCCGCAGCAGCTCCGGAATGGGAACGTTCTGTTCGCTCCTTACGGCAAAAATAATGCTTGCCGTATCGCAGATGAACGGTACGGGGACAAATCCCAATTCTCCGGTATCCTGCGCTGATACAAAAAATAAAAAGACCGACCCGCTGTTCCCTTCTCCCGAAGATACTGCCGGACTTGACGAAAAAGCCAGAAACGGCTGCGTTGTGGCAATGGGCGCATCTACAGGCGGCACAGACGCGCTGGAGTGTGTTATAAAAACATTTCCCGAAACTATGCCTCCGATACTTGTTGTACAGCATATGCCTCCGGTATTTACCAAATTGTACAGCGAACGCCTTGACAAATGCTGCGCCGTCAGCGTAAAAGAAGCCCATGACGGCGACAGGCTCGCTCAGGGGCTTTGCCTTGTGGCGGCGGGCGGATTTCATATGGAACTGAAAAAGGATAATAAAGGCTATTTCGTAAAATGCACCGGCGGAGAAAAAGTTTCCGGGCACTGTCCTTCAGCAGATATACTTTTCTCCAGCGTTGCCGAAGCCGCCGGCAGCAAAGCGGCAGGCGTGATAATGACCGGAATGGGCGCCGACGGAGCAAAAGGTCTGCTGAAAATGAAAAAAGCCGGAGCGTATACCATCGGTCAGGACAAAAACAGCTGCGTGGTATACGGTATGCCTATGGAAGCCTGTAAGCTGGGCGCCTGCTCGGAGCAGCAGCCTCTCGAAAGGATCGGCAAGACCCTGTGCAGGCGGATAACAGACGGCTGGAACGGTATGAATGTGTGAAATGAGCTTATTTTATCAAACTTTTACTCACGGAAATCAATTTTCAAAATAAAGCACAATAAAGATCGCGATTTTATTACAAATTGTACAAAAAACTGGACAGCG
>CANRJZ010000087.1 GCA_947631055.1 uncultured Clostridia bacterium | reverse complement strand
ATGACGGAAACGTTACGCTTTACGGTCACCAGAGTTCTCTGGCTGTTGAATACGGCGACTATGTTGTCAAAGGTCAGCTTATAGGTTATGTGGGAAGCACAGGCGATTCTTCCGGAAATCACCTCCACTTTGAAGTGCGTTCAAACGGTACTTATATCAATCCTCTTGATTACGTTTCACAATATTGATCAACATATCGGGACGGTCAATGCCGTCCCGATATTTTTTGCATAATATCTGTCTTATCGACATAAAAACAGTTTTTTCAACATCTCATATGTGGAAAACCTGTGGAAAATGTTCAAGAACAGCCTTTCAATGCCGATGCTGAACCATTTCCGGCTTATGCGATATTGTGTGGAAAAATAAATCGCCATATGGTAAAATACTGCATAATATCCCATAAAATGAAAAAGAGGTTTACATTGGAAATTTTTATTATTTCGTTTTTATTTCAGCTTATTTTCACAAGATTTACACAAAAACAGGATAAAATATAAACGTACTCCGAAAAAGAGTATATTATCCCCAAAATGTGCTTTTATATTCAGACTTATTACCCCTAAGTCTGTGTGGTGAAAACCATATAAAAGACCCGATCCATAGGCTGTTTACCCCTACAGTCTATGGAAAACCCCCAATAATCCTATATCATAATTTCGGCTCTGTTCCTACCCCGGACAGAGCCACTTTTCTTTTAGTTATGTTATAGCAAGGGCCGAGAGCTGCGGGAAATATATTCAGGCTGATGAAGTAAAAAAAGACCCATCGGCTTGAAACAAACCGGTGGATCTTTACTTTTGGAGGCATTATTATCAAAGCTGCTTTTTCAGCCATTCGGCATATTCACTTTCGGAACGTTCTTTTATTGCAACAGCAAACTGAAAATTATGCGCCTCATCAATAAAGGAATTGAAGGCGTGAAGGTCTCCGTCCAGTTTGTACTGTTCCTGTTTCTTGCGGTAAACTTCATCATACAATAAATTCATAAGACATTCCCCTTTAATATTTTTCGGCAAAAGTCAACGCTTTACACCGTATAACACAAATCTGTTAGTAATTATAGCACAAATCCGTACAGGTTTCTATAGTATAATTGTACAAAAACAAAAAATTTTACTGTTTATATTACCAAACTTAAAATAATTGACACAATATACTTGAAAACACAAGAGATCTATGTTATAATAATAGATACACCCCAAATAAGCAGCCAATTAATAGAAAATAAAACAAATAAATGTCAGGACGAGCCGCTTTTAAAAGCGGCTATTTTAGTATATGTCCACGGAACGGTATTGCTTTGAGATATCTTGCAGGGAAACCGCTTATCAGCCGTAAATGAATTTTTTATGAAATACTAATTAATTTTTAGTTCATAAAAAATTTCCATAAGAACTTAATATTACAGTTGCGGCAAACCGAAAAATGTTATATAATTAATATGTATGTATTTGTGCTGCAGATCGTCTTATAAACCCAAAAGATGAACTCCGGCAGAACATATCGGAGGGCGGTCAATGCAGATAAAAAATCGATCAAATAAATTCCTTATAGCAAGCATTTTTATAGTTATCCTGACTTGTATAATAGTTTTCGGCGTGCTTATAAAAACAACTAACCGCCGGAATGCCGAAATGATCGGAAATATCGGTTCGATATATATGGAGGGAATGAACGAGCGCATAGCCGCCCATTTCGAGACCATATTCAGCCTCAGGCTCGCAAGTGCGGAAGGTATCGTTTCTCTCGATCCTCCGGATTCGTTCCGCGATCCTTCCGACATAATACCGACACTGGTATACAGCGCAAAAGCAAGCGATTTTACTTTCTGCGCTTTTGCCCGCGGAGAGGTCCTTACCACGCTGTACGGACCGGAAGCTTATCTTGTGCTTCCGGAAAAGTTCAAGGAAAATGTCATAAATAAAAACGAAAGCATTGTCACTACCGGCAAATGCCGTAACGGCGAATATCTGGTACTTATCGCCATTCCTGCCGATTATGAAATGCCCGACGGCAGCAGATCGGACGCACTGGTCCTCGGCGTTTCGGTAGATTTTGTCAAGCAGGTGCTTTCCATTGAACATACCAAAGACGCGCTGGTGTATTCACAGCTCATAAGAAGCGACGGCTCTTTCGTTCTTAAAGACGACAAGGAATATGACAGCTACTTTGACCGCTTTGTTGACAAAGCCGTTGAATACGAAGAAAAAAAGCCGGAAGATTATGTGGCGGAAATGAAGGACGCCATAGCGAACAACACAAGTTTTTCAGCGCCGTACAAAACGAATTCCAATACGGGACATATGTATTTTACCCCGCTGCATGGCACTGAATGGTACCTGATAACATTTATGCCTTACGGCAAGATAGACGAAACCATATCCGACCTGAATAAAGACTGGATAAATATGGTGATACTTTCCTGCGGTTCTATCCTTATGGTGCTGCTGATAATATTTACGATATACTTCAATATGAATCGGCATCAGATGCATGAGCTTGAAAACGCCCGTATGGAAGCGCTCCATGCCACAAAGGCAAAAAGCGAGTTCCTTTCAAATATGAGCCATGACATACGGACCCCTATGAACGCTATAGTGGGAATGACCTCAATTGCTGCGGCAAATATAGATGACAAACAGCAGGTGCGCAGCTGCCTTAACAAAATAACTCTTTCCAGCAAACATCTTCTCGGTCTTATAAACGATATACTCGATATGTCCAAGATCGAAAGCGGCAAAATGACGCTCAATAAGGAACGTGCGTCACTGCGGGAAATTATGGACAGCGTCGTAGGCGTAATGCAGCCGCAGATAAAAGCCAAGGATCAGCACTTTGACGTGTGCGTATATGACATAACGAGCGAAAACGTATTCTGTGACAGCCTGAGAATAAACCAAGTGCTGATAAACCTTCTTTCAAACGCAGTAAAATTCACTCCGGAAAACGGAAATATAAGCGTTTCCCTCGGTGAAGAAATATCGCCCCTCGGCGAAAAATATACAAGGATCTGCATAAGCGTTAAGGATAACGGTATAGGAATGTCCCCCGAATTCCAAAAACAGGTCTTTGAAACATTTATGCGCGAGGACAGACTGAGAGTCCACAGGACTGAAGGCACCGGCCTCGGTATGGCGATAACAAAATATATCGTCGATGCGATGGGCGGCAATATAGAATGTGACAGCGAACAGGGAAAGGGCACCGAGTTCCGCGTGACCGCAGATCTTGAAACAGCTCCTTCGGAAGAAAAAAATATGCTGCTCCCTGAGTGCGATATACTGTTTGCTGACAGCAGCGAAAAGATCTGCCGCAATACAGCCGCAGCCCTTAAAGAAACCAGTATCAGTGCCGACTGGGCTCTTGACGGTATATCCGCAGTAAAAATGGCGGCGGAAAGACATAACAGCGGAAACGATTATAAGATAATACTTCTCGATATTGAACTTGCCGGAACGGACGGCATTGAGACCGCAAAACGGATACGCAGCGAGATCGGCGGCGATATCCCCATAATTCTTGTTTCGGCTTACGACTGGAGCGGAACAGAAGCGGCAGCCAAGGAAGCAGGCATAAACGGGTTTATTTCAAAGCCGTTGTTCAGATCAACGCTTTATGACGGTCTTAAAGGCTTTATTATTCCGGAAAGCTCCGGCGTACCCGCTCAGGCAAAAACAAAAACCAACCTCAAAGGTCATAGGATACTTCTTTCTGAAGATAATGATCTTAACTGGGAGATAGCCGAAACGCTGCTTGCGGAACTCGGTCTTGAAATAGACAGGGCGGAAGACGGACAGGTATGCGTTTCCAAATTTGAAACTTCGGAAAAAGGATATTACGACGCCATACTTATGGATATACGCATGCCGGTAATGACAGGATACGAAGCGGCTGAGATCATAAGGAAGCTTGACCGCGAGGACAGCGATATCCCCATAATCGCCATGACCGCCGACGCATTTGCGGAAGATGTACAAAAATGTATGGAAAGCGGTATGAACGCACATATCTCAAAACCGATAGACATTGACGAAGTTGCTAAAATACTTGAAAAATATTTAAAAAAATAATTTATATGAAGGAGGATCTGATATGGATCTTATTACCGAACTCGGCGAACTTGGCGTAAATACCGATGAAGCTCTCACAAGATTTATGAATAACACTTCGCTTTATGTCAGGATGCTGGGCAAATTCCCGGCTGCCGCAAAAGACGCAAAAGTTACCGAAGCCTTTCAGGAAAAGGATTACGAAAAAGCACTCGCAGCGGCTCACACCCTTAAAGGCGTAACGGGAAATCTTTCACTCACTCCCCTATTCAAAGCATATACCGACATAGTTGCTCTTCTCAGGGAAGGACAGCCTGAAAAAGCCGAAGCTTTATTCAGCGAGACGATCCCTATCGAGGAAAAGATCATATCCTGCATTGAAAAACATTCCTGAAAATATTTTTGATACGGAGGCCGAACTGTGAATAACGCTATTCTGATAGTTGATGATATGGAGATCAACAGGGCTATTTTAGCCGAGGGTTTCAGAGATGAATATGATATTCTTGAAGCTGAAAACGGCTTGCAGGCTATTGAACTTCTTGAGTCCAATGCCAATATAGCTGCTGTTCTGCTTGACCTTGTCATGCCTGAAATGGACGGAATGGGCGTCCTGAAGAAAATGAACGACAACGGAAAGATAGTTCATATACCGGTATTCATAATTACTGCCGAAAGCAGTCAAAAAATGCTTATGGACGCTTATAATCTCGGAGCGGTGGACGTTATAAACAAACCTTTTATGATGAACTTCCTGCGATGCCGTATCGGAAATATCATAGAGCTTTACCGCCACAGAAACGATCTTGAAGAGATCGTCAACGAACAGGTAGAGCGCCTTAACAAAGTCAATCTGTCTATGGTAGAGACCCTTGCAACGCTGATAGAATTCCGTGACTGCGAATCCGGAGAACATGTAAAACGCATATGCGGTCTTACCGAAATACTTATGACTGCCGTCTCCGAAATGTATCCGGAATATTATCTTCCAAGGCATGAGATCGAAAAGGTAGTAACGGCGTCCATACTTCATGACGTAGGCAAAATAGCTATTTCCGACAGTATACTCAACAAGCCCGGACGGCTTACAAAAGAAGAATTCGAGATAATGAAGCAGCACACCGTTAAGGGCTGCGACATACTTACCCAGATACCCGATATTATGGATAATGACATATATAATTACAGTTATGATATTGCCCGTCATCATCACGAGCGCTGGGACGGCCGCGGCTATCCCGACGGACTTTCCGGAGATGACATTTCCATATGGGCTCAGGTAGTTGCCATAGCCGATGTTTACGACGCGCTCGTCTCCCCAAGAGTCTACAAAAGCGCCTATGATTTTGACACAGCGGTCAGAATGATAAACAACGGAGAATGCGGAGTATTCAATCCAAAAGTTCTTGACGCTTTCAACGCCTCCGCTGACAAGATAAAATTCAAGGAAGGCGAAACCGTATAATAATTTGCTTACCGATAAACGCATAATATAAAAGCGGTCCGTTCGATGTGAACGGACCGCTTGTTTTTGTTTTTATCAGTCGGAAACGTAAGGAAGAAGAGCTATATATCTTGCGCGCTTAATAGCAACGGTAAGCTCTCTCTGATGATAAGCGCATGTTCCGGTAACTCTTCTGGGGAGTATCTTTGCTCTTTCGGTCATACACTTTTTCAGTCTTGCGATATCCTTATAATCGATTTTTTCTACTCTGTCAGCGCAGAACATACAAACCTTCTTGCGTGTTCTTTTTGCGCCTCTCGGAGCTTTTTCTCTATCCTTTTCCATTATGAAACCCTCCTTTTTTAATAATAGGCAGTGCGGACAAGTTTACTCTCAAAACGGCAGATCACCGTCGCCGATGACCTCTTCAAAGCCGCCCTCTCCTATATCGCCGAAAGACAGCGACGGAGCCGGCTCATTATTCTGCGGAGCCGCCTGACTGTATCTGTCCTGCTGATTCGGCTGCGAATATTGCTGTGCAGAGAAATTACTCTGCTGTCCGCCCGATGATTTTGCCTCTCCGAAAGAAACATTATCGGCATAAACTTCGGTAACATAATGCCGTACATCAGGGTAACGCTTATCGTCGTAATTTCTTGTCCTGAGTTCGCCTTCAACAAGTATGAGTTTTCCCTTAGAAAAATATCTGCTGATAAACTCGGCAGTCTGTCTCCATGCCACAACGGTAATGAAGTCCGTAGGACGTTCGCCGTCCTGAGAAGTATAGCTGCGGTTGACAGCAACGGTTATCTGACAGGTATTGACTCCGCTTGGGGTCTGTCTCAGTTCCGGATCGGCAGTAAGTCTGCCCATAAGGATGACTTTGTTTATTGAACAAGCACTCAGCATATTTTTACAGCCTCCTTTGTTTTTGTAAGGATAACCTTACTTTACGGTAATGAGTGAACGCATAACGCCGTCCGTTATCTTGAAGATACGGTCAAGTTCAGCGGGGAAATCGGGCTTGCAGGAATATGTGTAAAGCACATAATAGCCTTCGGTCTGGTCGTCTATTTCATAAGCGAGTTTTCTTTTGCCCCACTCATTGACGGATTCCAGAGTACCGTTAGCCTCGATAAGCGCTGTAAACTTGTCATTGAGAGCCTTAACGCCTTCCTCACCGTTTTTCAGGCTGTAGACTGCCATGGTCTCATAGGTCTCGTTTACCTTAGCCATTAAAAACACCTCCTCTTGGATTACGTCCGTTACAAGGCACGGACGAGGATACCTAATTATTATAACATTTTCCTTTTATTTTGTCAAGCATTAAAAATTCGGCGTTTTATACAAAAATATTCCCGTACCGTAAAGATGCGGGAATATTTTTTCTTCATTACTGCAAAGCGGCAAGAGCGGCGTCAAGATCGGTCATTTCATATCCTTCGGGGATATCGAATGCCGACGACGGAACATCGCCCGTGAACTTATGGACAATAAGCGCATTGACCTCATAGGAATCATCATTAAGGGCTATCGCGCAAAGATCATTGTCCGTATCATAAATAAAATAACTTTCTTCATCGAACTCGCAGGTATATTCCTCACCGTCTATCTCGACAGGGCATCTGTACAGATAGTCGTTATTTTTTATTGACTCTTCGTCAATGTTGATCTCGTCAAGCATATCCTTGGAATTGTATTCGTCCCAGATATCTTCATCGGTCTGCATATAAAATCCGCTTTTTTCAGCCGGATCCAGCATATACATAGTCGAATCCTTGATTATTACGATAAATCTTTCGCCCGTTTCATCTATGGCGTCAAGCGATATCTGCCTGTCGGCAAAAGCCATGGTCATAGCGATCTTACCGTCAACCGATTCAACATCGAGATAAAATCCTTCCGCGTCTTCAAGCGTACCCAGAAAATCGTATGTAAGGCTTTCCGAAAAAACTACTTCTGTTCCTTCAATAGATTCGAGATCCGAATTTGCAAACTCATCAAGAGAAGCATAGGACAAGATATCCTCATCGGTCACTTCTGCTTCGGAAGTCTCTTCTTCGGTCTCTTCGGAAGAAGCCGAAGTTTCACTCGTTGTGGCTGCCGTCGTTGAAACTGTAGTTTCCTCCACTACAGAAGCAATAATAGTTTCATTCGCTAAAGAAGTCTCGTCATTTATTTCCGCAGAACCGGAATTTTCTCCGCAGGCAGCAAACATAAAAGCACAGACGGCAAATGCCGCAAGTCCTGAAATTATCCTTTTCATTAAAAATATCCTCCTATATCAAATTTTTATCGGCATAATTTTATTATACATCTTTTTTTAAAAAAAGTACATAATTTTTAAGAATTTCTTTGAAATAAACAAAAAACCTGACGATATTTCAGCATATTTTGATATTAATAACAAGGCTATGTCATAACAAGAAGTTGATTTTTAGCATATTTTATATTTACCGATAAATTATAATAAGTTTTGAGAGTTGAGAGTTAAGAGTTGAGATATAAAGGTTTAACTTCAAACGATAATTTGCCACACTAAATATTAGCAAT
>CANRJZ010000086.1 GCA_947631055.1 uncultured Clostridia bacterium | reverse complement strand
GAGGAGTGCTTCCATGCGGTTCGACCGCCATCTGGAACGGAGGAGGGATCTCCTGATGTTCTGGCTGGCTCTTGCAGGCGGGATATATTTTATTGCTGCCGGAATAACCGGTAAAGGCGGCTCGTTCAGGTCAAAAATGGGAACTCCGCTGTCGGAAAAGAATGTAAAAAAAGTGCGTTTTACATATATAGCTGTGGGGGCAATACTGCTTGCGATCGCTGTCATCAGCGGGATCGAACTGTTTTCTGCATAAGAAAGGAAGAATTATACAATGGATGAAAAAATAATTTCCGCTCAGAATGTGGATTTCCATTATGAAGCCGATCCTGAGGATAAAGTTCCCCCAAAACAGGTGCTGAAAAATGTTTCACTTGATATAAAGCGCGGACAGTTCACGGCTGTGCTCGGTCATAACGGTTCCGGAAAATCCACTATCGCAAAGCATATGAACGGCATACTTCTTCCATGCGGCGGAAAGGTATATGTGGACGGAATTGACACCTGCGACGAAGAAAAGATATTTGATGTCCGTCAGCGTGTGGGAATGGTATTCCAAAATCCGGATAATCAGATAGTTGCAACTATAGTTGAAGAAGATGTTGCCTTTGCTCTTGAAAATCTCGGCGTGCCTCCCGATGAGATGAGGGAACGCGTTGACGATGCTTTAAGATCGGTGGGAATGTACGAGTACCGCGAACATTCGCCTCATCAGCTCTCCGGAGGACAGAAACAAAGAGTAGCCATAGCCGGTATTATTGCTATGCGTCCGGATTGTATAGTTCTTGACGAGCCTACAGCAATGCTCGATCCCAAGGGAAGGAGCGAAGTGCTGAAAACTATACGGAAACTCAATCACGAATTCGGTATAACGGCTGTTCTTATAACCCATTATATGGAGGAAGCCGCTCAGGCTGACAGGATAGTTGTTATGGACAACGGCGAGATAATAATGGACGACATTCCCAAAAATGTGTTTTCAAATGTTGAACTTATGAAAAATATCGGACTGGACGTTCCGCAGGTAACGGAGCTTATGTATCTGCTCGGAAAGGACGGCATACCGTCCGATACGCATATAATTTCAGAAGAAGAGTGCGCTGACGCTCTAATTGCTTTGCTGAAAGACTGAATAATACCGGAAAACATTATCCGTACACCGGAAATGTATTTCTTTTGGAGGAACATAAATGGCATCTATCATTAAAACAGAGGATCTGACTTATACCTACAGCATAGGTACTCCCTTTGAAAAGACTGCGGTGGATAAAGTGTGTCTCGATATAGAAGAGGGAACGTTTTCCGGCATAATAGGTCATACCGGCTCCGGAAAATCCACTCTTATACAGCATCTTAACGGGCTGATAAGACCTACATCGGGCAGGGTAATCATTGACGGTCAGGATATATGGAGCAAGGACGTTAAGATCCGTGATATCCGTTTCAAAGTGGGTCTGGTATTCCAGTATCCCGAATATCAGATATTCGAGGAGACGGTCTATAAGGATATTGCTTTCGGCCCCAAGAATATGGGACTTCCCGATGAGGAGATAGACCGAAGGGTAAAGGAAACAGCCGAACTGGTGGGATTGAAGCAGGAGACGCTCTACAAGTCTCCGTTTGAACTTTCCGGAGGACAGAAAAGGCGCGTTGCCATTGCCGGAGTTATGGCGATGGAGCCTTAGGTGCTTATCCTTGATGAGCCGACTGCCGGACTTGATCCTAAAGGACGGGATAAGATACTCGGTCAGATAAAGGAATATCACAGGCAGAAGAACACGACCGTTCTTCTGGTATCCCACAGCATGGAGGATATTGCCAAGTTTGCGGATAAGATACTTGTTATGAACAAGGCAAAAGTATTCTGCTATGAGGATACTCCCAGCGTTTTCAAGCGGGCGGACGAGCTTTCCGGCATAGGACTTTCGGTGCCGCAGATAACAAGGGTCTTTCTTGATCTGAAAAAACGCGGTATAGATATACGTACCGACGTCTATACGACAGAATTTGCAAAAAAGACTATTCTTGAATATCTTGAACGCAAGGGAGGCAATGCTGATGCTTAAAGATATCACTATAGGACAGTATTTTCCCGGAAGATCAGCGGTACATGCCCTTGATCCGCGGTTCAAGATAATAATTACCGGCGTTTTTATCGGAATGTTGTTTTCTGCTGACGGATTTATAGCATTGGCGGCGGGACTGGTCTTTCTCGCTATGAGTTTTATCATATCAAAGATACCGTTCAGATTGATGCTGAAAAGTCTTAAACCTATCATTCCGATAATAATATTTACATCGGTGCTGAATATTTTTTTTCTGGACGGTGCGCCGCTGGTAAAATTCGGTTTTATAAAGATAACGGCCGAGGGACTCAGGACAAGCGCTTTTATGGTAATACGAATAATCGCGCTTATTATGGGAAGTTCGCTGCTGACATATACGACTTCTCCCATAACTCTTACGGACGCCATAGAACGGCTGCTTTCTCCGCTTAAAAAGATAAAGCTCCCGGTACATGAACTTGCGATGATGATGACGATCGCGCTGAGGTTCATTCCAACGCTTATCGAGGAAACGGACAAGATAATTTCCGCTCAGAAAGCAAGGGGCGCCGATATGGAAAGCGGGAACATCCTCCAGCGGGCAAAGGCGCTTACGCCGATACTTATCCCGCTGTTCGTTTCGGCATTCAGAAGAGCGGAAGAACTTGCCGTTGCGATGGAATGCCGCTGCTATCAGGGCGGAGACGGAAGAACAAGGCTTCGTCAGCTCAAATCGGACGGCAAGGACTATTTTGCGCTTGGTCTGTCAATAGTATTTCTGGATATAGTTATACTGCTGAACTGTATTTTCGGTTAATGGTGATGATATGCGGAATTTAAAAGTAATGGCTGCCTATCGCGGAACGGCGTATCATGGCTTTCAGAGACAGGAAAATGCCGTAGGCGTCCAGAATATAATAGAAGAAAAACTGGAGTATCTTACCAATGCTCCCGTAAAGATCAACGGCTGTTCACGCACGGATACGGGAGTTCATGCCAATGAATATTGTTTTTCTTTTGAGACGGAGCATAATATTCCCTGCGGAAATATAGTAAGGGGAATGAATTCGCTTCTGCCCGATGATATTTCCATATTGAGCTGTGAAGAAGCGGCTGCGGACTTTCATGCAAGGTATTCCTGCACCGCAAAGGAATATCTTTATCTGATACTGAACCGTGCGAGCAAGGATCCGTTTATGGCGGATCTGGCGCTTCATTATCCGTATGCGCTGGATACAGATCTTCTGGAACGTGCAGCGCAGGATTATGTTGGGACTCATGATTTTACATCATTCTGCGGAACGGCTAACCAGAAAGATGACAGCGTAAGGACTATTGAATATTTTAAGATCCAAAAAAGTGAAAATTTTGTGAAATTTATTGTAAAAGGTAACGGATTTTTGTATAATATGGTTAGGATCATGGTGGGAACGCTTATTTTTATCAATGAGGGAAAGCTTGCGCCCGATTCAATACCTGCGATCCTTGCGGCAAAGAACAGGGATCTTGCCGGAAAGACTATACAGGCACACGGACTGTACCTGAACAGGGTCTTTTATGACTAAAGAACGCATATCGGCTGTAATAATAAATACCGGAAAAGGGGGAAGTTAAAATGGCGGTAACGGACATCTCGATGCTTCGTCAGAGAAGAAAAAAGAAAAAGGCTATGAAATTCGTGAAAAAACTGGTCATAGTCCTTATTATAGCTGCCGCCGTTCTTGCTGCCGTATTGACAAAGGATCTTTGGTATCCCAAGCTGGACGGCATACTTACCAAGATCCCCGCTCCGGAAAACACTGCGGAACTGGCTGAAGGATATTTTCCGCTTTCGATAGAAGGCGGAGCAAGCTATCAGCTTTCCGCAATTGACAATTGTCTTGCGCTGGTCGATGACTCACATCTGTTTATTCATAACACGGACGGAAAAATGATATTTTCGGCTCAGCACACCTATTCAAACCCGATAATGACAATAGGCGAAAAGAAGATACTTCTTTATGACCTCGGCGGAAAAAGTTTTTCGCTGTACAGCAAATATAAGAATATCTATACAAAATCCACCGATGAACCGATACTTATCGCTCGCCTTGGAAAAAAAGATACGGCGGCTGTTGTCACCAAAAGCGAAAAATATCCTTCGGTGCTTATGGTATATGACGAGAACGGAAAGAATATTTTTAATTACCGTTCGGTCTCGCGCATAATAGACGTAACGTTCAATTCCGACAGCAGCGGCTGTTATATTACTACGATAGGCGTTTCGGGAGGATTTATAGTTTCAAGGATACTTTATTACCGCTTTGACAGGATAGATTACAGCGATCTCGGCGATCCCGTTCCCATATGGCAGACGGAGGATATACAGACGCTTGCTCTTTCGGTGCGGATAATGGGAGATAAAATACTGCTCCTCGGCGATACGATGTGCGCATATTATGACAGCAGCGGTCAGCTGGCAGATTCATACGAATACAAGCGCCGGCTGGTGGATTATTCGATAGATGACGAGATAGCGGCGATGATATTCGTCAATGAAGAACGCAGAACATCGGAACTCGTCACCGTTGACTGTCAGTCGGGTATGATATCCGAAAAACCTCTGGATCACGAGGTGCTGAACGTTCAGGTGAGCGGGAATGTGGTCTATATACAAAGTTCGGGAAGCATAGATTCGCTTACCGAAATGGGAGAACCGATATCTTCGGTCCATCTGGATACGGATTATGACGGATTTTGCCGTATGGGAGGGTATATATACCTTCTCGGCTATGACGAGATAAACCGTATAGACTTTAATTAAAAATTTCCGAAAGGAATGGTCGATTGCACTATATTCTTGACATAGCCGCGGCTGCAGTGCTGATAATATGCATTATATCCGGCTCAAAAAAGGGAGCGGCAAGAATGATAATATCCGCTGTCGGCTGTGCGGCTGCTGTATTTTCGGCTGTTTTTGTAAGCGGGGCGGCAGACGAGTATATTTATAACGATTATGTAAGACCGGCGGTGATATCGGCTCTGGAGGAAAAGGCAGACTCGCTTGCTAAAGATTATTTTTCTGCTGACAGCCTCGGCGGATTTTTCTCCGAAAACGGGATCGGTATCAACGAAGACGATCTTTCCGCCATATCCGCCGATATTGAGAAATATTCGGGGGTATTGACGAATGAAGAGTTTAGTGATAAACTGGATAGTGTATTTATAAAATATTGTCAGGCTCTTACCGAAGCCTTTTCCGGAATAGTCCCTGACGAGGTCATTACCGGAGCGGGAAGTTATATAAACGAACTCGAAACGGAAAATGCAAGAAAACTTGAAATGCTTACTTTTGACAAAAGATCGGCGGCGGAACTTATAGAACGCGAATTTATACGTCCGGCTGCGCTCAGGATAGTGCGGACTGCATTGTTTTTTGTCACGTTTGCGGCGGTATCGGCAGTATTTGCTTTGATATCATATGCGGTCAGAGCAATAAGAGGAGTATCGGCAATACGTTCGGCAGACAATGCTCTCGGCATCATATTGGGATCTTTTCAGGGGATCGTCACGATAGCGGCTTTATGCACCGCTTTGTATGTTTTCATAAAACTGACGTCTGACAGCAATTCATACCTGAATTCCGATACGATATCCGGAACGATAGCATTCAAATGGATGTACAGCGGAACTTTGTTCCTGCTGTCGCTTATACTGAAATAGAAGATATGGAGGACAACGGCTATATGCTTTGTACAAGGTGCAAAAAAAGAATGGCGGTCGTATTTATAACTGCAATGCAGGGCGATGAAAAACGCAACGAGGGACTGTGTCTTGTCTGCGCTAAGGAACTTGGGATACCGCAGGTAAAGGAATATATGGATCAGATAGGTCTGGCTGACGAGGACGTTGAAGAATTTGCGGATCAGATGACCGATCTCGGAGAAACACTGGACGGAGATTCCTTCCAGCGCGGAGGAACGGGCGCTCTGCCGAATTTCATACAGAACCTTTTCGGAGGCAGCATAAAGAATTTTGATGAAAAAATGAGAGGATCTTCCGGTCAGTATGATCCTTTCCGTGCAGATCATTCAGAACGTGACAAAGACACCGTTCAGCAGGAAAAGGATAAAAAGAAGAAAAAAGGAAAGACCCGCTTCCTTGACAGCTATTGTACCGATCTTACCCAGAAAGCGGAAGAAGGCAAGCTGGACAATATCATAGGCAGAGAAAAGGAAATAGCCAGAACGATACAGATACTTTCCAGAAGGCAGAAAAATAATCCTTGTCTTATAGGCGAGCCCGGCGTGGGAAAAACTGCTATAGCAGAAGGTATTGCTCAGAAAATAGCTGCGGGAGATGTCCCGTTCAATCTGAGGAACAAAAGGCTCCATCTTATCGACCTTACTGCTCTTGTGGCGGGAACTCAGTTCAGAGGACAGTTCGAGAGCCGTATGAAAGGACTTATTGATGAAGTAAAGGCCGAGGGAAATATTATACTTTTTATTGATGAAGTCCATAATCTCGTCGGCACAGGCGACAGCGAAGGATCGATGAATGCGGCAAATATCCTTAAACCGGCACTTTCCAGAGGAGAAGTACAGGTAATAGGTGCGACTACTTTCAAGGAATACAGAAAATATATCGAAAAGGACAGCGCTCTTGAAAGACGTTTCCAGCCGGTAACGGTCACCGAGCCGAGCATTTCGGAGACAGAGTCCGTTCTTATGGGAATAAGAAAGTATTATGAAGAGCATCATCGTGTAAAGATAACCGATGAACTGCTGAAACGCTGCGCCGTACTTTCGGAAAGATATATAAACGACAGGTTCCTGCCGGATAAGGCTATAGACCTTCTGGACGAATCCTGCGCCTGCGCATGCATAAGGAGCAGGGAACTGGGCGAATATGACGAAGTTTGCGAAAAGCTTGTTGAAACGGAAGCCGGTATTACTGCAATGATGGACGAAGAACCCGTTCCGGATTACGCAAAGATAAGCGAGGCAAAAGCGGAGGTCATAAGGCTCGGAGAGGAAAAGGAAAAGCTTGAAGAGCAGATAAAGAATATTTACGTTACCGAAGCGGACGTTTCAAAGGTGATCGAACTTTGGACGGGTATCCCCGCTATGAAGATAATGGAAAGCGAATATGCCAAGATAAAAGGTCTTGAAGCCGAACTGAAAAAGCATATAATAGGTCAGGACGCAGCAGTGGAGCTTGTCAGCAAGGCAATAAAAAGAACAAGAGTACAGCTTTCCAAGCGCCGCAGACCGGCATCGTTCATATTTGTAGGTCCTACCGGTGTGGGAAAGACGGAACTTGTAAAAGTTCTCGCGTCCGAGCTTTTTGATGAAACTGATCCGCTTATACGTCTCGATATGACGGAATACATGGAAAAGCACAGTGTTTCAAGGCTTATAGGTTCTCCTCCCGGATATGTGGGATATGACGAGGCGGGACAGCTTACCGAAAAGGTCCGCAGAAAGCCTTACAGCGTAGTTCTGTTCGACGAAATAGAAAAGGCTCATCCGGACGTAATGAACCTGCTGCTTCAGATACTTGACGAAGGCAAGGTCAACGACGCGCAGGGACGCTCGGTCAATTTTGAGAATACGATAATCGCGATGACCTCAAATGCAGGTTCTGCCGATAAGGGGACCGGAGTCGGATTTAACAAGACGGAAAAGGATATATCAAAAGAAAAAGCTATGAAAGCTCTTTCGGAATTCCTAAGACCGGAATTTCTCAGCCGTATCGACGAAATAGTCGTTTTTGACCCGCTTACGATCGAGAATTACGAGCAGATAGCGGCGCTTATGCTGGACGAAATGAAGGAACCGCTTGCAGAAAAGGGCATTTCGCTCAAATACAGCAAAAAAGCTCTTTCGGCAATTGCATCAAAAGCCTTCGGAAAGAAATTCGGAGCGAGGGATATACGGAAGGTCATCCGCACCGAGATAGAGGATAAAATAGCCGAACTTATCATAAACCGCACCGATGAGCCCATCGCCGTTGTTAAAATAGGCGAAAAGAAGGGCGATATAGAAGTGGAAGCTCTTTGATAAATTCTCCGCCGCATGCATTTCAGCCATGCGGCGGGAAATTTTTATAAAAAAATTTGAAAAAATGCTTGACAATGTCTTCGGTATATGTTATAATTAATTCTGTCGTTGAGACGTTGGAACA
>CANRJZ010000085.1 GCA_947631055.1 uncultured Clostridia bacterium | reverse complement strand
GTGTGGCAAATTATCATTTGAAGTTAAACCTTTATATCTCAACTCTTAACTCTCAACTCTCAACACTAAATGATAATTTGCAAGCTCAGCTTGCAAATTATCATTTGCAGCGCTTTTTACTTGTGCCGAACAGGTCAAGATCCATAATTTTTTCCTTTGAGAATATAGCCGCCAGCGCAAAAGGCACTGAAACTGCCATCACGGAAAGCTCTCCGTTTATTACGGTAGCTGCAAAGGTCGCTGCAAGCATAGATATGCCTGCAAATTTCTGGACTGCAAGTCCGTTTTCTCTTTTCCCGCCGGAGGTCATAACTATATTTTTTCTTTCTTCTTCTAAAACTCTTGCATTTGAACCTGTCATATATATCATCCTTTCATAATTAACGCACATACGTTCTGCACATTTGTTCTGTTTTATATTATAGAACAATCGTTCTCACTTGTCAAGCGATTTTTAAAAATTTTGTTTCGGCATATTATACAAAAATCATAAATATTTCTATGAGTATGTTAGCGCTAATGCTGCAAATTCCTGCTTGATAATTATAAACAGCGTTTTAGGATAGGAGATCATATAATTCGATCGTCGCTTTACGGGCCGTTACCGAAATATTTTGCTTTTGCAAGCCGGTCATATTTATTTTACGGAAAATTCACATATTTTTCTGCAAAACAGTCGCTTTTTTATATAAAATGTGCTATAATTTAAAGTGGAAAGTTACAATAATTTTACATCTACCCAAAATAACGTCAGGAGCGATCAATATGCAGACACTTTCGTTTGATATTTGTGCTGTTATTCTTTTGATCTTTCTTATATTTTCCATTGTCTCGCGGAAAATGGCGCGCGGCGTCCAGGGACATTTCTTTATGGCGTTTACTCTGGTGATATTTGCCGCTCTCCTGTTTGACATTCTCGGCATAAGCTGTGACCGCTATCCGGAAAAATACAATGATACCGTGCGGTATATTGCCCATACCGGATATCTGCTGCTTCACAATCTTACGTCCTTTTGCTTTTTACTTTACCTTATTTCGCTTACGGATACATGGCACAAGATAAAAAACCGGAATTTGCTCAGGATAGGCAGTATAATACCGTATTTGTGTCTTATCGTGCTGCTGCTTATCAATCCTTTTACGCATATGATGTTTTATTTTGACGAGAATAAGCATTATGTGCGCGGCAGGCTGTTTTTTGTATTTTATTTTACAGCTTTCCTGTTTATGGTAATAGCGCTTATCTACACGATAATGCACAGAGAGCTTTTCAGTACGGGGAAATTCCTTGCGCTGCTGATGATCTTTCCGATACAGGTCACTGCGGTAACGATACAGATGATCTATCCCGAAATGGTAATAGAAATGTTCTTTAATGCGATCACGGTACTTCTTGTGACGATAACCGTACAGAAACCGGAAGAAATAATAGATCATCTGACCGGTCTGAAAAAATACGCCGCCTATACGACGGATATGAAAAGGAATTTTTACAACGACAAACATGTCAGCGTGATACTGCTCAATATAGCCAATTATACCACGCTTTTCGGTCTGCTCGGCTACGACGCCAGCAATGATATCCTTGTAAAGATCGCCGATGAACTTAATGAGATCAATAAGGAAATAAGATCCCATGCGGACATTTATTACCTTGACAGAGGACGTTTCCGCTTTGTTGTCAACGAGGCGCACCGCTCCAAGATAGATGAAGCCGCCGAAAAGATCAATCATACTCTGAAAATGAGCATGATAGTCAACAGCATGGAAATAAACATTATCGCATATGTATGTATAGCCAGATGTCCGGAGGATATATCCGATTTCGGATCGCTGATGTCCTTCGGAAATGATTTCCACATTATGAATCCGTATTCGGGAAGAGTGCTCAGGACTTCCGAGATAGTGGGCAAGAACCGTTTCCAGCTTTCCAATGAACTGGACGGTATAATAGATTCGGCTCTGGCAAACAAAAAATTCGAGGTATATTACCAGCCGATATATTCGGTGGAAAAAAAGAAATTCATTTCCGCCGAGGCGCTGCTCCGCCTCAATGATGAAAAGTACGGTTTCATACCTCCGGAACTTTTTATTGCCGCAGCAGAAAAGAACGGAGCTATACATAAGATCGGGGATTATGTTTTCGAGGAAGTGTGCCGGTTCATTTCCGGTCCCGATTTTGCGGGACTGGGGCTTGATTACATCGAGATAAACCTTTCCGTCGCTCAGTGTATGCAGACCGATCTGGCGGACAAGGTGCTCAGCATAATGAAGCGCTTCAGCGTCCCGCCGGAAAAGATAAATCTCGAAATAACCGAAACAGCGGCAAATTATGCCCAGAATATACTTACCGAAAACATCGAAAAGCTCACCTGTGCCGGCATAAGCTTTTCGCTGGACGATTACGGAACGGGATATTCAAATATAAAAAGCGTTGCTTCACTTCCGCTGAAGATCGTCAAACTGGATAAATCCTTTGTGGACGAGGAGGATAATCCGCGTATGTGGATAGTTCTCCGCAATACCATAAAAATGCTGAAAGATATGGATATGCGCATCGTTGTTGAAGGCGTTGAGACCGAACATCTTGTGCATAAATTTTCCGATCTGAACTGTGAATATATACAAGGCTATTATTTTTCCAAGCCTATACCGGAAGATGAATTCATAAGATTTATGCACACCGCCGGCGAAAAGGCGGAATGAAAAAAGGGGACTGTTGCTTTTCGGCAGCAGTCCCTTTTTATTCGTATGTAAATTTTATCCCGATACGGCGCAGCAGCGGCGTTACAGGCTGTACTTGGTCATATATTGTTCGGTAAGGCTTATATAATCTTCATCTCCGCCTTCATGACGTTCGCGGATATATTCGTGCCTGTTGAGGATATTCTTGTTTTTCTTCTGCGCCCCCATAACATAGACGGCAATATTGGAGCAGTGGTCGGATATCCTTTCAAGATTTATGAGCAGGTCAAGGAAGTTTACGCCGCTTTCAACGACGCATTCTCCGTTTTTGAGGCGTTCTATATGACGGCTCTTGAGCGTTTCGTTAAGGAGATCAACGGTCTCTTCAAGGGGTTCTATCCGCATGGCTACCGAAATATCGTTGTTTTTTACGGCTTCTACCGCCATTCCGATTATTTCCTGTACGGCGTCGGAAATTACCGTAAGTTCATGCAGCGCGCTTTCCGAAAAAGCAATGTCGATCCCGTGCAGCTGTTCCGCCATTTCTATAAGGTTCATAGCATAGTCGCCGATACGTTCAAATTCCGACGTCAGGTGAAGCAGTTCGGTCACACGTCTGTTTTCGTAATCGGTAAGTTCACATTCGGTAAGCTTTACAAGGTAAACGTTGAGCCGGTCTTCCATACGGTCTATGGATGCTTCATTGTCTTTTAGCTTTCCGATGGCCTTTTCGCTGAAATCTTCCGCATTGAAAAGCTTGCGCATCTTGGTAAAATTCTTCAGCGCCAGCGTTCCCATTGAAACTACCGCATTATGGGACTGCTGTATAGCAAGCGCCGGCGATTTGAGGAAACGGTCGTCAAGGGCGTTGAACGTAACTTCGCCGTCCTCTTCGGCTTCTTCCTTGCTGTCCCGTATCGTTATGCATGCGAGCTTTTCAAGAAGTTTCGTGAACGGCAGGAAAATTATCGTCACGGCAACGTTAAAGAACGTGTGGAAATTTGCTATCCCGCCCATTCCTATAGGCTTGTCCCAGAATGGGAAACCTACGGCGGCTTTTATGGCATATACTGCGGCAAGGAACACGAAAGTGCCTATAACGTTGAAATAAAGATGCACCACGGCGGCTCTCTTGGCGTTTTTGGACGCTCCTGCGGCGGAAATTATAGACGTAACGCAGGTGCCGATATTCTGACCCATTATTATGGGGAATGCCGATGAAGCTTTGAGCGTTCCGCTTTCGGAAATAGCCTGAAGGATCCCCACTGAAGCGGACGAGCTTTGCAGCAGCGCGGTCACGACTGCGCCTGCAATAACGCCGAGCACCGGATTGGAAAGCGCTTCAAAAAGTTTTCTGAATGCTTCCAGTTCGGAAAGAGGTTCTACCGAATCGGTCATTGTGAGCATTCCGGTAAACAGTATGCCGAGCCCGACAAGAGTTTCGCCTATGCTTTTTTTAACGTCGTTTTTGGAAAGCATAAATATAACAAGACCCACTACCGAAATGATCGGAGCAAGGTATCTCGGAT
The DNA here is from genome assembly GCA_947631055.1 of uncultured Clostridia bacterium. Taxonomy (GTDB): domain Bacteria; phylum Bacillota; class Clostridia; order Oscillospirales; family Ruminococcaceae; genus RGIG8773. The sequence continues at coordinate 4,092 of CANRJZ010000085.1, read as the reverse complement.
TGAGCAGCTGTAAGATAAGATTTGTATCGGCGCTGCTTTCAAGTCCGGCAAGGCGGAGTATCTGACCGGTAACGGTAGTACCGATGTTTGCGCCCATGATCACGCCTATTGCGGAAGAAAGCTTCAATATCCCCGCATTTACCATTCCGACTATGATAACGGTCGTTGCGCCGGAGCTTTGTACGGCGGCTGTAACGACAGCTCCGAGGCATACGCTTTTGAATATATTGCTGGTGAGTCCGGAAAGTATTTTTTCGAGCTTTCCTCCGGATATCTTTTCGAGTCCGCGTCCGAGCATTGTCATACCGTATATAAACAGTGCGATGCCGCCGAGGGCTTGTATCGCTATAAGAAAAAATTCGGTACCGGTCATATTCTTTCTCCTTTTTGCGGCGGTAAAACTTTTCCTTCCCGCCCTGTTCCTTACAAGATCACATTAATACAAGTTAATTATATCAACATTCCCGAAAATATAAAAGCGGATTTTATGACTTTGTAAAAATTCTCATTTTTCTACAAATTTCAGCCGCATTTCGGCTTTGTTTTGTTGAATTATACTATTTACAAAAAAATCACGGGGTATGGAGTATTTTTATTGCTGCGGGAATTGATAAAATTTTACTAAAATTAATGATTTTTGCAAGAATATATGTTATAATACTATGAGATATAAAAACATACTGGAGGAGCTTCTTTTGCTGGACAAGATAATAGCAAGGATACTGTCGGTATTTCCGGCAGGTATCCGTGACTTTTATTATAAACACGAAAGCGTTATGCTTTACCTTATAGTCGGAGCAATGACCACGGCGGTCTCATTGATAGCTCAATATATACCTGCTTTTCTGGGACTTCCTACGGAGGCCAACACGACTATAAGCTGGATATGCGCAGCTACCTTTGCTTTTTTTACAAACAAGGCATGGGTGTTCAAGAATGAAGAAAAGGAAAAGTCCGACTGGATCAGACAAGCCGCTTCCTTTTACGGAGCAAGGCTGTTTACGTTTTTCTCCGAGTTTGCGTTCATGGAGATCACCGTGAGAGTTCTGGGACAGAACGAATACATCATGAAACTTATCGCGCAGGTCTTTATTCTTGTTCTGAATTATCTTTTCAGCAAATTTGTCATATTCAGAAAAAAATCATCCGAAAAGGAGAACGACACCGATGTTTAAGCTCGCAAAGAAATATCTGCCTGCTTTTAAAAAAGAACTTATCATAGGTCCTGCCGCCAAGCTGACGGAAGCCATTCTGGAGCTTATCGTTCCGCTGATCATGGCGGATATAATAGATATAGGTATAAACGGCGGCGCAGGAAAGCCCTATATTTACCGCATGGGCGGGATAATGATACTTATGGGGGCTTTCGGACTTGCCTGCGCACTGGTATGTCAGTATCTTGCGTCAAGAGCCTCTCAGGGCGTGGGAACGGTCATCAGGAACGATCTTTTTGCAAGGATATGCGAGCTTTCCCATTCGGAGCTTGATCGTTTCGGAACGCCCTCGCTTATAAACCGTGTCACAAATGACGTAAATCAGGTGCAGAGCGCTGTGGCTATGCTGATAAGGCTCGTTGTCCGCGCGCCGTTCCTTGTTATAGGTGCGGCGGTAATGGCTATGACGATAGATCTGAAGCTGTCGCTCGTATTCCTTGCAGTCGCTCCGCTGACGGCGATCACCATATATCTGGTGATGTCCCGTTCGGTGCCGTTCTATAAAGTAATTCAGAAAAAACTTGACAGGATAGGTCTTGTTACCCGCGAAAGCCTTTCGGGAGCAAGAGTCATCCGCGCATTTTCACGCGAAAAGGACGAAGAGCGCCGTTTCGGAGAAGCCAATGATGATTATTCCGAAGTATCGCTCAGGGTGGGTAAGCTTTCGGTCCTGCTCAATCCGCTGACCTATGCGATCATGAATATTGCCGTCGGCGTTATCATATGGTTCGGAGGATTCAGGGTAAACGCAGGAGATCTTACTCAGGGACAGGTAATAGCTTTTGTAAACTATATGACACAGATATCCCTTGCCCTTGTGGTGGTGGCAAATCTTGTTGTGATATTTACCAAAGCGGCGGCTTGCTCAGCAAGGATAAACGAGGTGCTCGATACGGAACCTTCCATAAAGGACGGCGAAGGTGCGGAGGAGATCCCCGGCGCTCCTGCTCTGGAATTCAGGAATGTTTCGTTTTCATATCATTCGGACGGCGACTGCGCCCTTGAAGATATAAGCTTTACGCTGAACAGGGGAGAGACTCTCGGCGTGATAGGCGGCACGGGTTCGGGCAAATCGACGCTGGTCAATCTTATCCCCAGATTTTATGACGCAGACAGCGGCGAGGTGCTGATAAACGGCGCAGACGTCCGCGGCTATAAGCTTGAATCACTCCGAACGAAAGTCGGAGTAGTTCCGCAGAAAGCGCTGCTGTTTTCCGGAACGGTCGCGGAAAATCTCCGCTGGGGACGTGCCGACGCATCCGATGAGGATCTGAAAAAAGCCGCCGGTATCGCTCAGGCGGCGGAATTCATTGAAAAAATGCCCGAAGGCTATAATACTTACATCGCACAGGGCGGACGAAATCTTTCTGGCGGACAGAAGCAGCGTATGACTATTGCCCGCGCGCTGACCGCAGCTCCCGAAATACTTATACTGGACGACAGCGCGTCGGCTCTCGATCTTGCTACCGACGCGGCGCTCAGAAAAGCCATTTCGGAAAATACGGACGGAATGACGGTCATAATCGTTTCGCAAAGGGCAAATTCCCTGCGCGGCGCAGATAAGATAATCGTCCTTGACGACGGGAAAGCAGTCGGCATAGGCAGCCATCGTGATCTTATGGAAAACTGTGAGGTCTACCGTGAGATCGTAATGTCTCAGGAAAGCGGGGCGGAGAGCGTATGAAAAAGAAAGGCGTGACCACAAGGCTTTTCGGTTACACAAAGCCTTTTGCATATCTGCTGATACCTGCTTTCGTATCATCGGTAGCAAGCGTGCTGCTTTCTCTATATGTCCCCATACTTGTGGGACGGGGCATAGATCATATCATCGGCGAAGGCAGCGTTGATTTCGGCATGGTAAAATATTACGTCATAAGGATATTTGCCGCAGTTGTCCTGTCGGCGCTGTTCAGCTGGATAATGTCGTTCTGCACATACAAGATAACCTACCGTGCGGTAAGTGATATGCGCAGGGAGCTGTATGCTAAATTCAACCGTCTTCCCCTCGGATATATCGACGGAACGCCGCATGGCGATCTTATAGGAAGGATGTCCGCCGATATAGAACTTATTTCGGACGGAATGCTGCAGTGTTTTTCGCAATTCCTGACAGGCATAGTAACTATCGGGGGGACAATTGTTTTTATGCTGAGGATAAATGTCAGGGTAGCGCTCGTGGTAATACTGATAACGCCGCTTTCACTGTTTGCGGCAGCTTTCATAACAAAGCTGTGCCGTGACAAGTTCAAGGAACAGTCGGCCATACGTGGAGAACTGACAGGCTGCGTTGAGGAATTTGTGGGAGGACAGAAGGTAGTAAAAGCATTTGCCTATGAAAAAAGGGCGCAGGAAAAATTCGGAGAGATAAACGGCAGACTTTACAAATGCGGAGTGCTGGCGCAGTTCTATTCGGCGCTGACCAATCCGACAACAAGGTTCGTGAACGGTATAGTTTATGCCGCAGCAGGGATATTCGGAGCGGTCTCAGTCATAAGCGGAGCGGCAGGAGCCATGTCCGTGGGACAGATAGCGACTTTCCTGAGTTATGCAAATCAGTATACAAAGCCATTCAATGAGATCACCGGCGTAATTACCGAGCTTCAATCGGCGATAGCGTCGGCGGGGAGGGTATTTGCCGTTCTGGACGAGCCGGAGGAGATACCGGAAAAAGTTCCTGCCGAGACCGTGTGTGCCGACGGCAGGGTGGAAATGGAAAATGTTTCATTCAGCTACAAGCCGGAACAAAAGCTTCTGGAAAATGTAAATTTAAATATAAGATCCGGACAGCGGATAGCAATAGTAGGTCCTACAGGCTGCGGAAAAACCACGCTCATAAACCTGCTGATGAGATTTTACGACGTCAGGGAAGGCAGGATAA
>CANRJZ010000084.1 GCA_947631055.1 uncultured Clostridia bacterium | reverse complement strand
GTTCAACGGTGAACTCCATATCCTGCATATCTCTGTAGTGATTTTCAAGCTTAGCGCAGACCTGCTTGAAGTCCTCGAAAGCCTGAGGGAACTTTGTAGCCATTTCGTCGATCTTCATAGGAGTACGAACGCCGGCAACAACGTCTTCGCCCTGTGCGTTTGTAAGGAATTCGCCCATAAGCTTCTTTTCGCCTGTAGCAGGGTCACGGGTGAACGCAACGCCTGTTCCGCAGTCGTCGCCCATGTTGCCGAATGCCATGGACTGTACGTTTACGGCAGTACCCCATGAATAGGGTATATCATTGTCGCGGCGGTAAACGTTTGCACGGGGGTTGTCCCATGAACGGAAAACAGCCTTTACAGCGCCCATGAGCTGCTCCTTAGGATCGGAGGGGAAGTCCTGACCGATCTTGGACTTGTATTCAGCCTTGAACTGATTTGCAAGCTCCTTCAGGTCGTCAGCCGTAAGTTCAACGTCCTGAGTAACGCCTTTCTTCGCCTTCATTTCGTCAATGAGCTGTTCAAAATATTTCTTGCCGACTTCCATAACAACGTCGGAATACATCTGAATAAATCTTCTGTAGCAGTCCCAAGCCCAGCGGGGGTTGTTGGACTTCTGAGCGATAACGTTGACAACGTCCTCGTTAAGTCCCAGGTTAAGGATAGTATCCATCATACCGGGCATAGAAGCTCTCGCTCCGGAACGTACCGATACCAACAGCGGATTTTCCTTGTCTCCGAATTTCTTGCCGGTGATCTGCTCCATCTTTCCGATGTATTCGTTGATCTCGGCGAATATTTCGTCATTGATCTTTCTTCCGTCCTCGTAGTACTGTGTGCATGCCTCAGTGGTGATAGTAAAGCCCTGGGGAACTCTTTCCGCGCCGAAGATCTTTGTCATTTCAGCGAGGTTAGCGCCCTTACCGCCAAGGAGTTCTCTCATATCGGCATTACCTTCCGAAAAGAGATAACAATATTTTTTTGCCATTGGTATTACCTCCAAATAAAAATTTTGTACTCCGCAGTGCCGAAGGCTAAAACGGCGCATACGGTCATAAACATATTATAGCAGATTTTCTTTCTATTTTCCATACCGATTAGCAGGAAATTTAAGCAGTATTTTTTGTATATTTTGCACAATTAATCCAAAGGCGGAAGAAAACGCTTGATTTTGCTTGAAAAACTTTTCAAAATATGGCATAATAAATGTGTATTGAAATATTTCCGAAGTCAGACGCAATATACAAATTTTTATACTTTAGGAGAAATATACTATGAGTGGATCATCTTCCTGCGCCGTGATCCTTGCCGGTGGACAGGGGAAACGAATGAAGTCGGAACTTCCCAAGCCCATGTTTGAAGTGCTGGGCGAACCTATGCTCGAATGGGTGGTCAGCGCCTGCGAAAAAGCGGATATCCCGGATCTCTGCATTGTAAAGGGCTATAACGCTCAGGTCATCGAGGACTATATCGGCGATCGTTATACCACTGTCCTTCAGCCTCAGCGAATGGGGACCGGCCACGCCGTTATGATGGCGGTAGACTGGCTTAAAGAAGCTCCCCGCATTGACGGGAACGTACTTATCCTCTGCGGAGACGCACCGTTCATAGACGGCGGCACCATTACCGCGGCCCTTGAACAGCATATACGTCAGGGAAACGCAGTTACCATAATTACAGCCGAAGTTGACGATCCGACCGGATACGGACGTATCCTCCGCGGCGAAAACGGAGTCGCCGGCATCGTTGAAGAAAAGGATGCGACCCAAGAGCAGAAGGCTATCCGCGAAATAAGCAGCGGCGCTTACTGGTTCAGAACAAAAGACCTTATCGAAGCACTGGGCGAGATAAAGCCGAACAATTCCCAAGGTGAATATTACCTTACCGATTCGGTATATATCCTTATGAGCAAGGGCAAACGTGCCGACGCCTATATTTCTCCCGATAAAAAAGTCGTTCTCGGAGCAAACGACCGCAAAGCGCTGCTTATGCTCAACGACACCGCAAGACACGCCGTTATCGACAGACATCTTGACGAGGGCGTGGAGTTCCTCTGCACCGACGGAGTTTCTATCGGCAGAAACGTAAAAATAGGCGCAGGAACGAAGATCCTTCAGGGTACGATACTTAAAGGCGACACCGTTATCGGCAGCGGCTGCGTAATAGGTCCGAACTGCCTTATAGAAAACTGTACCATAGGCAGCGGCGTTACTCTTAACAGCGTTCAGGCTTTCAATTCGGAAATAGACGACGGCGCCTCGATAGGGCCTTTCGTCCGTATCAGACCGGATTGCCATATAAAAGCGGGAGTTAAGATCGGCGATTTCGTGGAAGTCAAGAATTCCACCATCGGCGAAAGAACTTCGATCTCTCACCTTACTTATGTCGGAGACAGCGACGTGGGCGAAAATGTCAATTTCGGCTGCGGCGTTGCCACGGCGAATTACGACGGCGAACACAAATACCGCACGGTCATCGGCGACAACGCATTTATCGGCTGCAATACCAATCTTGTTGCTCCGGTAAAAATAGGCGCTATGGCTTACACGGCGGCAGGCACCACCGTTACCAAAGACGTTCCGGACAAAACGCTCGCCATAGAACGGGGCGAGCTGCATTTCAAGGAGGGATTTGCGGAAAGGCGGCTCAGGAACCGTCTTGACAGGAAGTGATCCTGATCCGGATAATATTACGCATCAGCGGCAAAAATTCACAGTGTAAAATTTAGTAAAGGGGATTTTAAAATGAATCTGCATGGCAAGGATATCAAAATTTTTACGGGGAACTCCAATCCTGCGGTGGCTGCGGAGATCGCAAAACAGCTGGGACTTCCTCTGGGACAGTCGGAAGTAGTGACCTTTTCCGACGGTGAAGTCAGCGTTTCCATTCAGGAAAGCGTAAGAGGCTCGGACGTATTTGTGGTACAGTCCACCAGTTCCCCGGTAAACGATCATATGATGGAACTCCTCATTATGATCGACGCATTCAAGAGAGCGTCTGCGGGACGTATCACGGCGGTAATTCCCTATATGGGTTATGCCCGTCAGGACAGAAAAGCAAAAGCGAGAGATCCGATCTCCGCAAAGCTGGTAGCAGACCTTATTTCGGTAGCCGGAGCGGACAGAGTGCTTTCAATGGATCTGCACTGCCCGCAGATACAGGGATTTTTCAACATACCCGTTGACCACCTGCTCGGCGTACCTATCCTTGCCCCTTATTTTATAGAAAAATTCAAAGATAACAAAGACGACGTAATGGTAGTTTCTCCGGATCTGGGCTCTGTAACAAGAGCAAGGAATTTTGCGCAGAGACTCGGCGTTCCCTTTGCCATCGTTGACAAAAGACGTCAGAAAGCCAACGTCTGCGAAGTAATGAACATCATCGGCGACGTGCGCGGCAAGAGCGTCGTTCTCGTTGACGATATGATAGACACGGCAGGAACGCTCTGCAACGCGGCGAAAGCCATTATGGAAATAGGCGGAGCAAAGGAAGTTTACGCATGTGCGACGCATGGCGTTCTTTCCGGACCTGCCATAGAGAGGATACAGAGCAGCGTTATAAAGGAACTTATCCTGCTTGACACTATCGCTCTCCCCGAAGAAAAGAAGATCGACAAGATAACCGTTCTGCCGGTAGCTCCGGTATTTGCGCAGGCTATACAGAGGATCTACGCCGACAAGCCTGTTTCAACGATCTTCAACACCTGATAATAAAGGACCGCATCTATGGATCAGTTTTTACCGATCGGTATGCTGATCGGCAGTATGATGAAATGGTTTTACATCATCGCGGTGGTGCTTGTGGTGATAATGGTCTTTCTTATAATTCTTTTTTTAAAGACAGACAAGAAAGACCGGAAACGCTTCCTTCACCGCACGATCGCCCTGCCGGTCATCATTATAGCCGTATGCCTGGTGATACTTTTCCTTGCGGCTCTTGCTGCGGATCACTTTTATCGGCAATAAAAGACAAAAATACCCCTCCGGTGCTCATCGGAGGGGATATTGCGGTTTATGAAAAAAACTGTTATTTTTAATTCCTGCAACAAAACAAATCACCGAAAGGAAAAATAAAATGAGCATTTTCGATATATTCAACCAGATAAGCAAAGAAAGACCCGAACCCGCAGGTTCGCCCGAATTCATAATAGCCGGTCTGGGAAATCCCGGAGAAAAATATGAAAACACACGCCATAATGCCGGATTTATGGTCATTGACAAGCTTGCGGCAAATTATAACGTTCAGCTTAAAAAACTGCGGTTCAAGTCCCTTACCGCGATTGCCGACGTGAACGGCGTCACCTGTCTGCTTATGAAGCCGACAACATTTATGAACAACAGCGGCGAAGCTCTGGTGGAAGCAATGAATTTCTACAAGATACCCGCAGAAAAGGCAATAATATGTTATGACGATATAAACCTTGAGCCTTCCCATATAAGAATACGCCGCAAAGGCTCGGACGGCGGCCATAACGGTATGAAGTCTATAATCTATCTCACCGGCTTTGACACCTTCCCGCGCATAAAAACAGGCGTGGGACAGAAGCCCCGCAAGGACTATGACCTTGCAGCGTGGGTGCTTTCGCACTTTTCCGATGAGGAAAAGAAACTTATGGACGAAGGCACAGACAAAGCCGCTGCCTCCATCGAACTTATGGTAAAAGGCAAGACCGATGAAGCCATGAACAAATATAACAGCTGATAGGGTTGAGAGTTGAAATATGTCAGATCTTTTTATTTCCGCAATTGAAAATTTTGTTCCTTACCGCGATATGCTTGACGCTTTGCGAAACGGTCAGACTCCTGCGGCAGTGTCCGGTATCTCCGCGATACACAAAGCGCAGTTTGCTCTCGGACTGAGAGAAAATGTACCCGCTCTTATCATAACCGATGACGAGGCAGGAGCAAGACGCCTTGCCGACGATATAAATTCCCTGGCGGAAGAAACGGTATCGTATGTCTTTCCTGCAAAAGATATATCTTTCACGCCGGCTGAAACCTCTTCCCGTGAGTATGAACATTCCCGTCTGGGAGTGCTTTCACGGCTTGCGTACGGTGAAAATATAATAGTATGCGCTTCCGCTGAGGCAGTAATGCAGGTAACTATTCCGGAAGAGATCCTTATTTCACGGACGGTATCCCTTTCCGCCGGTTCGGAGACAGATACGAAAAAACTTATAAAAGATCTGCTTTCCGCAGGATATTCCCGCTGCGAAAAGGTAGAAGGCGCGTCGCAGTTTTCCGTGCGCGGTTCTATCATTGATATTTTCCCCGTTCAGGAGACTTCCCCGCTAAGAATAGAACTCTGGGGAGACGAGATAGATACCATTTCATATTTCGATGCGGAAAGTCAGCGAAGAACGGACAGCATATCCGAAGTGAAAATATCTCCTGCTCTCGAAACCCTTTTTGACAGTCCGGAGGAATTCGTTTCCCGCATGCAGAAACTTTCCTCATCGGCAAGAGGAAAGCGGGCGGAACTTGTCAGGAACGCTCTTGCCCGTGACATCGACCGCATAAATACCGGTCTGGAGCTTGGAAACATAGACAAATATCTTCCGCTTGCCTATGAAAAGCCGGAAACGATATTTGATTATCTTCCCGAAAAAAGTCCCGTTGTTTTCAGCGAATACCATAATGCCGCCGATAAAGCGCGCGCCGCTATGGTGCGGCACAACGAGGATATAAAAATAATGCTGGAATCCGGCGAGCTTTGCAAAGGGCTTGACGGATATATGCTGACTTTTCCGGAAATGTATTCAAAGGCACAGAAATTCCCGCTGTTTCATTTTGACGCGTTTGTGCGGGGCGCAGATCTGAAATTCAAAAAACTTATATCCGCCTCTGCCAATCAGACGGCTCCATGGGGCGGCGAGATACGTCAGCTTATAGAAGATCTGCAAAGTTTCTGCGAACGCGGATACAGCGTTATCGTAATGGCAGGTTCAGAAAAGACCCTTCCCATAATCGAAAAGGATCTCAGGGACGAAGGCATAAAATGTTCAATAGCAAATAAAAATTCCGTGCTTTCCGCAGGGAACGTCCTGCTTATGTCAGGCTGCACCAGCGCGGGATACGATTATCCCGATATAAAGACAGCGCTCATAACGCAGGCCAAGGCTTCGGCAGCCGGAAAAAAGCTCCGTAAAGTAAAAAAAGGCGAGGAAATACGCTCTCTTGCCGATATAACCGAAGGAGATCTCGTTGTCCATGCTCTTCACGGCATAGGAAAGTTTGCCGGCATACGGAAACTTGAACTTGAAGGCATCACAAAGGATTATATAACCATCAAGTATGCGGGTACCGACGTTCTGTATGTTCCGGTAAACCAGCTTGATATGGTGTCAAAATATATCGGTCCGAGGGACAACGGTTCCGTAAAGCTGAATAAGCTTTCCTCTATGGAATGGCAAAAGACCCGCGCCCGCGTCAAAAAAGCCGTAAAGGATATGGCGGACGAACTTATAGAGCTTTACGCCAGAAGGAGCCGGACTCCGGGATTTGCTTTTTCCGAAGACGATGACTGGCAGCATGATTTTGAAACGCGTTTCCCGTACAACGAAACGGACGATCAGCTGCGTTCCGCTCAGGAAATAAAGGAAGATATGCAGAAGCCCGTTCCTATGGACAGACTTCTATGCGGAGACGTCGGCTTCGGAAAGACCGAAGTCGCATTCCGTGCTGCTTTCAAATGCATGGAGGACGGCAAACAATGCGCCATACTTGCGCCGACGACCGTTCTTGCCTGGCAGCACTATCAGACTGCTCTGAAAAGATTTGAGCATTTTCCTATGAAGATCGAACTTCTTTCCCGTTTCCGTTCCAAAAAGGAGCAGGAAGATATCCTCAAACAGCTGAAACGCGGCGAGATAGATATGATAATAGGCACTCATCGTCTTGTTCAGAAAGATGTGCGTTTCAGGGATCTGGGGCTTGTCATAATCGACGAGGAGCAGCGTTTCGGCGTTGCTCACAAGGAAAAATTCAAGGAAATGTTCTCCGGAGTAGACGTTCTTACTCTTTCGGCGACTCCGATACCGAGAACGCTCAATATGGCTATGAGCGGTATCCGCGATATGAGTGTAATAGAAGAACCTCCCGTAGACCGCCACCCCGTCCAGACTTATGTTATAGAGCATAATATGGGCGTTATCATTCAGGCTATAAACAAAGAACTTCGCCGCGGAGGGCAGGTATATTATATACACAACCGGATAGACAGCATAGATCTTTGCGCCGCAAAACTTCAGGAACAGCTCCCCGATGCGCGTATAGGCGTTGCGCACGGTCAGATAACCGAAGAACGTCTTTCGGAGATATGGCAGAGCCTTCTTGAACACGAGATAGATATTCTTGTATGCACGACCCTGATAGAGACCGGCGTTGACGTTCCCAATGTAAATACCCTTATCATAGAAGACGCGGACAATCTCGGACTTTCGCAGCTTTATCAGCTCCGCGGGCGCGTAGGGCGTTCGAGCCGTAGGGCGTTTGCTTATTTTACATTCCGCAGGGGCAAGGCTCTTACGGATATCGCCTCCCGCCGCCTTGACGCCATAAGGGAATTTACTCAGTTCGGAAGCGGTTTCAGGATAGCGCTTCGCGATCTTGAGATCAGGGGCGCGGGCTCTATACTTGGCGGCAAGCAGCATGGCCATATGGAGGCTGTTGGCTATGATATGTATTTGCAGCTGCTTAACGAAGCTATCGCCGAAGAAAAAGGCGAGATACCGCCTCCCAGACCGGAGGACTGTCTGATAGACATACAGGTGGACGCACATATTCCGGACGATTATATCGAAAGCCTTGCAGGAAGGATAGATATTTACCGTAAGATAGCCGCTCTCCGCACGAGCGAGGACAGCATAGATCTTATTGATGAACTTATCGACCGTTACGGCGATCCGCCGAAAGCCATACAGGGGCTCATCAGTGTTTCTCTTATAAGGAATATGGCATGCGAACTTACAATAACGGAAATAACTCAGCGCGGAGGGATAATGTTTTTCTATCTGAAAATGGCTGACATGGAACAGATACAGGCTCTGACTTCCGCTTTCAAAGGACGTGTTACCGTCAATGGCGGTGAACGTTCCTATATTGCCGTAAAAATGCGGGATGAAAAACCTATCGATCTTATGCAGAAGGTCATCGACATTATGAACAAGTCAAAAAAGCCTGAAGTAAAGCAGTGAGCGAGGTTTGTATTTATTGCGTTAAAATTATAATTTAGTGTTGAGAGTTGAGGGTTAAGAGTTGAGATATAAAGGTTTAACGCCAAATATACCCGCCCCCTTGAGGGGGCTATATATTTTAACGATCTGTTATT
>CANRJZ010000083.1 GCA_947631055.1 uncultured Clostridia bacterium | reverse complement strand
ATCTGTTCATGCCGTCCTCCTTGACCCAGCCGGACTTTGCGTCCTCAGCTCTGAACACTGCGTAATAGGGGTAACTGTTCTGACCCTCTGGACCTGCGTAAAGAGTAAGCCTGTAACAGCCCTCAGAAAGACCGCCGTCAAGCATATCAAATCCAAAGTCAAAGCCAAGCTGTTCACATTGGGTGAAATAGAATAAATTATCTGCCACAGGGAATCCGTCCGGAGCGCAGTCCGCCCATTTGCCGTTCTCCCAGTGTTCTATCTTTGTAATGCCCTCACACATATATGTGTTATCATCGTTTGCGGAAACGGCAACGGTTATTTCTTTGGCGCTGAGAGGAATGGTTTCGGGACATTTGAGGACTACAGGCGCTTCTGTTTTGCTTTCATAAATGCCGTTTTCGTCAAATTTGTAAATATCATTTCCGATAGGGAATTCTCCTGTCATAAGCCAGCCGTCAAGAGCATATTTCCTGCCTGCGCTGCTTTTCAGCCAGCCGGTATAAGGCACGCCGTTCTTGTAATATCTGCGGACGCCGTTCTTTTTCGTCCAGCCGGAATATTCACCGGCACTGTTGCCGTCCTTATCGAATTTATACGCTTTGCCGCCGATAATATAGATCCCGCCGGCAGCATTTTCACCGTTTGAAAGAACGTATTTCGTTCCGCTGTCGGTATTTTCCCACCCCTGAGCGCATACCGCCGTTCCGAGGGAAGAAAAAGCCATTACCGCCGCAGCGGCAGCCGCAATTGTTCTTGTGTTCTTTTTCATAATAAAACTCTCCTTTTTATTTATTTGTTTGGCTATGTCACCACAAAAGGTTGATTTTCATTTATAATTTTTCAACTTACCAATAAATGATAATTTTGCGCGAAGTGCAAAATTCAGAATCTCCAAACAGTCCGGTGAACTGTTTTGGACAAAGCTAATTAAGCTGTGTTGTCAAACAGCTCACTGGGCTGTTTGACAAGGCTTAAATTACAATAATCTTTAGTTCAAGGGGGCGCCCTCTATCGCAGGGCAGCCCCCTCTTGAAGCCGCACGGCGGCTTCAATTCACCCCTTGCGGAGCTCTTTTTAAGGGGTATTCCGCGCTCTGCGGAGCGCGGCAAGGGGCGCTGCCCCTTGACCCTGCGAGCTGGGCTCAGCTCGACCAGCTATCGTTTATCATATTTGGTGTGCTAAATTATCATTTAGTGTTAAAAGTTGAGATATTAACGGAACATGACATTCTTACCGTTCATAATGAATACAATCCAACAGGTCATAATTTTTCAGAATTGAAAAATTATTTTTGTAAATTTTTTGTGAACAAGCAAAAGCCGTCTGCGCATATGTCCGACAGACGGCTGAATTTTATCCGGCAAAAAATTTGTGCTTCCTCGTAAGCGTATTCAGCATACGAAGTCTTGTGATATTCTGATATTCCGGCTTTACCATGTAATAAATGTAATTTTCCAGCAAATTCGTATCCGGAACAGTTCTGCCTTCTATCTTGAAATTGACAAAGCCCATAGGAACATACTTCCCGTAGATATCGTCCGGAGAAACGTGGGTCTCAAAGCCTGTTATCTCGTAAAGATTAAGGCTCATGGCGGGACACTTGAACTCCGCAGATCTGTATGGGACTCTGTTCAGCTTGTTTCTTTTATGTTCCCATTCGTTGATCTGTTCCTGCCCTATCTGGCGGTAATGCTCTCCCCTCCTCGGACAATGGGGCTGACAGCAGGCGTTTACAAGTATCTCGCATTTTCCCCTGTCCTCCTGCGGTATCTGTTCCAGCAGATCGAACTTATTATTGAAATTATAATCAAGGACGACATATTTATAATCTTTTTTAAGTTCTTCCTTAACGGCGTCAATGTCCTCTATCTGCTTGCAGGTAGAAGAAGTTATCTTGTAATCGGGATAATTTTTGCGGATATATTCTTCCAGAATGGGAGACATTACAATAACTTCATTCATTCCGTTATTTGCCATTCTGAGCAGCGCGTTGCCGAAACCGTCGCCGAGGTGTTCCTCCTTCAGCAACGGATTTGTAAAGGTGAACCGAAGGGGTATCCCTCTGTCGTTAATGGTTTTTATTATTGCAGCCATAGCTCTCGGATCGGTATTCCCTCCAAGGTATCTGCCGCCGTTCCATACGCTTCCGCAGAAATTACCGAAAACGGAAGCTATTTTTATATCTTCGCGCCAACATTCGGGAAAAAGCTCCATATTTTTTATAAGCAGAAGATTAAGATAAAGATGATTCATAAAATCCGGTATATGGAAATTAACGGGCATTATCAACCTCTCCTTGGCGATATCGAAGAAAAGAACGGGGTATCCTTAGACAGGATACTTAATATCTTCAATCTGACGATATCTTTATATTCGGGTCTTACCATATAATAAATATATGTTTCCAGCAGCTGCACATCAGGCGCGGTGCGTCCTTCTATCTTGAAATTGACAAAACCCATAGGAACGTATTTCTCAAAGATGTCTTCCGGAGAAACATGGGTCGGAAGTTCCGTTATTTCATAAATATTCCTGCTTGCATGATCGCATGAGAAAACATTGGTCTGGTATGGATTTTTATGCAGCAGATCTTTTTTATATTCCCATTCGTTGATCTGTTCCTGCCCTATCTGGCGGTAATGCTCTCCCCTCCTCGGACAATGGGGCTGACAGCAGGCATTTACAAGTATCTCGCATTTTCCCCTGTCCTCCTGCGGTATCTGTTCCAGCAGATCGAATTTATTGTTGAAATTATAGTCCAGAACGACGTACTTATAATCCTTGCCAAGTTCTTCCTTAACGGCGTCAATGTCCTCTATCTGCTTGCAGGTGGAAGAAGTTATTTTATAATCCGGATAATTTTCGCGGATATATTCTTCCAGAACGGGAGACATTACAATAACTTCGTTCATTCCGTTATTTGCTGCCCTTAATACACGGTTGCAGAAATTGTCTCCGAGGTGTTCCCTTTTTATCAAAGGGTTTGTCATTGTAAATCTGAGGGGAACGTTTTTCGCGTTCAGTATTTTTATCACGGCGTTTACGGTACCCATATCCGTCGTTCCTCCAATATAGCGCCCGCCGTTCCATACGATGCCTCCGAAATTTCCGAAAACGGAAGCGATCTGTATACCGTCGTAAAAATATTCCGGATTATTTTTTATTGTGTCGATGATTATCGTATTGAGAAAAAAATGGTTAATAAAATCCGGTATGTGAAAATTAACTTGCATTTTCAAAGATCCTTTCATATTTTTTATCATTTTTTCTTCTTTTTAGAAATTATTCCCGCGATCACAGCTCCCGCTATGATAACAGCCGCTATCACCAACGCGGTAATGTATGTATTGGCAGAAACGTTTCCCGTATACGGAGAAACTGCCGAAACGATCTCCGGAACCATAGTCATACTTCCCTTCACATAATAGCACTGTAAATATTATATCACAAACTTATAAAAGAAGTCAATAGCGTTCCTCTGCCGGATATCAGCAAAAAGCTCTCTTTGCCGTCATACAGACGGCAAAGAGAGCCGATAATTTACCTGATGATATCACGGCTGAAATAATCTTCTTCCGAAATGGATCCCGAATAGCCGGAGATCGAAGAAGTATCCGGAGCAAGTTCTGCATATTCGTCAAAAACGCTTGTTTCACCCGTTATAGACTTTCTGAATACGGTAAGCTTTATCCTATCGCCCGGGACTTTTCCCTCAAGAGCCTTTACCACATCAGGACTGTCCAGTGTACGGACGTCGTCGATGTACATTATTATATCATACTGTATGATATCGGTATACGCCACGTCGCAGGTCTCGTCTATATCCAATACGCAAAGCCCCGGCATTATGCCGTATTCAGCCGCTGCCGTATCGCCTATGGACACAAAGGATATGCCTACTCTCGAACGTGAAGTCACATATCCGTTGGCTATGATGTCCTCAACGATCGGAACTGCGTCATCTATTGCAATATTAAACCCTATATTCTCGTAAGACTGATGATCCATAAGAGCCACTGCAATTCCGACTACCTGACCGTACATATTTACCAGCGCGCCGCCGGAATTTCCCGGATTAAGAGCAGCGTCCGTCTGTATGCAGTGTATTGAGGAGCTTGTGATATAATTTGTATCTATCACCCTGTCAAGACCGGTAATATGTCCGTAAGTGACGGTATTCTCAAAACCGCCTCCTGCGCCGGCAAGAGCAACTTCTTCGCCTATGGAAAGATCTGAGGACATACCGAGCTCGGCCGAAGTGAGATCGTCCCTGTCGATCTTTATTACGGCAAGATCGCTTTTCCTGTCCATTCCCACAAAGGACGCCTTTTCGCTTGTCTTATCATAAAGTTTTACTGCTATGTTCTTAGAACCGTCTACAACATGGGCGTTAGTAACGATGTATCCGTCCGAAGATATTATCACTCCCGATCCGGAAGAAACGGGATAATAAGGTACATCTCCGTATATCTCTATCTTCACCTGTGAAGGCAGTATCTTTTCAGCCACGCCTACAGAAGTCAGAAGACCGGTCTCCTTATCGGCATACAATTCATCTTCAAGCACCGGTTTCGGCGACGTGGGAATGACTATTTCCTTATGTTCCGCAGTATTTGTTACCATATGATCGGCGAAAAATTCCTTGGCGACCTCATTTTCTTTTCCGCGGATCGCTATAGCCGCCGCAAGTATCATTATTGCGGAAATGCACACTACCGTTATTGCCAGCAGTATCCACATTCCCGCATCAGTAAGACGCCTTTTCTTAGGCTGCGGAGCGTATGCCTGCCCCGTATAATTTCCCGCCGGAACATATCCTCCGCCGGCTGTCTGTCCGATATCCGGTCCATAAAACATAACGTTGTTCACCGGCGAATTATTATCAGGCCGGACGCCGTCGGCATTATCGCCGGTATTTCCGGCAGACATATCATCCGAAACCGTATGCTCCGTATCCTGATCGTCTGAGATCTCAGGCTCAGGCTGCGTGCTGACAGTTTCTTCCTCAGTCTTATTTTCATCAAAATTTTCCATATAAAGCCTCCGTTTAAACGCTCCGGCTGCCTCCGGCTTTTTTGAGCGAAACTTCAAATTCGGTATACTTGCCCTTTTCGCTTCTTACGGTAATAGTTCCGTCATGCAGCTTTATGAGAGAGCTGACTATTGAAAGCCCCAGACCGACCCCCGTAGGATCGATCCCTCTTGATTCATCGGTTTTATAGAAACGTTCAAATACCTTTGATATCTCATCTTTTGTAAGACCGTCTCCGCTGTTGCGTATGGTTATAAGAGACATATCGTCTTTTTCATTGAAGAAAAATTCTATATAACCGTTTTCGTTTACGAATTTTACCGCATTTTCAACAAGATTGTATACTACCTGTCCTATAAGATCGGGATCGGCATTGATAATGAAGGATCTTTTTCCCAATCCCCGTACATCAACATTTTTTTCGTCTATCCTTTTTTCAAAATTCAGAAGCGTGGAGAATATAACGGGAACAACGTCAAAATCTTCTCTTATTATGTCCAGTTCTCCGGCTTCATACTTTGAAACGTTCAGCATTGAGCGCACCAGCCTTGAAAGCCTGTTCACCTCGGAAGAAACTATTTTAAGGTAATGCTTATGCTTTTCCGGCGGGATAGTTCCGTCCAGTATGCCGTTGATAAATCCTTCGATGGTGGTCATAGGCGTTTTCAGCTCATGAGACACGTTTGAAACAAAGCTTTTTCTCGTTTCCTCTATCTGTTCGAGAGAATCAGCCATTTTATTCAGAGAATTTGCCAGATAGCCGAATTCATTATCATCGGAAACGTACAATTTTTTTCTGAAGTCTCCCTCTCCGAAACGCTTTGCGGCTATGGTCATCTCTTTTATCGGAGTAAGTATACGCTTTATCGACATATACATTACAGTGAATACGCACGCCATAACGACAGCGGTGACTATCAGAAGTATCAGTACCAGTTTGAATATATAATCAGCGAAACTTCCACTTGAAAGCCGTCCGAAAATATAGAACGTTTCTCCGCCAAGCTCGAATTTGTATGCGGAATTGAAATGGTCCTCACTATAATAATTATCCAGACTGCTAAGCTCGCTGCACCCGTTTTCCGTTATACGTTCAAGAGTTTGTCCGCTGAAATTATTCTTTTTATGAGAACACGGCGATGCTTCGGAGCATACCAAAGCAACGCCGTTAGTGTCAACAAGTGTAATATCAGCGTCCGACACGGAGGACAGACCGGAATACGCGTCATGAAGTTTTTCCTCATTGATATTGCCGGTCTCGCTGTAGATCGAGACCGTTTCGGAAACAGCTTTCTGCACAAATTGTTCCAGAAAATCCAATCTGTCGGATTTATAGTATTCTCCGGAAACGACCAGCAGCACTGCGCCTATGCAGATCACTGCTGCGGCCATAAATACCGAGCTTAAGTAAAAGAACTCGCCAGAAATACTTTTACGCATTAGCGTCCTCGTCCGCTTCAAATTTGTATCCTACGCCCCATACGGTTTTAAGAGCCCACTTATCGGAAACTCCTTCGAGCTTTTCGCGGAGACGCTTTATATGAACGTCGATGGTTCTCGAATCGCCGTAATACTCAAATCCCCAGACTTCATCAAGAAGCTGATCGCGGGTATATACACGGTTGGGGTTTGAAGCAAGGTAGAAAAGAAGTTCCAGTTCCTTCGGCGGTGTATCCATTACCTTTCCGTCCACTCTGAGTTCATATCTTGTCATATTTACCACAAGCTTATCGTAACGGACCTCCTTGACCTCAGCCTCGCTGCCGGACTGGCTTATGCGGCGGGCAACAGCCTTGATCCTTGCGATAACTTCCTTTGTATCGAAAGGCTTTACGATGTAATCGTCAGCGCCCAGTTCAAGACCGAGCACCTTGTCGAAGGTCTCGCTCTTAGCAGTGATCATAATGATAGGAACGTTTGATTTTTTCCTTATCTCACGGCATACCTGCCAGCCATCGAGTTCCGGAAGCATTATATCCAGAAGGACGATATCCGGCTTAAGAGCGTTGAATTTCACAACTGCCTCTTCTCCGTCATGAGAAATAATGACACCCCAGCCTTCCTTTTCGAGGTAGAGTTTCAAAAGCTCGCAGATGTTGTTGTCATCATCAACTACTAAAACTTTTCCAAGTGCCATAAATTTGACCATCCTTTCAATAGTGCCGTCTTTGAAGTGCGGTTGAAGTGTGGTTGAGCGGCCGCGCACAGGGATCCGGACATACAGTGATACTTATTTGCGCGGCATAAAACAGCTTGCTACTTTTTGCGCAGAAAAGAAAGCTAAAAATATTTTAATGAATACCATATATACATTACTAATTATATCAGAAAAGATAATATAATATATTATTGATTTATTAATTAATTATTTTATAATTGTAAATTTAACAAAATATTGTTCTTATCATTAAAAAATGAAAATAAAAAATTCATTTTTTAAGAAACTCCTCACTAATTTGTTATTAATTGTAAAAACCTATGTCTCTGCCTGAAAGACGTCCGGAAAATCGGCAAAAAAATTACTGTAATACCGAAGGTCAAAGACCGGAAAACATCCAAAAGCGTTCCGCGGCAAACCTCCGCAGGAACGCTTTTTCAGATCGTAAATTATGCCCTTAGCTCCGCTCCGAGTTCGGCAAGCGCTTTAAGAACACGTTTTATTGCGGCGTCAGCCTGCTCATCGGTAAGCGTACCTTCATGCGAACGCATAGAGATAGAATATGCGACCGACTTTTTGCCCTCGGCGATCTGTTTGCCTTTATATACGTCAAACAGAGTTACCGTTTCAAGGATATTGCCGACAGCCTTCTTTATTGCCTTTTCCAGCTCCGCTACCGGCAGAGCCTCATCGCATACTATAGCTATGTCTCTTGCAGCGGCAGGGAATTTAGGCAGCGGCTTGAAAACTTTAACAGCCGTGGCTTCTTCCATAAGTTCGGTAAGGTTTATCTTTGCGGCGTATGCCTTTGTGCCTATGCCGTAATTTTCAAGGACTTCCGGATGAAGTTCGCCCACAATGCCGAAATTCTTTCCGTTCTTGGATATAACGGCGCAGCGACCCGGGTGGAAAGCGCTCGCCTCGGCAAATACGTTTGTATCGCTGCATGCGGTGTATTCAATATCCTCCGCACCTACAAGATCCAGCATTGAATCTATCATACCCTTGATGTCGTAGAAATCCTTGTTTCCGCCGTACATTCCCAAAGAAAGGCGTACCGGCTCGTCGGGAAGTTCCCCGCCGTTGGGGATATACTCGCTGCCGATCTCAAACAGGCAGACTTCGGGATTCCTGCTG
>CANRJZ010000082.1 GCA_947631055.1 uncultured Clostridia bacterium | reverse complement strand
AAAACAGCGGTGAAAAATTTGAATATCCGGTATTCTGGGGCTGCGATCTGCAAACGGAGCATGAAAGATTTCTGACCGAAAAAATATTCGGAAAACCGGTATTCGTTACAGATTATCCGAAAGAGATAAAAGCGTTTTATATGAGGCTGAACGATGACGGAAAAACAGTTGCGGCTGCGGATCTTCTTGTTCCCGGAGTCGGGGAACTGATAGGAGGAAGTCAGCGTGAAGAACGCATAGATATTCTTGAAAAAAGAATGTCGGAGCTGGGACTTTCCGCGGAAGATTACAGCTGGTATCTTGATCTGCGCCGTTACGGCGGGGCAAAACATTCCGGATTTGGTCTTGGTTTTGAACGTCTTATAATGTATGTTACGGGAATTTCAAATATAAGAGATGTAATACCGTTCCCAAGAACGGCGGGAAGTATTTATTGATATTATTTTTTAACGGCGGGAAAAATTTTTCCGCCGTTGATTTTTAATGTTTTTATATTTAACGATGCAGGCATATTTCCTCTTATCAGATAGCGCGGGTAATGTGATTTTTTCGGACAATTTTTTTATAGTGCTGTAAATTATAATAAAATAGTCCGAAAATAATAAATAACCAATTATATTTAATAAGAGAATATATGCGTAAAGGCTGAAAGCTAAAAAATAAATAATACCGTAATTAAAAGCAATAAATAAATTTTATAAAAAAATATATATGAAGCCTTTTTATAAAAATAATTTTTGCTCTGTTTTTTTAAAATAAAGATATTTTATACGGCTGCCGGACACGAATTATCATAAAATATTGCGATATTTATTTTGCTTGATACAATAATTTTGCTTTTTTTTAGAAAAAAACAAGAAAATTTTCAAATAATTGTTGACAAGCCTTTTAAAATCGGTTATAATAAATTTTGAAGAAAACCTTTTTATATAATTAATTCCGGAAAACCGGAAAAAACAATTGAGATCAAAGCTATTAATTAAGGAGGATATTTATCTATGGCAAAGAAAAATACTGTTTCCGAAGAGATCGCTGAAACAACAGCAGCTGCTCCGGTAACAACGACAGAAGTTCCCGAAAAAGAGCCGGCCGAGAAAAAACCTGCTGCAAAGCGCGGCAGAAAACCTGCGGCAGCTAAGGCTGACGAGACTAAAACAGAAGAGAAAAAACCCGCTGCAAAGCGCGGCAGAAAGCCCGCAGCAGCTAAGGCTGACGAGACTAAAACAGAAGAGAAAAAACCCGCTGCAAAGCGCGGCAGAAAACCTGCGGCTGCTAAGGCTGACGAAGCTAAAAAAGCAGAAAAGAAACCCGCTGCAAAACGCGGAAGAAAACCCGCAGCTGAAAAGGCAGCTCCCGCAAAGGCAGAAAAAACTGCTGCTGCAAAGGCTGAAAAGAAACCTGCTGCAAAGCGCGGCAGAAAACCCGCAGCTGAAAAAGCAGCTCCGGCAGCTAAAAAAACTTCAAAGAAAAAGGGAATATCCTACGATGATGTTTTTGACGCAGCAAAGAAAAAATTCCTTGCAGCCGACATAACAAAGATAAAATATCCTGTTGCCGCAAACGTTGAACTTTCAGGTTCCGTAACGGGAGATTTCTATATCTTTATTGATGTCGATAATCAGACTATCGCCGTTGAGCCGTACAGATATAATGATTATGATGTTAATTTCCGTGCGGACGCAGATGAGCTCCTTGCGGTAATGAACGGCAAAAAGAATATTTATGACGCTCTTGCCGGTGGACTTATAAAGGTCAACGGTATTACAACAAAAGCAATACTTCTTGTAAATGCTGCTTTCTGATCTGTTGAAAAATGCGTATAAAATTCGCCGCATAGTTTTCTATGCGGCGTTTTTTCGGAGTAAAAAATGATATTTTATAAATTTATTGACGAAACTCATGACCATAAAAAAGAACACATCGCCGCATATGAAATACTTTCATACGGGCTGAAAAAACTTTACGGAATAACTGAATACGATATTGAAAGAGGCGAACACGGAAAGCCGTATTTACCGCTGCATCCGGAAATTAATTTCAATATCAGCCACTGCAGGGGACTTGCGATCTGCGGATTTTCCGGCGGAAGTATCGGCGTTGACGCAGAACTTATCCGTGATTTTGATCCTAAAGTTATGGACAGGGTATTTTCCGATGAGGAAAAAAATTTTGTGCTTTCTTCAGAAGAAAAAAACAGGGATTTTTTTCGCATATGGACTCTTAAAGAGGCTTATGGCAAATATCTCGGTACGGGACTTCTTTCCGTAATTAACGGAAGCAGTTTTTTCTTTGAAAAAGATAAGCCGTTTTGCCGCGGAGCTGAGGATCTGGTTTTTACTCAGAAAATACTGAATAAAAAATGGGTCGTAAGCGCTTGCGCATACGACCCGAAAAATGATCTTGTATCAATAGAATCTTCTTTTGTTTTTTAAAATAATTATCGTTGCTACGACTGCTACGGCAACAACTACCGTTATAACAACTATAAGAACGATGGGAACTCCGCCGCTTTCTTCTGCGGGTGCGGGAGCGGTGGTAACGGCTTCCGTTGTTTCCGGCGCTGATGTTTCGGGAGCGGCAGTTTCCGGAGGATCGGTCTCGGCGGTAGTTGACACGGTCGTTTCGGCAGTGGTAGTGGTGGTTTCTGAAACGGTGCAGTTGGTTATAACGAGTTTTGTGACTGTAATAGGTGCTCCGGTATCTCCGATGCAAAGGTTATCGACGGTCGAAAGATCGTCCGATCCATACCGGAGGATCATAGTTTCATAATCAAAAGACGCAGAGGTTTCATCATATTCAAAGGGTTCTATTTTTGCCCATATCCTGTCTCTTTCCTCAGTATAGTTAAAAAGGATAAGTTCAACGGGGGCTAAATTAGCGGAAGCAGGTTCACCGTCAACTGTATATTCAACGGTAACAACGCTGTCCGGAGTTATGCGTGTGCAGTCAAAATCGTTGACATCGAGCGTCAGGGATTGTCCCCAATCGCCGTTGGTAGTTTTTACTTTATTCAGCGGCGCTTCAAAATCTTCGGTCTCGGCTGCTGCGGATATTGTGATAATAAATGCGGAAACGCAGGCTGCTGCTGCTGCGAGCGCGGCTCTGAATATTTTTTTCATAAAAATCTTCTCCTAATCTTTGCGGAATATTATTTTACACATAATTATTTTACTATTTTTATCTTACCTTGTCAACCACTCCGGAAAAATTTTAACACAAAGCACAAATTTTAAACTTACATAAAGGATTTCGTTCGTTATTATGCTCAATAACGATTAATATATTTGCGGTGGGAAAATTGTCCGAAAAAAATATTATTATTCACGCTATCTAATTAAAAGAATATACGCCTGCATAAATAAAAATCAAATTTTTGTTTGACATAGCATTTTTATATAACGGCTCTCATAGGCGTAAAAATAATTCCGTCCGTAACAAGCTGCATATCCGTAGGAACAAATCCCATTGCTTTATAGAACGGTAAACCGTAATCACTGGCGTTGACAGTGATCTCTTTTGCACCATGTTCCGAAGCAAAATTTTTCAATTCGGAATAAAGCGCCCGACCTGCTCCTTGACGGTGATACGCTCCCTTTACAAATGCCAAACTTATATGCGAATTGTCACGAAGAGCCATCATTCCGATCATACCTGTTCGCGCAAAGCAGCCCCAGACCTGCATTTCTCCGCTGTTCAGCATTTCGCGCACACGCTTTCCCCATAGAAAATCAAGAAAACTTTCCGTGCCCCTTTTTACAAAAAACGGAGCTTCAAATTCCATAAAAACTTCTTCTGCGATCTTGAAAGCAGTGCGTATCTCATTCATATCTTCAAGCCGGACTATCCTGAGATCTCCCATATGAACACATCCTTAAAAATAAAAATGTCACAGACTTACTTAATTATTGATCTGTTTGCCCTGTCCGTAATAAGCGTTTGCGCCATGCTTTCTCAAATAATGTTTATCGAGAAGTTCCTGCTGCATACGGCTGATATCAGGGTTTATCCCCATAGCGTGATAATTCATAAATGCTGCTTCTTCAAGAACAACGGCATTGTGTACAGCTTCAGCTGCGCTCTTTCCCCATGTGAACGGACCATGGCTTTTTACGAGAACGGCGGGGATAGTCAGAGGATCGATCCCGCTGAATGCTTCGATTATCACCGTGCCGGTCTCTTTTTCATATTCGCCTTGGATCTCGGCGGGAGTCATAGCGCGCGTGCAGGGGATCTCTCCGTAAAAATGATCTGCATGGGTAGTTCCCAGCGGAACTATTCCGACACCTGCCTGTGCAAAAGATGTTGCCCACCGGCTGTGGGTATGAACGATACCTCCGATATTTTCAAAAGCCTTATATAATTCAATATGAGTGGGGGAGTCGCTGGAAGGTTTGTATCTTCCTTCGGCGACCTTTCCCGTGGCAAGTTCTACAACTACCATATCATCGGCTGTCATGCCGTCATATTCAACGCCGGAAGGTTTTATTACCATCATTCCGCTTTCACGGTCTACCGCGGAAGCGTTTCCCCAGGTGAATGTTACAAGTCCGTATCTGGGCAGGAGCAAGTTTGCTTCCAGAACGGCTTTTTTCAGATCGTCCAGCATATCATTCCACTCCTTTTAAACTTTTTTCTGCATTGAGTCCCGCTTTGTAACGCGTCATAAATTCCGCAAATCCCTTTGATCCGTTTTCGTCCGGAGCAAGAGTTATCTTTTTGCTGTCTGCAAAAACGCTGCTGTCAAGCCAGTCCGCAAGGGAGCTGCCTTCACCGTCTGTCATATAAGCCGCAAGAAGGGCAATTCCCCATGCGCCGCCTTCACCGGCTGTTTCCATAACGGAGACTTCCGTTCCCAACGCGTCGGCAAGCACCTGCTGCGCAGCGTTCTTTACCTTGAAAAGTCCGCCATGGGCGGTAATATTTTTAAGTGAGATCTTTTCTTTTTCAAAAAGAATATCCATACCTGTTTTCAGCGCTGAGACCGTGGAATAAAGCTGTGCGCGGAAGAAATTTGCAAGATCGGGCCCGCTGTCGGGAGTCCTGAAATACATCGGTCTGCCTTCATCAACTCCCGCAACGGGTTCTCCCGAAAGAAAATTATATGCGGTAATGCCGCCGCAGTCGGGATCGCCTTTCATAGCGTTTGTGTAAAGCAGCTCGTAAAGTTTCGTTTTTTCGATGGGATATCCGGAAAGTTCCGCAAATTCGCCGAACATCTTCACCCAAACGTCAATTTCCGAACAGCAGTTGTTGCAGTGTACCATGGCCACCGGCGCGCCGTCGGGAGTCGTTACAACATCTATTTCCGGATAAACGCCCGAAAGTGGTCTTTCAAGCACCGGCATTGCAAATATTGAAGTTCCTGCCGAAACGTTTCCCGTTCCGGGACGCACTGAATTTGTAGCAGTCATTCCTGTTCCCGCGTCTCCTTCGGGAGGGCAGACCGGTATGCCGGCTTTGAAACGTCCGCTGCCGTCAAGGAATTTTGCTCCGCTTTCCGTAAGAAACGAGCCTTTTTCTCCGGCGTCGGCAACGGCTGGAAGGATCTCTTTCAAAGACCGTTCAAAGCCGTGTTTCCGGAACAGATCTTCCGTTTTGGAAAGCATTTCCGCATCGTAATCCTTTCCGCTTACCGGAAAAATGCCGGAAGCTTCTCCGACGCCCACTATGCGTTTGCCGGTAAGCAGATAGTGTATGTATCCCGCAAGCGTGGAAATGTAAGCGATATGAGGTATATGTTCTTCTCTGTTAAGTATCGCCTGATATAGATGTGAAATGCTCCAGCGCTGCGGAATGTTGAATTTCAGCAGTTCTGTAAGTTCCGACGATGCCTGACCGGTGGAGGTGCAGCGCCATGTCCTGAACGGAGTAAGTAGTTTGCCGTTTTCGTCAAAAGCCATATAACCGTGCATCATAGCCGAGATACCCATAGCTTTTACCGATGTGAGATAAACGCCGTATTTTTCTTTTACGTCCGCGGCAAGGCTTGAAAAGCATTTTTTCAAACCGCCGTGGATATCGTCAAGAGAATACGTCCAGAAACCGTTTTCAAAGCGGTTTTCCCAGTCTGCGGCTCCGCTTGCTATGGGAACGTAATCATCGTCCGTAAGAACGGCTTTTATTCTTGTAGAACCAAGCTCTATCCCAAGAAAAGTCTGACCGTTTGCTATCTTTTCTATTCTTTCCATAATCTTATACACCTCATATGAAAGATCGTTACCAGAAATGTTTTTCATGAGGACAATGCAATTTTCGCTTTGCCGCACGAAGTTCTACGAAACACCCGCATTTCCCGCATGTGCCTTCGCCAAGGGATTCGCATTTTCCGCATATATCAAGACGGCGGCGGTATTCCTTTTCGTCCGTTCTGTTTTCGGGTGGGATAAGGGAAATAAGCTCGGTTATCTCCCTGTATATGCCCTGCGGGTCAATTTCCTCAAAAAAGCATTTTTTGCAGAAAGGACGGCTCATTCCAGAATTACCGATACTACCGAACATGGAGGTACTGCCGCTGTCATAGTCCTTCCGTTGAGCGAAACGGGATATTCTTTCGGAGCGACCTTGTCGGGAAGATCAAAATCATTGAGATCCTGACGTTCGCCTGTAAGAATACGCGCTTCCGCTTTTTCAGCCTCAAAACCTGTAATATCAAAGGTTATTTCTGCGTCCTCGTCTATGGAGCAGTTTGCGAAAGTAACGGTCATCTTTCCGTCCTTTACGGAAGCGGAGCATGTTATCATAGGTATCTTTATGCTTTCGCCGGCTTCGGCATTTTCAATGAAGCAGTATACCGATCGGCCTCCCTGATGCGTCTTGAACAGGTCAAATACATGATATGTAGGCGTAAGGACGATCTTTTCGCCTTCCGTGAGAACGATGGACTGAAGAACATTTACCGCCTGAGCAAGGTTTGCCATTATTACCCTGTCGGAATGAATGTTGAACATATTTAGATTGCAAGCCGCAACAATGGCGTCGCGCATAGTATTCTGCTGATAGAGGAAACCGGGGTTGGTACCTTCCTCAACGTCGCACCAGACGCCCCATTCGTCAACAACAAGTCCTATATCCTTATTTGGATCGTGGATATCCATTATCTGAGAATGTCTTGTGAGCAGTTCTTCCATTTGCAGTGTGCCGGAAATGGTCGAATAATATTCTTCTTTGGAAAATTTTCGCCCGCTGCCTTTTTTGTTCCAGTCACCGGTAGGGATCGTGTAGTAGTGCAGCGAGATCCCTCCTGCATTGAATTTGTTGAGCCGCTTCATAATGGTGTCCGTCCAGTTGTAATCCATGGCGTTTGGACCGCAGGCGATCTTGAAAAGATGATTTCCGCTGTGATCGCGGCAGAAGGTCTGATAACGGATATATTCATCAATGTAATATTCCGGACGCATATTGCCTCCGCAGCCCCAGTTCTCGTTGCCGATACCGAGATATTTAAGTTTCCAGGGCTTTTCCCTGCCGTTTTTACGGCGGAGCTCCGGCATAGGGGAAGTGTCGTCAAGGGTTATGTATTCTATCCATTCGGAAAGTTCCTGAATAGTGCCGCTGCCAAGATTTCCCGCAAGGTAAGGCTCGCAGCCTACCTGCTCGCACAGATCAAAAAATTCATGTGTGCCGAAGGAATTATCTTCCGTAACGCCTCCCCAGTGAACGTTATGCTCTTTTTTGCGCAGTTTTTTATCGCCTACCGCTTCCTGCCAATGGTATGTATCGGCAAAGCAGCCGCCGGGCCAGCGGAGGACCGGCATTTTTATATTTTTGAAAGCTTCGACAATATCGCTTCTGATGCCTCTTACGTTGGGAATGGACGAATTTTCGCCCACGTAGATACCATCGTATATGCATCTTCCGAGATGTTCGGAAAAATGTCCGTATATTTCCGGATTTATAACGGAGCGTTTGTCCTTTGCGTTGATATAAGCGGATATCTTTTTCATATTTATTCTTCCTTTCGGGTCATTTTATATGATTATAACATTTATCTTTGAAAATTGCAATATTTTTTGAGAGACAGCGTATAAAAAAGCCGGAGTTTTTACAGACTCCGGCTTTTGTGGATATTTATTATTTATCTGTCCGTTTGTAAGGGGCGCGTACATCGGTCAGACCCATCAGATAATCAACGCTTGTTCCGTAGAATTCCGCAAGCTGCGTCATTATATAAAGCGACGGTTCCAGTTCGCCGATCTCATATCTTGAATATGTCTGCTGAGTGCATCCGAGATGTTCGGCAATATTGCGCTGGAAGAGACCGCTGTCCTCGCGAAGGCTTCGTATCCTGAGTTCCATATAGATCCTCCGTTATTTTATTATTTTTTAAAGCAGCCGCGTACGGCTTTCCCTGCGATCTTTGAAGGAGTCTGATTTGTTATGAGCGCAGCTCCGCCGGATCCGCTTTTTTTTCCAAAGGTGTAAAGGTATTCCTTGTGACCGTCGGAATTTATCTCGGCGTGT
>CANRJZ010000081.1 GCA_947631055.1 uncultured Clostridia bacterium | reverse complement strand
GCGGAACAGGTACGCACATAGTCCGTACCTGTTCCGCCTTCGGCAGGCTATGCATGGGCAATTGCCGAAGGCGGAACAGGTACGGACTATGTGCGTTCCCAGTTGGGAATGGCGATCGCCGGACTTGCTCTTATGCTGCTTGTGGCATGCATTGATTATCATATCCTCAGAAACCCGATAATTGCTTACGGATTTTATGTGATGTGTATGATACTGCTTTTACTGTGCAGGGTCGGACCGTTCACAGATCCTCACAAAGGTTCGTACCGCTGGATAAAATTCCCTGGAGTACCTTCATTCCAGCCGTCCGAACTTATGAAGCTGGCGGTTATACTGCTTTTTGCATATCTTATTTCTGTAAATTACACAAAGATGAAGCAGTTCAAATACGGAGTAGTGCCGTTCGTAATGTTCCTTGGCGTTGTGATCGCGCTGATGATGATACAGCCGCACCTTTCGGGAACCATTATAATATGCGCCATAGGCGTGGTAATGATGTTCGTCGGAGGAACAAAGTTCAGGCATCTTCTCATACTGGCTCTGCTGGGAATAGCGGTACTGGGAATAGCGGTATTTGTTCTGGTAGAGGTAAAGGATTTCAGCTATTTTGAAAAGCGTTTTATTTCATGGACGGATCCTTTCAACGAAGAAGCCGCCGACGATACATGGCAGACGAGGAACAGTCTTATAGCGATAGGTTCCGGCGGACTTTTCGGATTGGGCCTTGGAAATTCAAGGCAGAAGTTTTTGTATCTTCCCGAAGCAAAAAACGACTTCGTTTTTGCGGTAGTATGCGAGGAACTTGGATTTGTAGGAGCTTTGATGGTAATAATCCTGTTTTTGCTTTTTATCGTAAGAGGATTTTATATAGCTTCAAAAGCACCCGATAAATTCGGTATGATGCTGGTAGTGGGACTTACAGTACAGATAGGTATACAAGCGCTGCTGAATATTGCCGTTGTTACAAATACGATACCGAATACGGGAGTTTCGCTGCCGTTTTTCAGCTACGGCGGAACGGCGCTGATAATGCAGCTCGTGCAGATGGGGATAATACTGAATGTTTCGCGCCAATCCCTTATAGAAACGTAGAAAAACAATATCAATAACACGGGAGGAATATCGTAATGAGAGTCCTGTTAGCCGGCGGAGGGACCGGAGGACATATAAATCCTGCTCTTGCAATAGCTTCAATAATAAAAAAACACGATCCCGACGCGGAATTCCTTTTTGCGGGAACGCCTAACGGAATGGAAGCAAGACTTATACCGGACGCCGGATATGATTTCGCTCCGATAAAGATAAGCGGTTTCCAGAGAAAGATAACGCCTAAGAATATAGCGCGCAACGCAAGGGCGGCGGCGTATCTTTCAATGTCGGGAATACGTTCAAAAAAGATAATAGACGATTTTAAGCCGGATATCGTTATAGGGACAGGCGGATATGTAAGCTATCCGATACTTTCCAAGGCAGTACAGATGGGGATACCTACAGCGATACATGAGCAGAATGCTTTTCCGGGGATAACGAACCGTCTGCTTGCAAAAAAAGTGGACGAGGTCATGCTGACGGTCGAAGAGGCTGCTCAGCATCTTGACGCCTGTGCAAAATATACCGTTACCGGACTTCCGGTAAGGAGCGGGTTTGCTTCTGAAAGAATGAGCCGCAGAGACGCTAAGCGCAGGCTCGGCCTTGATGATAAGATATGCGTTTTCAGTTTCGGAGGAAGTCTCGGAGCGGGCGAGATAAATCACTGCGCCGCTGTTCTTATGAAATGGGAAAAGGAAAACGGCTTTCCTATAAATCATATCCACGGATTTGGAAAAATGGGGCATGATACGTTCCTTCCGGAGCTTGAAAAGCTGGGGATAGACTATGATTCCAATCCGAATATCATGGTAAAGGAATATATTAATAATATGGACGTCTGCTCGGCTGCCGCCGATCTGATAATATGCCGCAGCGGCGCTTCGACTATATCCGAACTTCAGGCTATGGGCAGGGCGTCGGTGCTGATACCTTCGCCGAACGTTACGGCAAATCATCAGTATCATAATGCAATGGTCCTCGGAAGAGCGGGTGCCGCTGTTGTCATCGAGGAAAAGGACATAACCGATGAATCGTTCCTTGAAAAGGTAACAGAGCTTATTCACGATCCGGAAAAGCTTGATGTCCTTGCCAGAAGAGCGGCGGAGACCTATGTAAAAGACACTCCGGACAGGATATATTCCGTTATAAAACGACTCATACCGGACAAGACCGATCAAAGCTGAAAAGCATAAGGTCTTAAAATATTTTCCCGCTTAAAATATAAGAAAATATATGCAGCCTGCACAAAATCGTTCCTTACGCATAATATGAAACAAAAACGTAAGGGAGCTGCATATATGCAGAAGTTTATTATAAACGGAGGGAAAAAACTTAGCGGAGAGATCCGCATACAAGGGGCAAAGAATTCCGCTTTGCCGATAATGGCAGCGTCGGTGCTTTGCGGCGAAGAGATAACGCTTCACAATTGTCCGAGGATATCCGATGTTTACGCCGCTATGAGGATACTTACATACCTTGGCTGCAAAGCAGGTTTCGAGGATAAGAACGCCGCGGTGCTCAAAGCGGAGACCGTTTCGGAAACGAATATATCCGATGAACTGATGAGGGAAATGCGGTCGTCGGTGTTTTTCCTCGGCGCCGTTCTGGGCAGGACGGGAAAGTGCCGGATAACACTTCCCGGCGGCTGTGATCTTGGGCCGAGACCTATAGATATGCACCTTGCCGCGCTCCGAAGAATGGGCGTTACCATAAAAGAAGAATACGGTGTTCTTGACTGCACGGCGGAAAACGGGCTCAAGGGCGCGAATATCACGCTTTCGTTCCCGTCGGTGGGAACTACAGAAAATATTATGCTGGCAGCGGTCCTTGCGGAAGGCACGACGGTGATACAGAATGCCGCAAGAGAACCGGAGATAGCGGATCTTGCAGGTCTGCTGAATTCCTGCGGTGCAAAAATAAGCGGTGCAGGCTGCGGAAGAATGGTCATAAAAGGCGTAAAAAAGCTCCACGGCTGCGAATACAGGATAATGCCCGACAGAATAGTCTGCGCTACATATCTTTCCTGTGCGGCGGCTTCGGGAGGGGAAATAGTCGCTTCCTGCTGCCGTCCTTCCGATATGGAGAGCGTGATCTCCATATTCGAGCAAATGGGGTGTATAATCCATTCGTCGGAAGATAAAATTTATTTCAGCGCCGGATATCCGCTAAAGGCGGTCTCTCCGATAAGGACTATGGTATATCCCGGATTTCCCACTGACGCGCAGGCTGTCGTTATGGCTGCGCTGTGCAAAGCCAGAGGAACGTCGGTGTTTGTGGAAAATATCTTTGAAAACAGGTTCAAACACGTCGGAGAGCTTTGCAGAATGGGCGCGGATATACTTGCCGAAGGAAAAACGGCTATCGTAAGAGGCGTTGACAGGATATACGGAGCAAAGGTCTGTGCTTCCGACCTGAGAGGAGGAGCGGGATTAGTCACCGCGGCTCTTTCGGCGGAAGGAACAAGCGAGATATCAAATATCCGTTATATCGACAGAGGATATGAGGAAATGGAAAATGTACTTTCTTCCGTCGGTGCGGATATGATAAGAGTATAGGAGAAGGATATATGCAGGACGTTGTAAAGCGCGACAATCCGGGAGGAAAAATAAAACGCGTCAGACAGCGGAATATGTCGGTATATTACGGAACGGTCGCTTTTATCGTTCTGGTAATATTCGCAATATTGTCGGTGACGGTGTTTTTTAATGTGGAAACGATAATCGTGACCGGTTCGTCTATATACACCGCCGAAGAGATAGCCGAGGCAAGCGGTATTGCCGGCGGAGACAATATGATACGCCGCAATATGAAAAAAGCCGAGGAGAGCGTTACCGAAAAGCTTATTTATATAGAAACGGCGGAGATAACAAGAAAATTCCCTTCATCGCTGGAGATATGCGTTACGCCATGTGAGGAAACGGCGTGCTTTGACAATTACGACGACGGATACCGCATAGTCAGCAAGACCGGCAAAATACTTGCCTCGATAAATTCACCGGCAGAGGAGCTTCCCGTATTTTACGGCACGGAACCTGCCGACGCTCTTAAAGAGGGAATGACTTTTGTTTCCGCGGACGAGGATAAGACAAAGGTGATCTATGAGCTTATGGAACGTGCGGATTCATCGTTCGG
This sequence comes from uncultured Clostridia bacterium, assembly GCA_947631055.1. GTDB lineage: Bacteria > Bacillota > Clostridia > Oscillospirales > Ruminococcaceae > RGIG8773. Next base: position 4,302 of record CANRJZ010000081.1, on the reverse strand, counting down.
CTCAAAGATAACCAGTTACGATGTCACCGACCGCCTGAATATAAGCTGCATTTATGAGGACCGGATAGAAATAGAGCTTGGAGTAATTTCGGATATAGATTACAAATACCGCTTTGCAAACGAGATACTTACAACAAGGATATCTCCGGATACCGAAGGCAAGCTGCGTATGCTACAGAACGGCGCTCAGCTGCTGAGCAAGTCCGATCTTGAACAGATAGACCGCACATTTGAATTCAACAGCGAACAGGCGGCTTCGCAGTCTTCCGGAACGGATACGGAGGGCGATACGCAGGACATACAGTCCGAAAGTACGGAAACGACGAAGCTGAATTTTGAGTAGGATATTTTAGTAATTCTTTCTAAAAGTTTATTTTTTTTATAAAACTACTTGAAAAATTATTTAAAGTATGATACAATAAACTTGTATATGTATGCAATGACCATGTTTATATAAAATATATTAGGAGGACGTTTCAAATGGGTTTTTCTGTTGATAATGAAGAGATCTATTCCGACATAAATATAAAAGTCGTAGGTGTCGGCGGCGGCGGCGGAAATGCTCTTAACTGTATGGCTACCGAGGGGATATTCGATGTTGAGTTTGTGGCGGTTAATACCGATGCGGCAGCACTTCGTTCTTCCAAGGCTTCAACTAAGGTACAGATAGGAGAAAAACTTACAAGAGGACGCGGCGCCGGAAATAAGCCGGAAATAGGCGAGCGTTCCGCACAGGAAAACCGTGACGAGATAGCTGCCGCTCTCAAAGGCGCTACAATGGTATTCATCGCAGCCGGTATGGGCGGCGGAACAGGTACGGGCGCAGCTCCGGTCGTTGCCGAAATAGCCAAGGAAATGGATATCCTTACGGTCGCTGTAGTTACAAAGCCGTTCAATTTTGAGCAGAAAGCTAAAATGGCGCAGGCTGAACGCGGCATCGTTGAGCTTATGAAGCACGTCGATTCTCTTGTGGTCATACCTAACGAACGTCTTATAACGACCAGCGAAAAGCAGCTCACAATGAAGGAAAGCTTTGCTTTAGCGGATAATATACTTAAAACAGGTGTTAAATCCATTGCGGAACTTATCACGGTAGACGGCTTCATAAACCTTGACTTTGCAGATGTTGAGACCACTATGAAGAACGCAGGATACGCTCATATGGCTATCGGTCACGGTTCAGGAAAGGATAAGGCAGTTGAGGCTGCAAATGCAGTTATCACAAGCCCGCTGCTCGAAACTTCAATCAGCGGAGCAACACGTCTGCTTGTCAATATTGTTATGTCGGAAGACGCTCTTTCTACCGATATAGACACGGCTACAAAGCTTATTACGGAAGCTGCCGATCCCGATGTTGAGCTCATCTTCGGTGCAAGCTTTGATCCTGATCTTCAGGACGAGATCGATCTTACCGTTATAGCTTCCGGATTCAAGAACCTCGGCGCAGGAACGGTCACAAATGTAGACGATCCTTCGGCAGGCGCTGCTTCGGGAACAGGCGAGACAGACGGTACAGGACGTTCTTCGGCTATTGACGATTATTCCGTACTTATGGATATATTCAACGACAGACCGTAACGGGAACACATAAATAATACAGCGGCGCGGAAATTTTCCGCGCCGCTTTTTTGATCTGCCGCAGTTATGCGGGCCTGTTACAAGGCTTTGTTCATACTGCCCGTCCTGTAGCCGTCAAGGTCAAGGGAAACATACAAAAATCCGAGCTTATGCAGATATGAGGAAATTTTTTCCGCATTTTCATCAGCAAGTATTTTTTCAAACTCGTTGGGAGAAATTTCTATCCGCGCCATATTTTCGCCGTGGATACGAACGCGTATCTGTGAAAATCCCATATCAAGGATAAATCGTTCGGCTTCGCCGACCATTTCAAGTTTTTGTTTCGTTATCGTTTCACCATAAACGCACCTTGACGCAAGACAGGCAAAAGAGGGTTTGTTCCAAGTGGGAAGTCCCATTTCTTCGGAAAGTTTCCGTATCTCCGCTTTTGAAAGTCCCGCTTCCAGAAGGGGACTTTTTATGTCCAGTTCTTTTATCGCTTTCATTCCGGGGCGGTAGTCGTTCATATCATCGGCGTTTGAACCCTCAGCGATATAAGAAATTCCCTGATTTTTGACAATTTCCATCATCTGACCGAATAAGGCTTTTTTGCAGATGTAACAGCGGTCCGGCGGATTTGCCGCAAAACCGTCTATGGAAAAGGGGTCAATATCGGCGATGATATGCTTTGCGCCGAGACTTTTGCAGAAATTTTCCGCATCTGCAAATTCCCTTTCGGGCATAAGGCAGGAACGCACCGTTACCGCAATTGCCTTTTCGCCCAGAACATCATGGGCGATCTTCAGCAGAAAAGTTGAGTCCACTCCTGCGGAATAGGCAACGGCAGCGCTGCCCAGTTCCCGCAGATAATTTTCCAGACGGCGCTTCTTTTCGTAAATATCAGCCATTTTTGCTTTCCTCGATCATCTTTTTCACTTCGGTAATGCTTTTGCCCTGTTTTTTGGCAATTTCCGCAAGGTCGGCATACTCGGATTTTTCTTTTTTTACACCGTAGCCGCAGGAAATTTTTTTCCGCACATCTCCGAAAGGAGTCTTTATAATTTCCGTTTTGCGGTCAAGGACATAACGCCTTGTTTCGGTCTCACGTATGCCTATGGTTGAAGTATGGGCAAATATCAGCCGTACAAGTTTTTCTTTGTTTTCTTGGCTGCAAATAACGCGCAGCAAAGTTCCGGGTCGGGAGCGCTTCATTCCTATAGGGATAGTGTAAACTTCCGCAGCGCCGCCCTCGAAAAGCATATCCATTGCAAAGGAAATTTCCTCGGCGGTCATATCGTCAACGTTGCAGGAAAGTTCGTACATAATATCCGTACTGCCGGCAGTTTCGCCAAGCATTGCACGGACGCAGTTGGCGGCGGGAAAATCACGCTTTCCCATTCCGTAGCCTGTTTTTTGAACGGTCATGACCGGCATTTCCCCGAAACGGGTCACAAAATGTTTAAGCAGCGCCGCGCCTGTGGGGGTACACATTTCGCCCTCGATATTTCCGCTGTAAACGGGGATATTTTGCAGGATATGAGCCGTTGCAGGCGCAGGGACGGGAAGTATCCCATGTGCGCACTGCACCTGTCCGAAACCTGTGCGGACGGGAGAGGCAATGACTTCGTCGGGGGAAATTTCCTCCATAAGCATACAAACGGCGGTAATATCGGCGACGGCGTCCATAGTTCCTACTTCGTGGAAATGTATCTCCGTCACGGGAACGCCGTGGGCAATGCTTTCCGCCTCGGCGATAACACCGTACACCGCAAGGATATCGTTTTTCACCTTTCCGGAAACGTTAAGATGTGAAACGATATGTTCGATATCATGCATACCGGCGTGGTGGTGATGATGTTCATGGTGATGTTCGTGCTCATGCTCGTGTTCATGATGATGTTCATGCATATGTTCATCTTCTTCAGCGCCGCCGACGGTAACGGTCATACCGGTGCCGGTTATGCCGCATTTAACGGCGGTATGCTTTTCAAATTTAACATTCGGTATACCAAGAGAGTTAAGCTTCCGGGCAAACTTGTCCGGTTCGGGAACAAGTTCAATAAGAGCGGCAGTAAGCATATCCCCCGCCGCTCCCATATTACAATCAAGATATAATGTTTTCATAACTATCCTTTCTATCTTTCAGATGAATTTTTATTTGTCTTTTTCTTCTTGGGCTTTGGTTCGGGCAGTTCGTCATACATGGCAATAAACAGAGCTGTTAAAAACTCCCTGTTGTCAACATTATCTACCCGAAGCAATTTTTTTCTGCTGCCCTCACTTATTGGATCATATTCAGCTTTGGGCAGCATTTTTACCGCCGACGGAACAGGTCTGACCAAAAAGCGCCCGTCGCAAACATAAGCGGCGACTTTACCGCGGTAATATATCAGGTATTCGCCCATCATCATGCGGTACGATATCCCGTCAAGAGAGGACAGCTGCTCTGATAAAAAGTCCATATATTCCTTGCTTGTAGACATACATTATTCCTCAAGTGCTGTTTTTAATGAATTTTTCTGTGTTGTATCAAAGTCTGCAAGAGCATATCAATGCTCCTGCTGAGTTTGATACGATTCGCGTTTCCATGAGCGATGACTATCAACTGCTAAAAAAACGCGCAATGCTGTTTATTCCACAAAGGACTTTTTCGTCTTGAACGGCGGGCCTTTCATTCGTATTGTGGCTGTACACAACATCATGAATATTATAACAGTTCATATGATGCAGCAATGTACAGGCTGT
>CANRJZ010000080.1 GCA_947631055.1 uncultured Clostridia bacterium | reverse complement strand
GTTTTGCCGTCAACTGCTGTCTCATGGTTTGTTTTGTTTATCTTTGCCATAAGATATTCAAGGCGGTCGACCGATGCATCAAGCTCCTGTTTAAGCCTTGCCGGCAGTTCGGCAGGAGTTTCTCTCTCCTGAACAAGGACATTCTTGTTCAAACGCATTTTAAGCTGTTCGATATTGCGGTTCAGATCCGCTCTTTCCTGCAATGCTTCAGCAAGTTTCATTATATATTCCTCCTATAATTTCTTTATCATGATAACGGCAGAAATATCCGATACGGCTGTTATCTCATCGTCAATATTTTTCTTAATAACAATATCATAAATTTAAAACATTGTCAATATGATATTCATTTTACACAAATTTACAGAAAAATTTTTCGGCAAAGTATTGAAATTTTTGCCGAAATCTGATAAAATTATATGATATATATTGTAAAGGCGGTTTTGCTATGGTTTCAAGATTTACTAACCTTATTGACCTGAATGATATGCCCACGGAATGGTGGAACGAGGTGGTTGCCTTAGGCGCGAAAATTGCCGATGATCCACAAAAGTATGCCCACGAATGCGACGGCAAAATTATGGGAACGCTTTTCTATGAACCGTCTACCAGAACGCAGATGTCTTTCCAGACCGCTATGCTCAAACTGGGAGGAACTATAATCGGTTTCGATAACCCTGCTACTTCCTCAGTTGCAAAGGGAGAAAACCTGAAAGACACAACAAAAATAGTTTCAAATTATGCAGACATTATGGTAATGAGGCACCCGTCGGAAGGATCCGCAAAAGCTGCCGCCCTTACAGCCGATTGCCCGATAATAAACGCAGGAGACGGAGGACATCTCCACCCCACTCAGACTCTTACGGATCTATTGACGCTTTCCAAAGAAATTGGCAGACTGGACAACCTTACAATAGGCCTATGCGGAGATCTGAAAAATGGCAGGACCGTACATTCGCTCTGTAAAGCCCTTTCATGTTATACAGGGAATAAATTTATCCTCATATCAACGCCGGAACTGAGACTTCCGTTCTACGTAAAAGATATACTTACCGCCGCAGGCTGCGAATTTACGGAAGTCAATACCATTGAAGAAACGATCGCAAAGCTTGATGTACTTTATATGACCCGCATACAGGCGGAACGCTTTAATTCTCCGGAAGAATATGAAGCTCAGAAAGATGTTTACTGTCTTGATAAGGCAAAAATGAAAAAAGGTAAAAAGGATCTTTGCGTACTTCACCCGCTGCCGAGAGTTGACGAGATAGCAATAGAAGTTGATGACGACCCAAGAGCACTGTATTTCAAACAGGCTAAATACGGAATGTATGTAAGAATGGCGCTGATACTGACGATCTTGAAAAACGAATACCCTACAGTCCTTCTCAGCGGAAAGGTACATAAAGATATATGCTGCCGTAATCCTAAATGCATAACGCAAACCGAAAAATATCTTCCAAGAAGTTTCCGCGGTTCGGGAGATACCCTTGAATGTGAATACTGTGATGAGCGCCTTCTGCGCAAACATTGAAATATAACGAAATATCGGCGGAAGAATACGCTTCCGCCGATATATCCGCAAACTTTAGTTTTGCTTTTTAACTTATTCAACAATGAACTGTTTGATCTGTGCAAAAAATTCGGACGCATCATCGGTATGTGCTTCAAGCTTGATGGGTTTTGAAAGATCAAGGCTGAATATACCCATGATCGACTTTGCGTCAACGGCGTATCTGCCGGAAATAAGGTCAACGTCGTAATCGCACTGAGATACAACCGATACAAAGTTCTTTACATCGTTGATCGTACCAAGCATAACTGTTGCTTTGTTCATGATTTGTCCCTCCAATTTCATTTTATCTTTGATCGTTAGTTCAAAGACTCCTGCCCTTGAACTAACTATAGCATAACAGTTTTCCTCCGGTAAGTCAAGAGGGTTCACAAAAAGTTTTTTTATTATTGTTGATACTATAAATTTATACTTTTGCCGGCAAAAGCAATTTTAGCAATTTGCACAAAATATATATGGTGTTTTTATGAATATTTATTTTTTTACTTTTGGCTGTAAAGTCAATATATGTGAAACTGAAAATATGAAAGAGCTTTTTTCCGAAGCAGGATATACGATCTTTGAAACGGAACAGGAAGCAGATATCTTTATTATCAACTCCTGCACCGTTACGGAAAACGGAGATAAAAAAATGAAAAAAGAACTCCGCCGTATAAGAAGAACTTATCCTGACAGTATTATCGTGCTTACGGGCTGCTTTCCGCAGGCTTTTCCGGACGAAGCGAAAAAAATTCCCGAAGCAGATATCATAATAGGCACAAAAAACCGGAATGAACTTGTAAAAATAGTTTCCGGATACATCAATAAAAGGCAGAAGATCGTAAATATCTGTGAATATACCCGAAATGAAGCCTTTGAAAGCTGCTCCAACAAAGGCTACAAAGACAACACGCGTGCATTTATGAAGATACAGGATGGCTGCGGAATGTTCTGCACATACTGCATTATCCCCTATTCAAGAGGTAATTTCCGCTCCAAGTCGATTGATGACATTATTTCCGAGACAGATATGCTCGCGTCGGCAGGACACAAAGAAATAGTTCTTACGGGAATAAATCTTTCATTTTATGGTGCGGACTGCGGAAAACGTCTTGCAGACGCTGTTGAAGCCGTTTGTATGAACGATAGGATAGAACGGATAAGATTAAGCTCCCTTGAGCCGGAAATGCTTACCGATGAGGACATAAAACGGCTCGCCAAGCAAGAAAAACTCTGTCCGCACTTCCATTTATCACTTCAGAGCGGCTGTGACAAGACCCTTAAAGCTATGCACAGACGTTATCTTTCGTCTGATTACGAAAAAATCGTAAATTCTCTGCGGGATAATTTCAAGGATTGTTCCATTACTACGGATATAATGACAGGATTTCCGGGCGAAACGGAAGAAGATTTTTGCGTATCATTGAAATTCGCCGAAAGTATCGGCTTTGCAAAGGCGCATATATTCCCGTATTCCCAAAGAAAAGGTACTCCGGCAGCTGATATGCCGGATCAGATACCGCAGGAAATCAAGTACCGAAGGGCTGCCGAAATGGAAAAAGCTTTGTCCCGAAGCAGAGAAAAATTTCTTCAGGATCAGATAGGGAAAGTTTTTCCCGTGCTTTTTGAACGCGAAAAAGATGACGGTATCCATAACGGGTTTACTCCAAATTATACCAAAGTAAAAATTTTAACAAAATATTCAGATAAAAGTTTGCGTAATGAACTTTTTTATGTTAAAATAATAAGAGCGGAGAAAGATCTCTGTATCGGCGAAATAGTATCAAACCATTAAGGAGAGTATAAATTATGTCAGTATATCGAATTTATGTTGAGAAAAAGCCAGAATATGCCGTTGAAGCTAAAAATCTTCTTTCGGACATCAAGTCAGCTCTGCGTATGGACGATCTGCGAAATATACGTATCCTGAACCGTTATGACGCCGAAGGACTGAGCAAAGAGGATTTTGAACTGGCGGTAGATAACGTCTTTTCGGAACCCGCTGTTGATGTTTGCAGCAAGACGCTTCCCGCTCTTAAAGAAAGCGAGTCCGTCTTTGCCGTGGAATTCCTGCCCGGTCAGTTCGATCAGAGAGCCGATTCCTGTGAACAATGTATACAGATACTTACTCAGGGAGAGCGCTGCCGCATAAGAAACGCAAGGATATATATAATTGACGGAAAACTCTCTGCATCAGAAATGACAAAGCTTAAATCATATATCATCAACCCGGTGGAATGCCGTGAGGCTTCCCTTGATGAAGCAGAAACGCTTGCTTTGGATCACGATATCCCTACGGAAGTCAAGACCCTTGAAAACTTTATTTATCTCGAAGAAGTAGAGCTTGCCAAATTCATAGCAGATCACGGTCTTGCAATGGATCTTGACGATATCAAGTTCTGTCAGAACTATTTTAAAAATGAAGAAAAGCGCGATCCTACTATTACAGAGATCAGAATGATAGATACATACTGGTCCGATCACTGCCGTCATACTACATTCTCAACAATTATAGACGGCGCTTCGATCAATGCTGATTACATTCAAAAAACATATGATAAATATATTGAAGTACGCAAGGAACTGGGCAGAAGCGACAGACCTATTACCCTTATGGATATTGCTACTATTGCAGCTAAAAAGCTGAAAAAAGACGGCATATTGAAAGATCTCGATGAATCCGAAGAGATAAATGCTTGTTCTGTAAATATAAAAGTGGATGTTGACGGAGAACTTCAGGACTGGCTGCTGATGTTCAAGAACGAGACTCACAACCACCCCACCGAAATAGAACCGTTCGGCGGCGCTGCTACCTGTCTGGGAGGCGCAATACGTGACCCTCTTTCAGGACGTTCCTACGTTTATCAGGCCATGCGCGTAACAGGTGCTGCAAATCCCCTTGTTCCCGTTGAAGATACTATACACGGAAAACTCCCGCAAAGAAAGATCACCGTCGGTGCGGCAAACGGATACAGTTCATACGGAAACCAGATCGGTCTTGCTACAGGTCACGTTTCGGAAGTTTATCATCCGGGATATGTTGCAAAACGCCTTGAAATAGGCGCTGTTCTCGGCGCTGCTCCCAAGGAAAACGTTATACGTGAAGTTCCGGTACCTGATGATGTTATAATCCTTCTCGGAGGAAGAACAGGACGCGACGGCTGCGGCGGAGCTACAGGCTCTTCCAAATCACATACGGAAGCTTCGCTGGAGCACTGCGGTGCGGAAGTCCAGAAAGGTAATCCTCCTGAAGAAAGAAAATTACAAAGATTGTTCAGAAATCCTGATGTCACAAAGATGATTAAACGCTGCAACGATTTCGGCGCAGGCGGCGTATCGGTCGCTATTGGCGAACTTACCGACGGACTTGTTATAGACCTTAATAAAGTGCCTAAAAAATATGACGGTCTGGACGGCACTGAGCTTGCGATTTCCGAAAGTCAGGAAAGAATGGCTGTAGTTGTCCGCAAGGAAGATGAGGAAAAATTCATAGCAGAAGCTGCAAAGGAAAACCTTGAAGCTACAAAAGTTGCTATAGTTACCGAAGAACCACGTCTTAAAATGACTTGGAACGGTAAGATAATCGTTGATCTTTCAAGAGAATTCCTTAATTCCAATGGTGCTGAAAAACACACTGCCGTTGCCGTTCCGGTACCGGTAACGACACAGATAAAAACATACAGCGACACGCCGGAAAGCTGGGAACAGCTTATGAGCAACCTGAATGTCTGCTCACAGAAAGGTCTCGTTGAACGTTTCGATTCAACTATCGGAGCAGGAACGATTCTTATGCCTTACGGAGGAACATATCAGCTTACGCCGGCACAGGCTATGGCTGCTAAAATTCCGGTCCTTAAAGGTGAAACAGACACTTGCTCTATTATGGGCTGGGGTTATAATCCATATATCAGTGATAAAAGTCCATATCATGGTGCGATTTTTGCCGTTATCGAATCTATCGCAAAAGTCGTTGCGGCAGGCGGAAGCTATAAGAACTGCTGGCTTACTTTCCAGGAATATTTTGAAAGAACGCAGGATAATCCCACGCGCTGGGGCAAGCCTTTCTCTGCGCTTCTGGGAGCTTTCAGAGCCCAGCTGGAACTTGGATGCGGTGCTATAGGCGGAAAGGATTCTATGTCGGGAACATTTGAAAATATTGATGTTCCGGCAACACTGGTCTCTTTTGCAGTTTCAACAGCTTCTGCAAAGAAAATAATTTCTCCGGAATTCAAAAAGGCCGGCGATAAAGTAATACTTATCTCTCCTGATCTTGACGAAAACGGACTGCCTGTATTTGACAGCGTAAAGTCTTGTTATGAACGCGTCGAAAAACTTATTGCGGACGGTTCGGCTGCGGCTGTATGGACGCTTGGTTTCGGAGGAGTTGCAGAAGCCGTTGCAAAAATGTCACTTGGAAACAGGATAGGTTTCAGATTTAATAAAAAGCTTTCTGACGATCTGATGTTCTATCCAAGGTATGGAGCGTTCGTTATTGAACTTAACGGGGATCCGTTCACGGTAGAAAATGTTATCGGAGAAACAATTCCGGAATATATCATTGACTGTAAGACATACACCGTTGATATGATTGTTATCCAGAAAAAATGGGAGGACAAGCTTGAACCGGTATTCCCATGCAACATCAGAACAGAGCAAAAACCTGCAAAGATATTCACATATACCGCTAAAGATCCGGTACAGCATGCATCGGCATTTGCTAAGCCGAGAGTGCTGATCCCCGTATTCCCCGGAACAAACTGCGAATATGATACGGCAAAAGCTTTTGAACGTGCAGGAGCCGTTCCGGAAGTAGTGGTTATAAAAAATCTTTCTGCATCTGCTCTTGAGGACAGCGTTTCTTACTTTGAAAAAACTGTAAAACAAAGCCAGATAATTATGATACCGGGAGGATTTTCCGGCGGTGACGAACCGGACGGTTCGGGAAAGTTCATTACTGCATTTTTCAGAAATCCACGTATAAAAGATGCTGTTCATGATCTTATGGATAACCGCGACGGTCTTATGCTTGGCATATGCAACGGTTTCCAAGCTCTTATAAAACTGGGACTGATACCCTACGGAAAGATCGTTGATATGACTGAAGACTCCCCTACCCTTACATTCAATGCCATAGGCAGACACCAGTCAATGATGGTCCAGACAAGAGTTGCTTCCAACAAATCTCCATGGCTTGCCGGCTGTGAAGTGGGAGATATTCACAGAGTTGCTGTTTCCCACGGTGAGGGACGCTTTGTAGCTTCTCCGGAACTTATAAAGCAGCTTGCCGACAATGGGCAGATAGCCTTCCAGTATGTTGATATGAACGGAGAACCTACTCTTGACATTCGATACAATCCTAACACTTCCTATGAGGCTATCGAAGGAATAACATCTCCGGACGGACGTATCCTTGGCAAAATGGCTCACAGCGAACGTATTGGCTCGGAAATATGCAAGAATGTTCCGGGCAATAAGGATCAGAAGATCTTTGAAAGCGGAGTTGCATATTTCAAATAAAAATTTTCGGCGGTCACCTATATGATGACCGCCGATCTTATAAACGGAGTTTTTATGAATGTATTCAGTAAAATAAAAAATTATTTTTCAAAAGGAGAACTTATTTTGTGGAGTTCTTCCGTGATCCTCATAATTGTTTCGTTTTTCATATTTGACAGGATAAATTATATGACGCTAACGGCTTCGATAATAGGCGTAACGGCACTTATTTTCAACGCAAAAGGCAATCCTATAGGACAGTTGCTGATAATAATTTTCAGCATATTCTATGCGATAATTTCATACTCCTTTGCCTATTATGGAGAAATGATGACCTATCTTGGAATGTCCGCACCTATGGCGGCAGTTGCTCTTGTATCGTGGCTGAAAAACCCTTACAAAGGCAACAAAGCGGAAGTCAAAGTAAACCGCCTGAAATTTAAAGAGATAATTTTTATGCTAGTGCTTACCGTATTCGTGACGATAATTTTTTATTTTATATTAAAAAATCTGGGAACGTCAAATCTTATTCCCAGCACATTTTCGGTAACTACAAGTTTTATTGCGGCGTATCTGACATTCCGAAGAAGTCCGTTTTTTGCGCTTGCATATGCTTCAAATGATGTAGTTCTGCTTGTATTATGGATAATGGCTGCATTTGAGGATATTTCCTACCTGTCGGTAATAATCTGCTTTGCCATGTTCCTGATAAACGATCTTTACGGCTTTATAAACTGGACTAAAATGGAGAAAAGACAAGCGGAATAAGATATAAAATATCGGAACGGTTTAAAATACCGTTCCGATATTTTAATAATATTATTTTTTGATTATCGGCTGACGGATAACCGTTCTGAGCTTTTCGGGAGCGCATTTCCGCGGGTCGGAAAGATAAATTTCGTGATGCAGTCTTTCTTCAGAAATGTCCGCAGAAAATCCGTTTTTCTCTGCAAATTCCCGCATAAGACGAATGGTTTCAGGCTCGTTGTCATACGACCCGATGTGCATACACTGAACGCATTTTCCTTCGCTGTAAGTTAAAAATTCCACTTTTGAAAAATCAGTCTTCTTTTTGTTTTCTGCTTCAGAGATCGCCCAATCAAATTCCTCTTTTGTCACAAAATCAGGCAGACGGATCACGGAAACAAATTCAAAATTTTCTTTGTGGGAAAAATCGATCTCCCCGCCGCCCGACTGTTTCCAGAAACCTTCAAGCGGCGGAACTACATAATCAAAATATCCGTCAATTTTATGCGTTCCCATTTTGCTCATTTTAATTGTGAAAGCAATTCCGTACAAAAGCCCGATAGACGCTTTATATTCGCCATCTTCTGCGTTGGGATCTCCCCTTCCCCGAACGGCGATATAATTCATTTCGGGAACGGTAACTATTGTGGGCTTTTTAGGCGGCATATAAAATTCCTTGTATTCTTTTTTGAAATCAAACGGCATATTTTTTACCCTCTTTATTTGAAGTTGCCTATTTCGTCTTTTTCGGTTTTGGTGCAGGCAGTTCCTCATACATGGCGTTAAATAAACCTGTCAAAAACTCTCTGTTATCAACTTCGTCTACCAACAACATCTCTTTTGCTCCTTCATAGGGTAATTCATAGGTCGCTGTTGGCA
>CANRJZ010000079.1 GCA_947631055.1 uncultured Clostridia bacterium | reverse complement strand
GCTCACCTCGTAGAGGTTATCGAAGCATAATTTATACAAGGAGGTGCGAAAAGCATGAAAATTCACGAATTATCCCCTGCTGAAGGCTCTAACAGAGATGTCAAGAGGATCGGAAGAGGTCACGGTTCCGGAAACGGAAAGACCGCAGGCAAGGGTCACAAGGGTCAGAATGCCCGTTCGGGCGGCGGCGTAAGGATCGGCTTTGAAGGCGGTCAGATGCCTCTGGCAAGAAGGATCCCTAAGAGAGGATTCAATAACATTTTCGCAGAAAAAATGTCGGTCATCAATGTTTCCGACCTTGCAAAGTTCAAGGAAGGCACCGTAGTTGATACTGAGCTGCTCAAGGCTGCCGGTATCGTAAAGAAAACCGATAACGGCGTAAAGGTGCTCGGAAACGGCGAACTTAATGTAAACCTTACGGTAAAGGCTGCGGCTTTCTCCCAGTCTGCAAAGGAAAAAATCGAGAAAGCAGGCGGGAAGGCTGAGGTGATGTAATGTGTTCACGACCTTCAGAAACGCATGGAGGATACCGGAATTAAGGAAAAAGATCCTGTACACATTACTGATAATACTGATATTCAGGATAGGATGTCATATTCCTGTTCCGTTTATGGATCCGAACGCTATAAGTCAGATGTTTGCTGACGGAAACTTTCTTAGCTATATGGATATCCTCACAGGCGGTGCGCTTTCACAGGGAACACTTCTGTCGCTTTCTATACAGCCATATATCAATGCGTCTATCATAATGCAGCTTCTTACCTACGCTCTGCCTCCGCTGGAAAACCTCCAGAAGGAAGGCGAATCCGGAAGGAAGAAGATACAGAAAATAACAAGCTTCGTTTCACTGGGTATAGCTTTCGTAATGGCATATGCTTACTACGTTACGCTGAGAAACAATCACGCTCTTAAATTTACCCAGGGCTTTGAAGGAGTATTTTCGGCAATAGTTATAGTTCTTTCATTTGCGGCAGGTTCAAATATAGTTGTATGGCTCGGCAACAGGATAAACGAAAACGGCATCGGCAACGGTATTTCAATGATACTGTTTGCAGGTATCGTTTCAAGAGGTCCTTCGGCAATACTTTCAATGTTTGAACTGGTAAAATCCGAAACGAAGTATGTATTGATCGTTCCGGTCGTGCTCATAGTTTTTGTTGTTATGATAGGATTCATAGTTTTTATGAACGAATCCGAAAGGCGCATTCCTATCCAGTACGCCAAGCGCGTAGTGGGCAGAAAACAGTACGGCGGTCAGAATACACACATCCCTATCAAGATCGCAATGAGCGGAGTTATGCCTATCATCTTTGCGATGGCTATAATGTCCCTGCCTTCGACGATATCTATGTTTTTCCCGCCGGCGGCAACTCCGGAAACTTTATGGCAGAAGATATATGCCGGATTCATACGCTTTTTCAGCTATACCAGTCCATGGTATGCGATCCTTTATTTCCTGCTGATAATCGCGTTTAACTATTTTTATGTTTCCATGCAGTACAATCCGATAGAGATAGCAAACAACCTTCGTCAGAATAACGGCGGCATACCGGGCATACGCCCCGGCAAGCCTACAAGCGACTTTATACAGAGAGTCCTTGGAAAGATAACACTTGTGGGAGCATTCTTCCTTGGCGTTATCGCAATATTCCCTATTCTTACGAACCTTGCGCTGCCTCAGCTGGGTATTGCAATGGGAGGTACGTCCATTCTCATCGTGGTAAGCGTTGTTCTTGAAACGGTAAGAACTCTTGAATCCCAGATGATGATGCGTCATCACAGAGGCTTCCTTGAATAAGGACAGGAGAGAACATCAACGTTTCGGACGCTTCAGACCGAGGGTGAGCCGCGTAAGGCACAGCGCAGGAAATTACGCTGTATTGCCCCGGATATCAAAAATGAAACTTTATTTAGGAGGATTATTATGAACCTGATCTTATTGGGCGCTCCGGGCGCCGGAAAAGGCACACAGGCAGAGATCATCAGCGAAAAGCTGGGCATCCCTCAGATATCTACAGGAAACATTCTGCGTGAAGCGGTAAAGAACGGTACAGAATGTGGTCTTAAAGCAAAAAGTTTCATGGAGAGCGGCGCTCTCGTTCCCGATGATGTCGTTATCGGTATACTGAAGGACAGAATAGCCGAGGACGACTGCAAAAACGGCTATATTCTTGACGGATTTCCCAGGACCGTCCCTCAGGCAGAAGCTCTTGAAAATATGGGAATAACGATAGATAAGGTACTTTCTATCGACGTTCCGGACGAAGTGATACAGGGCAGACTGTCGGGAAGAAGAGTATGCGAAAAGTGCGGAGCTTCCTACCACATCGAATTCAACCCTCCCAAGAAAGAGGGCATATGCGATAAGTGCGGCGGAAACGCTGTACAGCGCAAGGACGACGCTCCCGAAACAGTCATTGAAAGACTTCGCACATATCATGAGCAGACCGCCCCTCTCGCTGATTTTTACGACAAGAGAGGCAAGCTCGTAAGAGTTGAGGGTCAGGAGGAAGTCAAGGAAACTTCCAGGAAAGTCTTTGAGGCGCTCAACGCCTGACGTAAGGACTTTACGGAAAGAAGCGAATTGATATGATAAGCGTTAAATCCAAAACAGAGCTGGAGAAAATGCGCAAGGCAGGCATTATTGCCGGTAATGCGCTCCACTTCGGCGGACGTTCGATAAGAGACGGAATGACAACATACGAACTTGACAGGATCATACACGACTATATCGTCAAAAACGGCGCAAAGCCCTCTTTCCTCGGATACGGAGGATTTCCCGGATCGGCTTGCATCAGCATAAACGAGCAGGTCATTCACGGGATACCGTCAAAAAAGGTGAGGATCAAGGAAGGGGACATCGTCAGCATAGACGTGGGAGCTTATATAGACGGTTTCCACGGAGATACGGCATTCACTTTCCCAGTGGGGAAAATTTCCGATGAGGCAGGTAAGCTGCTTAAGGTCACGGAAGAAAGCCTGTATCGGGGAATTGAACAGGCGACTGCGGGAAACCGTATAGGCGATATTGGTCACGCCGTTGAAGAATACTGCGTTTCATACGGATTCGGAGTGGTAAAGAAATATATTGGTCACGGAGTGGGAAGGAATTTGCACGAAGCTCCGGAAGTTCCCAATTACGGCAATCCGGGACACGGTCCCAGACTTGTGGCGGGTATGACCATCGCCATCGAACCTATGATAAACGCGGCAGGCGATGACGTAAGAGTACTGCCGAACGGCTGGACTGTTGTTACGAGATCTGGTTCGCTTTCGGCTCATTTTGAGCATACGGTGGCAGTGACGCCGGACGGACCGGTGATCCTGACAAAGCCTACCATTTAAACAGTCAGGAGGGCAGACGGTGGAAGCGAAGATCGGAATGATCGTCCGTTCCGCGGCGGGACGGGACAAAGGCAAATTTATGGCAGTAGTTTCCACAAAAGACGGTTTTGTTTATCTTGCGGACGGGAAGGAGCGGAAGCTCGGTTCCCCGAAAAAGAAAAACGTAAAACATATTAATTTTACAAAAACGTCGGTGGATATCGACGGTCTGACAGACAAGGGACTCAGACGGATCCTGTGCGAGTTCACTGGTGAAGAATAAAAGTCCTGCCGAAATCGAAGATCAGAATTTCCAAAAGGAGGCATTTGCTTGTCTAAGGAAGATGTAATTGAGATCGAGGGCACAGTCATTGAGGCTCTGCCGAACGCTATGTTCCAAGTGGAGCTTGCAAACGGACATAAAATTCTCGCTCACGTTTCCGGTAAGCTCAGAATGAACTATATCAGGATAGTTCCGGGAGATAAGGTAACAGTCGAGATGTCGCCTTATGATCTCTCAAAGGGCAGAATTACCTGGAGAGCAAAGTAATCAAGTTTTTAAACTCAGAAAGGTGGTAATTTTTATGAAAGTAAGACCTTCTGTAAAGCCTATCTGTGAAAAATGCAAGGTTATCAAAAGAAAAGGCAAGATAATGGTTATCTGCGAAAACCCAAAGCATAAGCAGCGTCAGGGCTGATGAGAAAAAATTCGTAATCCAAATCCAACATGGAGGTGTATTGTAAATGGCACGTATTGCCGGCGTTGACCTTCCGAAAAATAAGAGAGTCGAGATCGGTCTCACTTATATTTACGGTATAGGCCGCAAATCTGCTGACATTATCCTCGCAAATACAGGGATTGACCCCGATATCAGGGTCAAGGATCTTACGGAGGACGATGTTGCTAAGCTCAGAGAATATATCGATCATAACTTTATGGTAGAGGGCGATCTCAGAAGAAATGTTGCTCTCAATATCAAGAGACTGGTCGAAATAGGCTGCTACAGAGGAGTACGCCACAGAAAGGGTCTCCCTGTAAGAGGTCAGAGGACCAAGACAAACGCAAGGACTCGTAAGGGCCCCGTAAAGACCATCGCTAACAAGAAGAAGTAAGGAGGGATAGAACAGATGGCTCAGGTCAAAGGCAAAAAAACGGTCGTAAGAAGACGCCGTGAACGTAAAAATATTGAAAATGGTGCTGTTCATATCCAGTCCACTTTCAACAATACTATAGTAACTATCACAGATACTCAGGGCAACGCGATCTCTTGGGCGTCCGCAGGCGGACTCGGTTTCAGAGGTTCCAAGAAATCTACTCCTTTTGCCGCTCAGACAGCTGCTGAGACAGCCGCAAGAGCTGCTATGGAACATGGACTCAAGACTGTTGAAGTTTATGTAAAAGGTCCGGGAGCAGGACGTGAAGCTGCTATCAGAGCTCTCCAGACAGTAGGTCTTGAGGTAAGACTCATAAAGGATGTTACTCCTATTCCGCACAACGGATGCCGTCCTCCGAAGAGAAGACGCGTCTAATTATCAGGAGGTGTTATTGTAATGGCATTGAATAAAGAACCTATCCTGAAAAGATGCAGATACCTCGGCATAAGCCCGATGGTAATGGGCATCTCTAAGGAATCCAACAGAAACCCCGGCGCAAACAACAGAAAGAAGCTCTCCGAATACGGAATGCAGCTCAAAGAAAAGCAGAAGCTGAAATTCATCTACGGCGTTCTGGAAAAGCCTTTCTATCATTATTTTGAGATCGCCGAGAAAATGGAAGGCAAGACCGGTGATAACCTTATCACTATCCTTGAATCCAGACTCGACAATGTTGTTTACAGAATGGGTCTCTCCCTTACAAGACGTGAGGCAAGACAGCTCGTTTCACACAGACATTTTACCGTAAACGGCAAGCGTATAGATATTCCTTCTTACAGAGTTAAGGTAGGAGACGTTATTTCCCTTTACGAGGGCAGCCGCAGCAGCGAGAAGTTCAAGACTGTTGTTGAAGAAACGGCAAGCAGGACAGTTCCGCTCTGGCTTGAGCCTGACAAGGCTAACTTCGCAGCTAAAGTGACCCGTATGCCCACTACCGAAGACCTCGATTACGAGACTCAGACACACCTTATCGTCGAGCTGTACTCCAAGTAATAGGCATAATATACGTTATCCGCAACTTGAATATAGGAGGGTTTTATCATGCTTGAACCAATTCAGAAGGCGGACATTGATACCGTCGAGCTTAAAAGCAACGGGACCTACGGCAAATTTACTGTTGCTCCGCTGGAGCGCGGCTACGGACATACTCTCGGCAACAGCCTGAGACGCGTCCTGCTCTCCTCACTTCCGGGCGTAGCCGTTACATCGGTAAAGATAGATGGCGTACACCATGAACTGTCTACCGTTCCGGGCGTAAAAGAGGACGTCACCGAGATAGTCCTCAACCTTAAAGGACTTACCGCCAAGCTTCACGGCGAAGGACCGAAGACAGTCTATATAGAAGCAGAGGACGAATGCGAGGTCACTGCGGGCGACATTAAAACCGACTCCGAGGTGGATATTCTTGTTCCTGAGATGCATATTGCTACTCTCGGCAAGGACGCAAAGCTCTATATGGAAATTACTATCGACAAAGGACGCGGTTACGTTCCTGCCGAAAAGAACAAGCAGATATCCAATTTCGGCATTGACGTTATCGCAGTAGATTCTATTTATACTCCCGTACTGAAGGTGAACTATTCCGTTGAGGATACACGTCTCGGACAGGTAACGGACTATGACAAGCTCATACTTGAAGTCTGGACGGACGGCGTCGTTTCCGCAAAGGAAGCTGTTTCACAGGCAGCCAATCTCCTCATTGAGCACCTGAAGCCCTTTACAGAGCTTTCCGACGAATCCGCGATCACAGAAATAATGATCGAAAAGGACGACAAGGGTAAAGAAAAGATCCTTGAGATGACCATTGAGGAACTTGACTTGTCGGTGCGTTCTTTCAACTGTCTGAAACGTGCCGGTATCAATACGGTAGACGATCTTATCAACAAGTCCGAAGAGGAAATGATGAAGGTTAGAAACCTTGGTAAAAAATCTTTCGACGAGGTCAAGGAGAAGCTCCAGTCACTGGGCTTCAATCTCAGCTCGGAAGAGGAATGACAGCGATAATTTTTATCGCGCTACTTTGTAATGTAAGGAGTGAATTATATGCCGGGAACCAGAAAACTGGGCCGCACGAGCGATCACAGAAAAGCCATGCTCAGAGCAATGGTAACTTATCTGCTTGAAAACGGCAAAATAGAAACAACAGTGACCAGAGCGAAAGAGGTTCGTTCCATGGCGGAGAAGATGATAACCACCGCCAAGACAAACGACCTGCACTCCAGACGTCAGGTTCTTGCTTATGTAACTAAGGAGGATGTTGTCAAGAAGCTTTTTGACGAAATAGCTCCTAAATATGCCGACAGGAACGGCGGTTACACAAGGATCGTAAAGATCGGACCAAGACGCGGCGACGCTGCCGAAATGGCAATTATTTCGCTGGTAGACTAAAATAATAAAAACGCCGTACTGCGCTGTACGGCGTTTTTTGATGCTGTCAGAGGGGAATGGTCTATGCTTTCGATCTGCGGCGCGCGTGGGGAGTCCTGTTATCGGTGAGACCGATCAGAAAATCCACACTCGTTCCGTAAAATTCCGAAAGAGACGCCATGGCAGACAAAGAAGGCTGGAGCTCTCCCGTTTCGTAACGGGAATATGTCTGCTGGGTTACGCCGAGATGATCGGCTATCTGACGCTGATAAAGGCAGCTGCTTTCACGCATCTCACGAAGGCGGCTGCCGATGATGTTGTTTGTCATATGTATGTTTCCTTCCGGTACGTTGATGATACAATAATATTATATTAGATAAGGCGTATGTTGTCAAGAAAAAAGTCGGATCGTGCCGGAAATATAATGAAAAGATCTTTCCGATAAAATACTGAATATGAAAAAACAACGTAATTTGTAACCAAATTTTAATTTTTAAGCGAAAAATTTCTTGGATTTTGTGCATAGTGCTTAAAAAAACAAACTAATTAATTTGAAAAATTGTTATAATGATACTTGGATTTAAATTCTGATTGTGTTATAATTACAGCATAGTTAGAAAAACTATGATTAAACAATTGAATGGAGGAACTAACAATGAAAATGAAGAAGATCCTTGCTGCTATCGCAGCATGCGCTATGTCTGCAACTATGCTCAGCATGACAGCTTTCGCTGCCGGCACAACTTCTGAGGAAGATGTTCTTGATGAAGAAGCTGCTACAGAAGAGATCACCGATGAGGAAGCTCCCGCTGAGGAAGAGGAAGAGGAAGAAGCTCCCGCTGAGGAAGCTGAGGAAACACCTGTACAGGCTAACCCCGGCACAGGCAACGCTCCTATAGCTCTCGCAGTTATCCCTGTAGCTCTTGCAGCAGCTGCTGTAGTTGCTAAGAAGGCTAAGTAATTCAGTTTACTCTGCTGAAAGCCGTCCATGCGGGCGGCTTTCTTTTTGCAGGATACGCATAATAATATCCCGTTATGGGGAAAATATGCATGACATACAAAATTTAGTTGCCATAATAAACAAAAAAATGCAATAAATATTATTTAAAAAATATGTTGTTAATTGCGTGTAAAAATGATATAATTAATAATGCAATAATAGCAAACAGGTATGACCTGTTAAAAAGAATTGGAGGAAATAATAATGAAAATCAAAAAAATCATAGCTGCTGTTGCAGCTGCTGCTATGGCTCTTTCCATGAGCGTAGTTAATGCATTTGCTATCGATCTTGATGCTGAGTATCCCGGAGCATGGGCTGCAAGTAAGTCCATTCCTAAGTCCGAGTTCGACGCTATCGGCGGCGACGTAAAGGTAGTTGTTACAGTTGAGCCTAAGGCTCCCCTTATCGGTAATGCTAACCACCTTGCAAAGCCTATGAACATTGATGTAAGCTGGGACGCAGTAACTGACAGACTTACCAGTGATACTGCTATCGCTAAGAACGACGGTTTCTTCGTATTCGACGGCACACAGGCTACAAATACTCTTGAATTCGTAGTTCCTGCTGACCTCATCGCTGAAATGGGCGATAACGGTCTTGCATTCCAGGTTTGCGATGTTATCATCAAGTCTGCTGAGCTTTCTGCCGGCACACCTGAAGGCGAGATCAGAAGAGTTACAGAAGAACAGTCCAGCTATATCATGCAGGGTCAGTCTTATGAAGAAGCTACAGGCGCTGCAGAAGCTGCTCCCGCTGAGGATGCTGCTGAAGAGGCTCCCGCTGCTGACGAGGCTCCCGCTGCTGAGGAAGCTCCCGCTGCTGATACTGCTACAACACCTGCT
>CANRJZ010000078.1 GCA_947631055.1 uncultured Clostridia bacterium | reverse complement strand
TTCGCCGTCTGCGGACGGCGACGAGGGCTTTGCCCCTCGACCCCACCAGCGCGGCTGCGCTGGACCAGCTATTATTGCTAATATTTAGTGTGGTAAATTATCGTTTGAAATTAAACCTTTGCATCTCAACTCTTAACTCTCAATACTAAATTATAAAAATGTTAAAAATAAAATCATTTTTATTACTCTGCCATATTACGATATTTTTGCTTTATCAGTCAGTGCGGTTTTTTCTCGTATTTTTGTTTTTGTACATTTCCTCATCGGCGATTTTTGCAGCTTTTTCAAAATTGAAATTCCCGTCAAATATTTCTTTAAAGCAGCCTATGCTTGCTTTTACTTTGTATTCCCGACCGGAATTTTCGTTGAATTTTTCAAGGCGGCTGACTATTCCGGAAATTATATTTTCGGCAGAGATTTCTCCGAATACCAGCGCGATCATTTCATCTCCTCCGGAACGCACGCAAAGAGAATTTTCCGGACAGGACTCTTTAAGCGCTTTTGCAACGGTGCTTATTGCCAGATCTCCGGCATCGTGACCGAAATTGTCATTTATGGATTTAAGTCCGTCCAGATCGGCTGAAATTATCGATACCGTCTGTCCGTAAAATGAATTATCCTCAATATATTTGTTAAGACTTGCAAAAAAACCGTTTCTGTTAAGCAGTCCCGTAAGATGATCGTTTTTGTATACTTCTTCGACCTTTTCGCTGAGGTATTGCTGATGACGTCTTGTAAGAAAGCCTCCGAGGCCTATTCCCAGCGATGTTGTCAGCTGGAATACCTTGGCGTAATCGGTCATATCACAGCCGTGATACGAAAAACATATATAGCCTATAGGAACATCAAAATATGTAAGCGCACAGAAATTAATGGGGTAGGGGATCTCCGCCATGCGCTGAAGATCCGGCACGGTCTCGCCCTTTTCAAGAAATTTTATGTCATAGCTGTTTGTATAGGAATCGTAGAAAATTACGCGGTCGTCCTCAAATTTCTGTTTGCTTATGCCCGATCCGGGAGCAAAATAATCCTTTTCCCTGCAAAGACAGCTCTTGTTCACAATGCAGCATACGCCGTCCATAAGATAATTGTGCATACAAGCCGCAGCCATTTCCGGAGTATTGCTCATCTGGATAAGTTCGGCAACGTTGAACATGAGCCGCATATCGTCCTGATATCTGTAAAGACCGGAATTCATCCTGCCAAGATCCGGAAAAGACGTTTCCGATCCCGGACAGCCGCAGGAAGCGTTTGGAACGAGCATCGGCAATACCGGACGCAGACCCTCCTTAACTCCGTTTTCAAAGCAGTCCGTCAGCGCGTCGGATACGGCTTTTGCCATGGGGATACTTCCGCACTGCACTGAACTTATTTTTGGAGAAGAAAGGTTTATTTCGGCGATCCCGTCAAATCCGGTGACGATCACCTGCTCCGGAACTTTTATCCCGTTTTCGGTAAATACGCCGCATACGTTTATTGCCATTATATCGTTCGCGCAGATGACCGCGTCGGGAAGATCTCCGCTTTCGATAATACGGCGTGCAGCTTCCGCAGCGGGCTTTGCCCAGAAATCGCCGTAGCTAAGCATATTTTCGTTAAATTCTATGCCGTATTCGGCAATAACGCGTTTGAAAATGCCGATACGCGCGTCGGAAAAGGGGTTGTCTTTCAGACCTGCCATAAAATGCGGTTTGCGGACGTGATGCACTTCCATAACATGTCGCACTATATTTTCAAAGCCTTTTTCGTAATCGAAGCAGATATTGACCGCATTTTCCGCACTTCCGTCCACCATCAGTACGGGAATGCCGTGAGAGCGTGCGGCAGCAGCGATACCGTCCGACACTATGCGGCTTTTTATTTTTTCGTCCATGATAACTACAGCGTCGGTGATATCATAGTCTATAAGGCTGTAAACGGCAGTGCCGGCATTGATATTCTGTTCTTCCCAGTACATATCGTTATTTATGCTGTAGATAAAAAGACGGTATCCTTTTTCGACTATGTATCCGTTCAATGCGGTAATGAATTCGTTTACCTGATCGTCATATACTCTTGACGTACATAAAGCGATAATTCTTTTTCCGCAAAACATATTCTCACCTACCACACATCTTATCTTCGTTTTAAACAATATCCGGCTCCGGAAAATTCAGCCGGAGCCGGATCGTCTGTTTGGGGATATCAGTCTTTTTTGCCGAAAAGTCCGCCGATCTTGTCTTTAAGACCGTCAACTGTAACTTTTGCCTTTATTCCGTCAACGACCTTATTTATCTGATCGTCGGGAAGGTCAACGCCTACGGCATTTTCCACTGCTTTGACGGGATCAGCTTTGAATTCCTCGGCAAATCCCTTATCGTTCTTTACTTTTTCGACCAATTCTTCGATCTTAGCTTTGATGTCCATTCAAGAGACCTCTTTTCATAAAAAATTCTTTTTATATTATACCATATAATTTCACTAAAAGCAAGTAGTATCGGTTACATTTTAGTAAAAGTTGACAGCTTTCGGCGAAAGTGGTATAATGTTACAATGATGTTTATCGGCAGGTGATCTTATGAGATATAAAGTTTCAGTGTCGGAAATGCCCGTTGTTCTTCCCGACAGGACCATATACGGAAAAGCTTTTTTCCCCGAAGGGAAAGCCGGAAGGCTGCCGGCGGTGATACTGAGCCACGGATATAATTCCCCGCATGAGGATCTTGCCGACGCGGCATATGCTTTTGCGGAGACGGGAGCATTTGCTTACTGCTATGATTTCTGCGGAGGTTCGGTCCGCTCAAGAAGCAGCGGAAGTTCCCTCGATATGAGCGTGATGTCGGAAATAAGCGACCTGAAAGAGGTGATCTCCTATGTCAGGAAGCTTGATACGATCGACGGCGAAAACATTTTCCTTTACGGCGAAAGTCAGGGAGGCTTTGTTTCAGCGCTTACAGCGGACGAAAGCATAAAAGGGCTGTTCCTGCTTTATCCGGCTTTCTGCATACCGGACAACTGGAAGGACCGCAGGATAACGGACAGTATAATTTTTATGGGTATGCGCCTGTCAAGGAAATTCTGTGACGGACTTCCGGACGGGGATGTTTACGACCGGATAAAGGATTACGGCGGAAGGGTATTTATCTTTCATGGCGATGCCGACAGCATTGTGGATATTTCTTATTCGGAAAAAGCAGTCAGAAGCTTTAAGAATGCGTCGCTCGATGTATTCCCCGGCGAGGGGCATGGTTTTTCTAACGGCGCACGAAAGAAAATGATAGGCATTATATGCGGAGAATTGGAAAAGATATTTTGTCAGAGATAGGAGTTTATTATGAAGAAAAAATTATTGTCAGTTATCATCGGCGCATTGATCTTATTATTAACGGGCTGTACGGCTGAGGCTGATAACAGCGCGGACAGCGGGGAAGGCGGTTTTATGTCTGCATGGGATACGGCGAATGCTATGGGTATCGGTATCAATCTCGGAAATACCATGGAGGCTTATAATGCTTCCGGCTGTGAAAAGGCGTCGTATGAATGGATACCCACTGTAGGAAATAATACTCCTCAGGATTATGAAACATACTGGGGAGCAGAAGTGACCACTCAGGAGATAATAGACGGAATGAAGGCGGAAGGGTTCAATACCGTCCGCATACCCGTATTCTGGGGAAATATGATGAAAAACGACGGCGAATGGAAAATTTCCGACGAATATATGGCGCGCGTCCGTGAGATAGTTGATTACTGCCGGAATGCAGGCGTTTATGCGGTAATAAATATCCACCACTTTGACGAGTTCATAATCAGGAGATATCCGCTTGAAGAATGTGAGAAAATAATAGGCAGCCTCTGGACGCAGATCGCGGAGGAATTCAAGGATTATCCCGGAACGCTGGTGTTTGAAGGCTTCAATGAATATCTGGGTGGAAATCGTTTCAATGAAAACGGCGTCCTTGAGGAGCTCAGCAGGCAGGAAGGCTATGAATTCACAAATACGCTTAATCAGACATTTGTCAGCGCAGTAAGAGCCACAGGCGGAAACAATGCCGAAAGAGTGCTTATTGTTTCCGGTTACTGGACAAATATAGACATGACGACGTCGGACAGCTTCGTTATGCCGGAAGATACGGCAAAGGATAAACTTATGGTATCGGTCCACTATGTGGATAATGCCATGTACTGGAGCAACCAGATAGGCGGCCGGCGTTGGCTTGATTATATAAATTCGCAGTGCGCACTGCTCAGATCCGCATTTACAGACAAGGGGATACCGGTTTTTGTCGGCGAGACTACGGCGGGATATCCGGCAGGAAATTTTGCCTCCGATGCAATACATAAGAATTCCTCCGAATGTCTGGATATAGTCCTCGGCAAGCTTTCGGAAAACGGTTTTGTTCCGGTGCTGTGGGATACCAACGGCGGATTTTATTCCCGGACGGAATACCGTATAATATCCGACTCCGACAGAGAAGTTATACGCAGATATTCCGAAAAGGCAGCGCAGTGAGCCGCTTATTATCAAGAAAGGATATGATAGAATGAGATACGGAAAATTTATCGCACTGTTGGCGGCTTTTTCAGCTGCCGTTATGATGACTTCCTGTGCAAACGATCACTACACTCCGGAAGGAGGAGAGATAACTACTTCGGAGATCGCTTTGACCGTGACGGAAACGGAAGATGCGGAAAATATAGTCTCCGGAGATGAAAGCATTGAAGAGATCCCCTTAGACGCGTCCGAAACCGGTATGCTCGGCGTTATAGAAGACAGGGAAGGAAACGAAGTGAGCGTGCCTTCTTCTATAAATACGATAGTTTCAGCTGCCCCGTCGATAACGGAAATACTTTCCGGACTCGGTCTGACAGATAAGATAATTGCGGCGGACGTTTATTCCGCTGATGTGGAAGGCGTTGATCCGGAAGTTTGCACGCTTGATTTCTATAATCTTAACATAGAAGAACTTGTAGCTCTATCTATGACCGGCGCCGACGATCCGTATGCTTCACTGAAAGATGCGGGAGTAAACGTGATATATATACCTACATCTTCGTCCATATCTGCCGTAAAGCTTGATATAGAATTCCTTGCCGCTTATACCGGCACTCAGGATAAGGGAGCCGGACTTATTGCAGATATAGACAAAGCGGTCGCAGATGTTTCTGCAAAAGCTGCCGGAATAACCGAAAAAAGATCGGTCTATTTTGAAGTCGGCGCCGCTCCGTATCTCTATACCTGCGGACGACCCTTATAGGCGCTGAAAATATATACAGCGATGAGGAAGGCTGGATATCCAACTCGGAGGAAAGCGTTATTGCGGCGGATCCGGATGTTATCCTTACCAACGTTATATACGACGGGTATGATCACAACGAAATAAAGACAAGAGCAGGCTGGGAGGGAATTACGGCAGTGGTGAACGACAGGGTATATTATGTTGACGCCAATGCTACCAGCCGTGCTTCACAGAACATAGTCAACGGCATATACGAGATCGCAAAAGCCGTTTATCCGGAGATCTATCAGTGATGGAAAAAAAGAATTTGGCGGCTTCTGCTGTTCTGCTTTCGGCTGCGGTGATAATTATCGGCGTCGGTGTGGGAAGCGTGTATGTCTCTCCTTTACAGGTGCTGAAGATATTTGCGGGAAAGCTTTTCGGAACTTCCGTTGACGGCATACCTGCTTCTTACGAGAGCATAATAATGGAAATACGTTTTCCGAGAGTGGTGCTGGCTTTTCTGACGGGAGCGGCTCTTTCGGCATGCGGAACAACGGTGCAGTCGGTGCTCAGAAATCCTCTGGCTTCTCCTTTCACGCTCGGAGTATCGAGCGGTGCTTCGTTGGGAGCAGGTCTGGTGATCGCGTCTGAAGCATATTTCCTCGGAATATATACTCTTCCTGCCGCCGGACTTGTTTTTGGGGTAGCTTCCATGTTCCTGATGATAATTTTTTCTTCCGGCATAGACCGCACATTACAGGGAAGCACGATCGTACTCACGGGAATGGTGCTTTCGCTGTTTGTAAACGGCGTGGTCACGCTTATGGCGAATGTTCAAGACGACAAATACAAACAGATAATGAAATGGCAGACAGGAAGCTTTTCGGGGAAGAAATGGGACAGCGTGCTTATCCTTGCGGTGGTTTTCATTGTATGCGCAGGATATATGCTTATAAGATCCCGCGAGCTTGATCTTCTGACTTTCGGAGATGAACAGGCAGGCGGCGCAGGATTGAATACAAAAGCCGCAAAAGCTTCGCTCCTTGCTGCGGTATCGGTGCTTTCAGGAACGGCAGTTGCCTTTACGGGCGTTATAGGATTTGTGGATCTTATCGCTCCGCATATTGCAAGAAAGATATTCGGCGCAAAGCATAAACTGCTGCTGCCTATGTCAGCCGTAATAGGAGGCATATTTATGGTCTTGTGCGATCTTGCCGCAAGGACCGTTTCCGCGCCGAACGAAATACCTGTCGGAGCAGTGACGGCTTTGCTTGGAGCGCCTTTTTTCGCGTGGGTGTTTTTCAGCAGAAGAAAAAAATAAACTTTCAGCCATATTATTGATAGCAACACTGCCATAAGTAATATTACTGAATAAATTAAATCAAAGTAAATATTTTTTTGAAAATTATTGACATAATAATGTAAATATGATAAAATACTAATTGTGTTGCTGCAATTTTTTGTGCTTGAAAGGGGAAAAACAGTGAATAACGTAAGAATATTTATATTGGTCGCAGTGCTGCTGATAGGCGGACTTTTTATCACCGTATCCAGTGCTTCCGACATCATCAAATTAAACGGATATATACCGGATTTCAACTATGACAGTATGGCGGATATCAAGAAAGGCGACTTCGTAGGAGGATATATTGCAAATATATATGACTGCTATGCCGGCGAGACTACAACGAATACTACCATGGGCATAGAAACTTCTTCCTATACCTCAAGGGAATATTTTATTATGCCGCTGATAAACGATACCGACCTGGAAAATGATATGTTCATTTCCGTATCCGTTTCCAAACAAGAGGACAGAGATCTGATGTACGCCATCTGCGACGCTACATATGAATATATGGACGGAAATGAAGATGTTGAATTTCCCGAAATGGGCTTTATCGCAAAAGCCCAGCCCCTCGATGCGGAACTTCAGGGTTATCTTCTCGACTGGTTCGAGGAAACGGAATACTTTGATGGCGGGCGCAATGAAGCTGCCGCTCACATAATCCCATACGATCTTGTATTGTTCAACACCAACGGCGTTTATATAGGTCTTGTATTCGGACTGATAATGACTGCGGCAGGAATAGTGATACTGTTCTTCATATTCCATAAAAAGAAAACGCAGGTACAGGATCAAAGCACGTTTTCTCCCGATCTTACCGGATATTCTCAGCCGGCAAACGGAAATATGCCTGCTCCGGCAGGAACTCCTTATACGGACGGACAGCCTCCCGCTCAGGATAACGGATCGTATTATGCTCCGTCCGCCGCACCTTTTCCGGAACTTACGCAGCCTGCTGACGCAGATGAGTTTTTTGCCAGACCGGTTCGCAAGCAGACTGAGCCTGTAAACAGCGCTCCGCCGAAAGCTCCGGCAGCTCCCGTTCCCGAAGAAAAACCTGCTGCGGATTATTCCAACGGCATAGAGACCAACGACCTTGACACTGAAAAATTACTATATGAACAGGAGCAGGAAGCTGCTTCACATGTCAGGGTGATAGAAAACAATAACGGCATAGAGACCGACGGTCTTGATACGGAAAAAGCTCTTTATGAGCAGGAACAGGAAGCCGCTTCTCATGTAAGAGTTATCGAAAACAACAGCGGGATAGAAACAGATACTCTCGACACAGAAAAAGCTCTTTATGAGCAGGAGCAGGAAACTGCTTCACATGTAAGAGTTATCGAAAACAACAGCGGCATAGATACCGATGATCTTGATACGGAAAGGGCGCTTTACGAACAGGAACAGGAGGCTGCCTCCCATATCAGGAAGATCGAAGATAATGCTGGAATAGATACTTCCGATCTCGATATGGACGGACTCGGATATTTTGACGCTGCGGCTGCCTCGGACGGCGATGAAGATATATTCGATTTTACCAACGATCTGGATTATGAGGTAGGAGACGCTTCGGACATAGAAATTACATAACGGCTTTTTGATGATATCCTTTTCCAATCTTTCGGGAAAGGATATTTTTTTACAGAAAAAGGTTATTTGGTATACAATTGTGAATTGCAGATATTAAATATTTTATACGCTCTTTAACAAATTATTTACTATTTATTCAGCTATGTTGTACAAAGTTTTGAAAAACCCTTTATTTTTTAAATATAGTGTGATATAATAATGAATAATAGTAAAGAAATTCTAATTTTTCAGGAGGGATCTTTTATGTCGGAATACAGCAGATCGGTTTACATCAAAACGCTGGAACGCACTGCTGAAGCTCTTAAAACAAATAATATGCTGCCTTTTATTGCCGAAAATAAGGAAGAAGCCCTCTCGCTGGTGAAAAAACTGCTTACCGAAGGAGGAACGGTCGCCTGCGGAGGTTCGGTCACCCTTGATGAGATAGGCGCTATGGAGCTTTTGCGTTCAGGAGCATATAAATTCTATGACCGTGCGGGCAGATCTCCCGAAGAATTGCAGGAGATATACCGCGCTGCTTTCTCCGCTGATTTTTATCTTACAAGTTCAAATGCCATAACCGAAAACGGCGAACTTTACAACGTGGACGGGAACAGCAACCGTGTTGCGGCAATATGCTTCGGACCTGCGTCAGTC
>CANRJZ010000077.1 GCA_947631055.1 uncultured Clostridia bacterium | reverse complement strand
GTCAGTACCTTTTTGAGTACGACCTCGCTTTCGTCAACAGGTACGATATGTGAACATACAAAACCGTTTTTTCTTGCGGAATTTGTATATCCGCCTGTCACAAAAGAGCCATCGTCACAGGCGATTATATAATCTATCTGGTTTGTGTCAACGCCGATATTCAGCAGATTAATTACCTGCTCCTTTTCAAGAGTATCTGCTTCAGGAGCACCGACACGGTAACCCGCAACTCCCGTATTTGTCTGAGCATAACAGAGATAATCGCCGCTGCCCGAACTTACAGTATTTACATATGTTTCTGGAAGAACATATTCCGTTCCGAAGCCCTTGGTGTTAACATCTATCTCCATGATCTTTGTTGAAGAATTTCCACGGTATGAACTGTAACAAACCGCAGGTACGCCTGTATTTGTAAGTATTATCCCTCGCGTGTAGCCCATTGAAGTATCGAGTTTATCGGTTACAAACAGAAAATTGCCCTCTTTGTCAAAGGCTTTTACACAGTCGTTGAGCTGAATAAAAATATTTCCGTCACTGTCGCTTACGCAGCTGTTTATGTATTGTCCCCCGTTAATATCCGACTTGGTCATAACATCGGGCATTTCCTTGTCGCTTATCTGATTTCCGTCAGGGTCAAAAGTCATAAGATGGTAATCACTTGTTCCGCTGCCCTGCTCCACAATAGCGGAAATATTTCCGCTTTCGTCAGCCATAATCGAATTTTTTACAATATTTACATAAGTATCCGGATCATCCTTACTATCGTAAACAAGTATTTTTTTCTGAATACTTCCCGTTTCGTCAAGTTCGGCAATATACAATTTATAATAGTATGTATCCTCGCCGTTTTCGTTCTTGTCGGCAATATAGTCGCTGTATTCGCTGTAGAACATACCGTTCTGATAGGAAAGTTCATACAGCATCATAGCGTTTTCGTCGTCCGGTTCAAGCTCGGTAACCTTGAAAGCCCGTTCCTTGACGGCTTGCTCCTCGGAAATTTTCTGAATATTACCGCCGCCGTTATTGTTGTTATTTTCGTTTCCGCCGTCCTCTTTCTTACAGCCCGAAAACGATGACAGCATTGTAAAAGCCGCAGTAAGTATACAAAGCGATCTCCTTAAATTCAACTTCATCTGAACACTTCCTTTTTCTTTGATAGCCACATTATAACATATACCAAAAATGATTTCAATAAATGTAACCGTATTGTAATTTGTATTGGTATATCTGTAATAATTCTGTAACTTAATTCAAGCGTATGTAATGTCAAAAAAATACCGACATTCCAATAACGGAAGGTCGGTAATAATTTTAAAGTATAAAGCATATAAGTCCGCCGCAGCCTTCATTGATAATGCGTTCAAGAGTTTCCTGAAGCTTCAGGCGGGCATCAACAGGCATTCTGTACAGCTTGTTGTGAAGTCCTTCATTGACCAGCTCGTGGAGAGATTTTCCGAAAATGTTGGATTCCCATATCTTCTGTGGACTTTCCTCAAATTCTTTGAGAAGGTACATTACAAGTTCTTCCGACTGCTTTTCAGAGCCTACTATAGGATTTACCTCGGTAACTATATCCGCCTTCATCATATGTATCGAAGGCGCAGATGCGCGAAGCCGGACGCCGTATTTTCCGCCTTGTTTGATTATCTCAGGTTCTTCAAGAGATAATTCATCTATTGTAGGCATAACGATACCGTAACCCGTTGCTTCAACTTCGGAAAGAGCATTTTCGATTTTTTCGTACTTTTTCCTTATAACCGTGAGCTCTTTAAGAAGGGGCATGAGATCACTTTCTCCGGCAATTTCTATCCCTGTTTCCTCGCCGATTATTTTATAGAAAAGATTATTTTTAAGATCGACTTCTACCTCGGCACTTCCCTTTCCGAGATCAATATCGGATATCATTGCCCGACATATGTTTTCATCATTCATTATCTGTTCTTCAACGCCGTTCACATCGCGGACAAATCTTACATTCTCATAAGCAGAACGAATAGTATTGAACACATCGTTTTTGAGCCAGTGTCCTTTTGACAGACCGGTTATCCACTTAGGCATACAGATATTGATCTCTTTTATCGGGAAAGCATATAAGACCTGTCTCAATATATCGATGATATCTTTTTCTTCAAGATCGACACAGTTTACCGGCAGTACAGGCGTTCCGTATTTTTCGGAAAGTTGTTCAGCCAGTTGTCTTGATTCTTTTGATTCGGGATAAAGACAGTTCAGAAGTACCACAAAAGGCTTATTTATTGAATCAAGTTCTTCAATTACTCTTTGCTCCGACTCCTCATATTCTTCACGCGGAATATCCGAAATGCTTCCGTCGGTAGTAATGACAAGTCCTATTGTAGAATGATCCTGTATTACCTTTCTTGTACCGACTTCCGCCGCCATTGCAAAAGGAACTTCTTCCTCGAACCAGGGTGTAACGACCATTCTCGGTGCTTCGTTTTCAATATATCCTATTGCGCTGGGTACGATATATCCGACGCAGTCTATCATTCTGACATTGAAGCGTGTTTTGTCGCCTATAGTGACTTCAACGGCTTCTTCGGGAATAAATTTGGGTTCTGTTGTCATAATGGTTTTTCCGGCTGAAGACTGCGGAAGTTCATCTACCGCGCGTTCACGGCGGTATTCGCTGGAAATATTGGGGATCACCAGCTGCTCCATAAATTTTTTGATAAATGTTGATTTTCCGGTACGAACAGGTCCTACCACACCAATATAAATATCTCCATCGGTGCGCTTGGCTATATCGCAGTAAATATCATTGTTTGTCATTCAGGTATACCTCCATTTTTATATCGGTTCAGACTATAGGAATGAGCAGCATTCCTTTTCCGCAAAGCTTGTCGTCCTCTATGTCATTTTCCTCAATAATAGCAGAAACGGAAGTTCCATATTTCTTGGCTATTTCCCACAGATCTTCATTTTCACCGGCAAAATAAAGTTTAAGGGCATAATTGGAATTTTTCTTTACAGATTCGCTGTCGTCAATATTAATGTCGGTAATGCAGGAAATATTCATTGTACCGGTTATTTCTCCTGTTATTTTAAGCTCAGTCTTGGCTTCTACGCTGTTATCAGATGCAAGATTGTACGAACATGATACAGGCACGAGCCGGACGTCTGAACGTGAAAACTCATTTATATTTTCCGCAGGGACCGTAACAGAAAAACTTTCTTCCTTTTCAAT
Organism: uncultured Clostridia bacterium; assembly: GCA_947631055.1. Lineage (GTDB taxonomy): Bacteria > Bacillota > Clostridia > Oscillospirales > Ruminococcaceae > RGIG8773. The sequence continues at coordinate 5,596 of CANRJZ010000077.1, read as the reverse complement.
TATGACCGGTTCTCCGTCCGTACTTCTTGCCATAACACAATATGATGCGTTCCCATTTATTGAAATACAGCTGTTTTCCGTATCCGGCTTAGCGGAAACACTGTTTACGGTACACCAGACATCGTATATGCGATCTATGCCGCCCTCTCCGTACTCCATAGAACATTTCACAACGCAGGAGGAATTTATCGGCTGAGGAGGCATTTCAATTTTTATATCCGAGCGTGTGCTTTCCGTTTTGTATGATGTGGAATACTCATCGACCGCCAGTTCCGCTGATGCCTGACGGTAAGCCGAACATACGATAAGTATTGACAGGGTGCACTCGGCGATCTTGGAATTTCCGTCTCCGTCTGAACGCGGTTCAATATCACAGGATATTATTTCCGGTTCAACGCTGCATACATATCTTTCATCAATTCCTTCAAGATCTATTATCTGTGAAAAAGGAAGAGTGAACTGCATAGCTTCAACACTGTCCTCGTTATCCTTCCGGCAGCTGTAAAGCATATTAATATAAATTTCGCCTTTTGCGATAAGTTTATTTGCAATAACTTTCTTGTCGGCGGACGCTATGACTGCGTCACATCTCAGTACACTGACTATTGGCGGCTTGGACATTCCAAGATCAAATTCTTCCGAAACGGTTATGCGTTTCGCCGTATACAGTTTTGATGATGGGTATGTAACAGGAAGCTTTTTCAGCTGTATGCCTCCGCCGAAAGCATCGCAAACAATTTCTTTTTTGTCAAGAACAGAAACTTTTATTTTAATTGATATCGCTCCCCGTACATCAAGTCTGCGCTGATTAACTGCACGGCAATTGATGTAATCCGTTCTTGGGATTATGCTTACCCGCGGTTCCGATACCGTTCTGCCGAACTCTACAGTCTTTGTATAGGTCAGCTTCTGTTCAACGGAATTTACTGCGCTGCTGCCTTCAGTACAGTACAAAACGCGTATGCAGACCGCCATTTCATATGTAAGTCTGTCTCCTCCGGTATTGTAGGACAATATTTTCGGAACGGTAACGCACTTGATTATCTTGAATATTTCCGGATAATAATCGGGAAGCACATAATCAAGTTCTACGGACTGCTCCTGCGTATCGTCAAATATTACTTCCGCGGCTGCAATTTCCTCTCTGTTTACTTTAAAGTCCATATAAATTCCTCCTTGTTTTCGCGTTTGCTAACACATTTATATTCCGCAAATAAGGCTTGTATTCCCAGTGCCAAATAATAATTATGAACAAATAGTTAAAATTTTCAAACCCCTTGCAATTTTTATGTGTATGTTGTACAATGTAATCAATTACATAATAAAGGAGTTTTGTACATATGAAATTTGCAGACGGATTCTGGCTGAATAAAAGAGGCTATGAAGTAAATTATGCTTCTCAGGCATATGAAGTCAAAGCCGGAACAAATTACATCAATGTTCTTGCTACTACAACATATATCCAGAACAGAGGAATGACGCTCGGGGGTCCTGTACTTGACATAACTTTTACATCTAAACAAAAAGATGTTATAAAAGTAACTATCGACCACTACAAAGGCACTCTCGGAAATATGCCCGAATTTGAACTTAATGAAGATCAGGGCTTTACTCCTGAGATCATCGAAACAGACGAATACTGGGAACTTGTTTCCGGCGGAACTAAAGTCCGTATTGGTAAGTGGAGCTGGAACATACAATACTATTATAAAGATAAAAAACTTACCGGCGGAGCATGGAGAATGACTACCATAGTCAACGAAAATCAGTTCAGAGTCTCTACCCGCCTTGCACATACGCAAGATGATACTTTCTGGAGTTATCCTCAGGACGAAAGAAACACATACCTCCGTGAACAGCTTACTCTTTCCGTAGGAGAAAATATATACGGCTTCGGCGAAAAATTCACCACATTCGTTAAAAACGGTCAGAGCGTAGAAACTTGGAATTCTGACGGAGGAACATGCTCGGATCAGTCGTATAAGTGCATACCTTTTTATGTATCTTCAAGAGGATACGGCGTGTTTGTAAACAGTTCCGATAAAGTCTCATATGAAGTTGCTTCCGATACGGTCTCCAAGGTCTCATTCACAGTTCCCGGCGAACATCTTGAATACTTTATGATCGGCGGAGAAAACCTTACGGAAGTTCTTTCAAATTACACCTTCCTTACCGGAAAGCCCGCTCTCCCTCCTGCATATACATTTGGTCTGTGGCTCACTACTTCATTTACAACAAAGTATGATGAAGAAACAGTAACTTCTTTTATCGACGGTATGGCTGAAAGAGATATACCTCTTCAGGTGTTCCACTTCGACTGTTTCTGGATGAAAGAATTTGAGTGGTGCAACTTTGAATGGGATAAACGTCAATTCCCGGATCCTCCCGCAATGCTGAAAAGGCTCAAAGACAGAGGCCTTGAAATATGTGTTTGGATAAATCCGTACATCGCACAGCGTTCAAAGCTTTTCGATGAGGGCATGAAAAACGGATACCTTGTAAAAAATCCCGACGGCAGCGTTTTCCAGTGCGATATGTGGCAGCCCGGTATGGGACTTGTTGATTTTACTAATCCCGCAGCCTGCGAATGGTATGCTTCCAAACTGAAAGCCTTATGTGAAATGGGCGTTGACTGCTTCAAAACAGACTTTGGCGAAAGAATTCCTACCAAGGTAAAATATTTTGACGGATCAGACCCTATTGCAATGCATAACTATTATACGTATCTTTACAATAAGACTGTGTTCAATGTCCTTAAAGAATATTACGGTGAAAACAAAGCCTGCCTGTTTGCCCGTTCTGCAACTGTCGGCGGACAGAAATTTCCGGTACACTGGGGCGGTGACTGTTCTGCTGAATACACCTCCATGGCAGAAACTCTTCGCGGAGGATTATCGTTATGCCTTTCCGGATTTGGATATTTCAGCCACGATATGAGCGGCTTTGAAGCAACGGCAACTCCGGATATTTACAAAAGGTGGGCTGCATTCGGACTATTCTCCACACATTCACGTCTGCACGGAAACAGTTCTTACAGAGTTCCATGGCTTTTTGATGAAGAATCCGTTGATGTTCTCCGATTCTTTACCAAGCTTAAAGGTAAACTTATGCCGTATATATGGTCTCAGGCTATAAAGACCTCTACGGTCGGAGTACCTATGATGAGAGCTATGGTAATTGACTTTGCTGACGATCCGGTTTGCCTTAATCTTGACCGTCAGTATATGTTCGGCGATAACATTCTTGTTGCTCCTATATTCAACGAAGAAGGAACAGCGGAATTTTATGTTCCGGCAGGAACTTGGACAGACATAATTTCCGGAAAGCAGTATGAGGGCGGAAAATTCTATAATGAAAAATTTGATTATTTCTCTCTCCCCTGCCTTGCAAAGCCAAACAGCATAATTGCATATGGTAACTTTGAAAAGAATTTTGAATATGACTACCTGAACGGTACTGAGTTCGTTATATATGAACTTGAGGACGGCAAGACTGCTGAATGTAATATTTACAATACTGACGCTGAAAAAATATTCACTCTTACTGCCAAGAGAAACGGAAATATGGCGGAGGTATCATATACTAAGACCGATTCTTCTTTCAGCGTAAGAATATTTGGCAAAGATGCAATAAATGTCACTCCTACGGCAGAAGGAAAAGTTATAATCAATCTCTAAATAAAATACATAATATGATTATCGGCGGAAGATAAGATCTTCCGCCGATTTTTATTATTGTAAAAAAATTTTGAACTTTTTTCTTTTGCCTTGACAGACTTAGCAAAATATTATATCATTGTATTATGTGAATAGTACAAAAGAAAGGAGAATTTAAATGCCATGGAATTTTAATTCAAATACACCTATCTATATGCAGATAATTGAGCAGATAAAACTTTCGATCGCTGTAGGAGAATACAAAGCCGGCGATAAGATCCTGTCTGTCCGCGAACTTGCAGCAGAAGCGGAAGTAAATCCGAATACCATGCAAAAAGCCCTTTCTGAACTTGAACGGGACGGACTTCTTTATACACAGCGCACTTCCGGACGATTCATAACAAACGATCCCAAGACGATCGAAGATCTTCGCAAACAGCTTGCAAATGAGCAGATCGAAAATTTTATTTCAAAAATGAAATTGCTTGGATATTCTCCCGAAGAAGCGGCTGAACTTATGAAAATGTATAACAAAAAATAGAGAAAGGGGTATTACAATGCTTCTGGAATTTAACAAAGTGTGTAAATATTACGGTAATAAAGCGGCTCTGAATAATATCGACCTGCAATTGGAACGTGGAAAGATCATCGGTCTGCTCGGTCCTAACGGCAGCGGAAAAACAACGCTTATAAAGATCCTCAGCGGGATCTTGACTCCAAGCAGCGGTGATTTGAAAATTTCCGGCAAAAATATCGGGATAGAAACTAAAAAGATAGTTTCCTATCTTCCGGAAAAAACGTACCTCAGCGACTGGATGACAGTACAGCAGACACTGAATTTTTTCAAGGATTTTTATGAAGATTTCAGTATTGAAACTGCGCTTGATATGCTGCAAAGGCTGAATATACAACCTTCCGAAAAGCTCCGTACCATGTCAAAGGGAACGCGTGAAAAAGTTCAGCTTATCCTTGTTATGAGCAGAAATGCGGAGCTGTATCTTCTGGACGAACCTATCGGCGGCGTTGACCCTGCCGCACGGGATTATATCCTTAAAACAATTATTTCTAATTTTAACGAAAACGCGTCCGTGCTTATTTCAACGCACCTTATCAGCGATGTTGAAAATGTCCTTGACGATGTGATCTTTCTGAAATATGGAAATATTGTTCTTCATTCCACAGTTGACGAGATCCGCGAGCAGAACGGAAAATCTGTTGACGCGCTTTTCAGGGAGGTGTTCGCGTGTTAAGAAAACTTATTAAATACGAAATTCTTGCAGATTATAAAAAATACGGGGTCATGGGAATTGCCATAGTTGCCATGGCGATCCTTACTCATATATCAACGAAAAAGACCGCGCCGCCTGACGTGAGAGAATATCCAAGCATTATTTCGGCTGCTTTTGCAATGTCATCGGTATTTATTATTTTTGCGGCTTCAATATTATTAATAGTTCTTTCAACAATAAGATTCTATAAAAGCTTTTTAAAGGACGAGGGGTATTTAATGCACACTCTCCCCGTTCACACATGGCAGCTTATTGCTTCAAAGCTTATTACCGCATATATATGGTTTTTATTTTTACTTATAATTTCCGCAGTTTATGTTACGATCATAAGCGGAAATTTCACATGGCTGACAGATTTTTACAAGGGCTTCATCGACGGATTTTCTGAAGGAAACGATTATCTCGGCCAACTCTTATTATCATCATTAACTTCCTTTCTGCTTATCCCATTTAGTTATCTGGCACATATTTATTTCAGCTTTGCACTGGGCAATCTTTTCAGCAAAAACAAGCTTGCAATGTCGGTAGTAATGTTTCTGGCGATAAATTTTGCGGAACGTGTCATATCAAGTGTGCTTATGACTGCATATCTCGTTTCGATAAACGATGATATGACTTTAACGGCGATAACAAACAGCAATACATTGCTTT
>CANRJZ010000076.1 GCA_947631055.1 uncultured Clostridia bacterium | reverse complement strand
GAAGTATATCCGCAGTCTTTCAAAGATACCGACGGCGACGGTATCGGCAATATAAACGGCATAACCGAAAAATTGCCTTACATTAAAGATTTGGGCTGTACTGCGATATGGATAAATCCTTGTTTTGAATCGCCTTTCGGCGACGCAGGATATGATGTGTCCGATTACTGCAAGGTCGCGCCGCGTTACGGAACAAATGACGATCTGATAAATTTGTTCAATGAAGCGCATAAGCTTGATATGCATATAATTCTCGATCTCGTTCCGGGGCATACTTCATGGGAACACCCTTGGTTCAAAGAAAGTATGAAAGCGGAACGGAACGAATTTACCGACCGTTATGTATGGACGGACAGTATCTGGGAGGAACCTACAGGTTACGGCTCTTTAAGAGGAATATCCGACCGTGACGGAAGCTGCGCGGTAAATTTTTTCACACATCAGCCGGCGCTTAATTACGGATTTTACAAGCCCGATCGCCCATGGCAGCAGTCAACCGATTCCGCAGGAGCGATAGCTACAAGAGAAGCTCTAAAAGATATTATGCGTTTCTGGCTTTCAAAAGGCTGCGACGGTTTCCGTGTCGATATGGCAGGCTCGCTTGTAAAAAACGACGAGGACGGCAAGGGGACTATTGCTCTATGGCAGAATATCCGTGCATTTCTTGATGAAGAATTTCCCGAAGCGGCAATGGTATCCGAATGGGGCGAACCGTATCAGAGCCTTGCAGGAGGATTTCATATGGATTTTCTGCTGCATTTTGGTTCATCGCATTACAACGATCTTTTCAGATGTGAAAAACCGTTTTTTGACGGCTGCGGAGATGCGTCGGGATTTGTTGCAAAATACATTGACAGTTATGAACGTTCGGGAGGAAAAGGACTTATATGTATCCCGTCGGGCAATCATGATATGGACAGACTTGCACGTCATATCCACGGTGACAATAAAAAACTTGCGTTTGCTTTTCTGCTTTCAATGCCCGGTGCGCCGTACATTTATTACGGCGATGAAATAGGTATGAACTATGTTGAGGGTCTGACTTCCGTTGAAGGCGGCTATGGCAGGACCGGTTCACGTTCGCCTATGCAGTGGGACAGCAGCTCAAATGCAGGATTTTCGGCTGCTCCGGCGGATAAATTATATATCCCGATCGATCCCGATCCGGATCGTCCCACCGTGCAAAAGCAGCTTAGCGATGAAAATTCTTTATTGAACGAAATAAAAAAACTTATTTCCATAAGAAAAGCAAACAGACCTCTGCAAAGCCTTGGAAAGATAGAATTTATTTGTAACGGTACAGTCGGAAAACCTCTTGCATATATAAGAAGTTTTGATAACGAAATGATCTTTGCCGCAATAAATCCAAGCAATAATTCATCGGAAATTGAAATAAGCGGCAATTTTGGAGAAGTAATTTACTACTTTGGAAAGGTTGCAGATCTCCATGAAAATAAATGTATTATCCATGCAGGCTCGGCTGTTTTTGCAAAGCTGATCTGAATAATTATAAACGTTAAAAAATATTAAAAAAGATCCGCCGCACCTTAAATCCAAGGTGTGACGGATCTTGTTTTCGGAATAACTTAAGATCATCTTTTTTCTGTCGGATATTTTTTACCGCAGGAAACTTTCTGATCCTCCGGAACTGTCCGAAAAGTACAATGCCGATCTTGACATATTCCGTTATAAAAAACGGCTGTTCAAAAAGTTATTGCTTTTCGGAAAGTTTTTCTTTTATTATCATAAGCGCCGCTGTGCAAAGTATCAGCAGTATACCTGCGGCATAAGCATAAGGCGAAGCACTGCTTTCCTCTACACTTTCATCGGCTGCGGATACGCCTGCACCTGAGCTGACGTCCTCCGGCGCCGCATTGTTGTTGGCGCTGCTTTCCTTCTGGGGAATATCGCTGCTCGGGTGATGTACCGAGGAAGGCGGTCCCGACGGAGACGAAGGAACGTTGTCGGCAGGAGGATCTTCTTTTGCGGCCGATAGTACATAAATGCTCAGATGACCGGTATCAAAAGTGATCGTTCCTGACATGCCGTTATAAACATTACAGAAAGTGACGTTATCCTCAAGGCGATAAAGTTTTACCTTTTGTCCGGCAACACTTGCAGGTGTCGTAATGGTCACTCTGATAACTCCGTTCGGTTCGATCTCCATGTTGTTGCAAAGGAGAGCGATGTTATAAACGGCTTTTATCTCCTCGTTGGAAAGATCCGCAGAGAACTGTTTCTGTTCGTCCTGATCGAGTTCTGAAGGCGTTACGGAAAGAATGATCTCATCATCCGGAGAGACAGGTTTGCCGCTGCCTTTATAGAAGAAACCATCTTCGGCGTTTTCTTTTACGACCTTAGCGCCGGCTTCCTCGTTCACGATAGCGTTTTTCTCATCAAAGTAGGTCTTGCTGTCGTCAGGTTCGGGAGCATCTCCGGAACGGCAGATCTTACATTTGTTGGTTTCCGGATCAAGTTCATGCTCGCCTTGTTCCATCACTTCGCAGCCGTATGTCTGACATTCTCTGGAATGATAACCGTTGCCGATGTCCTCCCAGTCGTCAAAGTTATGCGCTGCATGAGCTTCAACTTCTGTATATCCGCAGACGGAACATTTTACAGCCGTGGTGCAGTCGCCGTCATCTACGGGAATGGTGTGGGGGACTACCTTCACGCCGGTACACTTGCCGTTATTATTCAGGCAGTGATACTCATGTCCCTGTGCGGTTACTGTATATGTATCGCCGAAGGTGTGCTCTTCATTTGCTGTTCCAAGGACTGCTTCACATACCGTACATTTTGCAGGCACGGTACAGTCATTGGTTTCAGCAGCTGTGTGTTCCTCTGTCTTGCCTTGTATGCAGTCCTTGTTTGTGCAGAGATAAACATGCTCTGTACCTGATATGTAAGGCACTGCTTCAGTGCTGTAGCTATGCGCGGCTTGTGCATTGATGCCTGTTGCGCCGCAGATGTCGCAGTGATATCCCAGCGTGCAGTCACCGGAAGCTGTCAGCTGATGTGCTCCTGCCGTTGTCTGAACGTTGCAGCCCTCATTATCGCAGCCCGTCCAGTGTGAGGTCTCATCATGGAAATAGTTTGAAGAGAAATTATGCTGACGTGCTTCCTGAATGATCTCACCGCAGGTCTTACATTTCACGGCTGTGGTGCAGTCGCCGTCGTCTTCATAGGTATGACCTGTCGCAGGGATCTCTTTTATTGTGTCTTTATCTATATCTCCGCAGATAGTACATTCCATATACTCGCTGCCGGTGTCAGTACAGGTGGGCAGCGTTCCGGTCAGAGCATACTGGCGACCGGCTGCGGGGATCTCTTCGGATTCCTGAGTATGGCAAACGGTACATTCTCTTGTCTGGCTGCCTGCCGCAGTACAAGTGGCGTTGGTAATAGTCCAGTCCGACCATGTATGTTCGCCGGCCGCCGGTTCGATGATCTCTTCCTGCTTGCCGCAGTTCTGACAAGTCCTTACGACCTTGCCGTCTGTACCGCAGGTGGCTTTTGATTCTTCCGTCCAGTCGCTCCAGTTATGAACGGCTTTTTCAATGCCTTCGGTAACATTTGCTTTTCCGCAGATTATGCAGGTGCCTGTATAATAGTAACCGCATTCACCTTCATGCGGCACACTATCCGGACTGCCCTGTACCGTGTGACCGAGTGCGGGCAGACGGTCGGCTCCGCTGTATTCACTGTAAGAGGCGATATATTCCTTTCCGCATTTAGCACATAGATAATAATGCGCTATCATAGTACCTAATTCACAGGTAGGTCCTACTTTTTCGTCTCTTAAATAATCGCCTTGGATATGCTCTGTATGAGGCATCAGATCAGCACCGCACTCAATGCATTTTCCGGTAGCTGCGTTCAGGTGATGTTCCTCCAGCTCTTCAACGGTGCAGTTTGTATTTGTACACTTGTGGTAGTGATACTTACCGTCAAGTGTATCTTGCCATGCGCCGAAATTATGGGAAGTGTTTGCCTGTGTACGTCTTCCGCAGATAGTGCAGTATTCGGCAGTGGTACAGTTGCCGTCGTCACGGATAAAGCTGTGCGGCGTGATCTTTTCGCCCACGCAGCTGCCTCTCAGATTTTGACAGCTGTATACATGACTTTCCTCCGTATCAACGGATCTTCCGCTGAAATTATGGTTTTTCTGTCCGTTTTCCATAATGGCGTTGCAGACAGCGCAAAGCAGCGGCTGGGTGCAGTCGTCTCTTGTACCGGCAATATGCTTTTCTCTTCTGCCTTGTTTGCAGCCGTCATTGGTGCAGAGGTAGATATGTTCCGTTCCGCCGCTCCAGAAATAAGGCGTTGCCGTGTCGCTGTAGGAATGTTCGCTTTTCTTATTGATACCGGTAGCGCCGCATACCGTGCAGTAATAGCCCTTGGTGCAGTCACCGCTGAATTTAAGTTCATGCGGAACTTTTTCTGCGGTAACATCACAGCCGGGATTTCTGCATGGCTGCCAGTGATGTTCATCGTCAGAGCGGTAAACGGTGTCGAAATCATGGCTCATAGCCTCTATGACGATCTCACCGCACACATTACAGGTAACGGCTGTGGTGCAGTCGCCGTCGTCCTCATAGATATGTCCCGTTGCGGGAACGGCTTTTCTTGTAGTTTCGTCAATATAATTGCAGATCTCACACTGCATATACTCTACCCCTGCTTCATTACAGCTGGGAAGAGTTCCGGCAATAGCATAAGAATGTCCTTTTGCCGGTATGACCTTTGTCTCCGTTTTTTGGCAGACTTCACATTCTCTTGTTTCAGAGCCGGCATTTGTGCAGTCGGCTTCTTGTGTCACGATCCAGTTTTTCCAGCTGTGTACGCCGGTAGCTGGGATCGTCTCAGTCCTTTCTTCCTGACATTTTTTACAGGAAGATGTTTTCAGTCCGTCCTTGACGCAGGTAGCTGCTTCTTTTACCGTCCAGCTGCTCCAGTCATGATCGGGAGTACCCTCGGTAACTTCCTTTTTGCAGCGTTTACAATAACCGGTCTTGTATGTACCGCAGTTGCCCTCATGTGACTGCCATTCGTCTACATCGTGACCCAGCGGCGGCTCATATTTTCCCAACGGATCATTGGCGTCAAGACCTCTGCAAAGCCACACAAAATCCGTACCGCACAGATAGCAGCGATACACATAACCCTTTCTGCTGCCGGCAGTACAAGTAGGCTCTACAAGCTCATATCCCACAAAGCCGCCCGACCGGGCAAGGTGCATATGTCCATCATCAGGCTTAAGCGGATACGTTTCCGAAGCGGCAGACGGCTGTGCAGCATTGGCGGGCGATGCGTCGGCATAAACCGCCGGTACGCTGCATAATACCATTTGCAGGCTGATAACAATGCTAAGTAATTTTTTGTTTATTCCGGCCATTTGATGAAACCTCCTTATTTTTATTTAGCGGAAAAAACATCTTCCGTTCTTATGCTTCTTCCTTTCCGGCAGGGCATAAATACGGTGACGGCATATATTCTGTCCCTGTGCAGCGTTCGTTTTGCCGCTCCGGTCCTACCGGCAGTAACCCCATTGAACGACAGATTATTTTTCCCTATTTTAAGGGTAGCAGAAAGCACTGCAAAAGTCAATGCATTTTATGTGAATTATTTATTCTGAAACAGAAACAACTTGCACCGGCTTTTTATTAAATATTTATTTATAAAATTTCCAAATTATAGTTGAAAATACGCTGACCATTTCGTAAAAGTCAGGTTTGATTACGTAAACGTCAGGTCAAAATTCTTGAAGAATTAATAATTAAGTAATATAATTATATTATACACAAAATGGAAAAAGAGTGTCGGATCACACATATGGCACTTTTTAAATATCAATTATCATTTGTAACATATATAAGGAGGCTGATCGCATGAAAAGAACTTTCATACGCAGATCTATAAGTGCAGTAATTGCGCTGTCTATGGTGTTCGTTCCATTACCGGAGGGAACGCTTGCCGTTGATACGGCTATTAATACGGTCCATGCGGAAGAGACCGCTCCTGCTGAAACTTCCGTTACGGAAATAAGCAGCGATACCGAGCCGGAAACCGCGGAAACGAAGGATATTCCCGCGGAAACGACTGCTCCTGCCGAAACAACAGCGCCGGCGGAAACTTCCGTAACTTCCGTAACCGAGCCGCCCGCCGAGACCGAAGTTACAACGGTGACCGGTGAAACCTCTGCGGAGACGACAGCTCCCGAGGGAGATATTTCCGACGAAACGGATATGGTAGCGGAAACTTCCGGAACAGAGGAAACCGACGAGACCGAACAGAATGAAATTGACCTGCTTTCTCTTGAAGATAATGTTATAATGAGCGGGGAAGATCTTGCTTCACTGGATAGCGGAGAGTATTCTCTTGGCGAAAGCATAATTGATCCTTCAAGCAGTCTTACCATAAACGAATATGAGAGTATAACCATTGACCTTAACAATTTTGACTTGTCAATAGGTACTATAACTATCGGAAATAATGCGATTTTGACCGTCACAGGCACGGGAACAATATCAAATACGAATATTGTAAGCAATAAAGGTGAATTTGAAATAGGATATGACGGAAATGTGAAAATAAATAGGGGAACTATACAGATATACGCCGGAAATACTTTTTATTACGGAATAGAAAATAGCGGTACATTAACAATAACTGATACGAAAATTATTTCACAATGCGCAGAAGATGAGAAAGATGCAGATAATATATGTATGCGTAATGAAGATGGAATACTGACAATAGACGGGAACACATCTATCACAGTGACCGGAAATCCGGATAACTGTAATAATTGCGGTATAGAAAACACCGGAGAACTTATTGTAAAAGGAAATGCAAATATATCTGTATACGGTTTTAATGCCGCCGGCATAAACAATTACAATGAACTGGTCGTAGAAGGTGAAGCGGAGATAAACGCACACGATGATGATATTTATGCTGATAGTATAGGAATAAGTAATTCCGGAAGTCTTACCGTAAATGACAATGTAAAAATAACCGCATCATGTGCAAGCGGAGATGATACTCGCGGCCGCGGTATAGTAACCGGCAGAGGTGTTATAACCATAAACGGCGGAACTATTCAAGGCAAAACCACCGGAATAGAAATTAAGGTCGTTCCAAGACCGGTGAGCCTTGATCTGACCTCAGACGGATCAACAACAAATTGTATAAAAGGCGGAACAATAATCGGTGATACATATGGAATTTGCAACGATCACGGAGCTCTTGAAATAAAAGGCGGAACTATATCCGGAGGATATGTTGGTATCTCTAACGACAGCGGAACTCTTACCGTAGAAAATGGCGCAAAGATCTATACAACAGAAAAAATATCAAGTATGGAAGATCTATTTGATAAACTTGAATTAGAGCTTTATCCAAGCGGAATAGAGAACAAAGGGGATCTGACTGTAAACGGCGGCGAAATAAGCGGATCCATTTACGGTATAGCCAGTGTAAGCGCCGATGATCCGAGTAAAATTACCGTAAACGGCGGAACAATTAGTTCAAGTATTGAAAAGCAAGATTATGATGAAATGACAGCCATATTCGGAGACGAGGCAGATAGTTTGTCCCCGATGATCGGAGAAGGAATATTATTAGCAGGCAGCAAAACAAACATTACCGGCGGTGAAATAACCGGCTTGTCATATGGTTTATCAGTTGGAACAGCATCCGGCGTGAAAGATGATCCTCTTAATATTACCGGCGGTAATATCAGCAGTATATATTTTTACGGACATGATTTCAACCTTTCCGGCGCGCCGGTGATAACCGAAAAGATACATCTTGTCAGCAGCAGTAAAATAACAATAAACGGCGAACTTACCGGAAGCGGAACATATCCGATTGAAATGGATACCCCCGGCGTATTTACTACCGGCGCAAATGATTTTCCCGACGCTGTGAAGCATTTCAGTTCTTTTGACCCGGATCATGCTGTAGTTGAAAATTCCGACGGCGAACTTGAGCTTGCCGAAATACACAGGCATGATGACGGAATGGAATTTTTACCGTGGGATAAGACCGACAGTCTGCCCACCGAAAGCGGAAAATATTATCTTACGACAGATGTTGTTATAAATGTCGAAGAATATCGTATCAGCAGTGATATAAGCCTGTGCCTGAACGGATACAGCATAAGTTTTGACGAGCGATTTTCTCAACAAACATGGTTATTAGTTGACGGAAGTAATTTTAATCTTTATGATGAAAGCGGCGGCAAAATAGGAGACTGCTATTTCCAAGCTGTCAACAACGGGAATATGACTATATACGGCGGTACATTAAGTGAATGTAAGTTATGTGTTATGCCGAGCGGAAATGTTACCATAAAAGGCGGAACGATTCAGAGAAGCTGCGAGGTAAAAGCAGGAAATCTTACAATTGACGGTGGCACAATAAATTCATCAATACAATTATACGATGACTCTTCTTTGACAGTAAATAATGGAATTATAAAAAATGAATATGGTGATGCTATCGATTCAAATTCGTCCAATCCCGATAATGTGACTATTACCATTAACGGCGGCACAATTACCAGTAATAGAACCGGCATTAATGTTAGGCATGGAAACAAACTGACTGTAACGGGCGGCACAATAAGCGGCAATAATAACAGTATTTACAGTAACTGTGAAGATTTTTATCTGTCCGGCAACGCTGTAATAAATGGTAACATATATGCCGGTTTCCCCATAAACATAACCGGCGAACTTACAAACTCAGAGCCGTATGTTATTGATATGTACAAACCCGGTATATTTGCAACGGGAGATTATGCCGCGCAGTCTGCTGAAAAATTCACACCAAGCAGTGAACTTGTAAACGAGGGCTACAAAGTTATAGTTACGGAAAATAACGAACTTGCGATAGATTATCCGCACTATACATATGGTGATACGATAGATCTTCATGCAGAAGGCAGGAAGAA
>CANRJZ010000075.1 GCA_947631055.1 uncultured Clostridia bacterium | reverse complement strand
TGAGCGCCTTCAAACAGTATCTCCTTGCCTGCTTTGTATGCTTCATAAGTAAGTACGGAAACATCGCCGACATATTTTGCAAGGCGTTTGCCGTATTCGGTATAATCTTTTATAACGGCGTCGATATCTACCGCTGTTCCTCCGAAAACGTTGGTTATGATACTGTTGCGGAGTTTGCCCGTAGCGCGTGCTTTTTCCTCGAATATTTCAGGATGGACAAGATCGTAGATGCGTATGCCGCTTCTTTCATATTTATCCATATAGCATGGACCGATGCCGCGTTTCGTAGTGCCGATATCCATATTTCCTCTGAATTCTTCGGACAGACCGTCAAGGACTATATGCCAAGGCATAATAACGTGAGCGCGGGGATCTATCCTGAAATTATCAAAAGAAACTCCTCTTGCGGAAAGTCCGTCTATTTCTTCAAGAAGGACTTTCGGGTCAACTACAACGCCTGCGCCGATCATACAGAGAGTGTCTTTATAAAGTATTCCCGAGGGGATAAGGTGGAGCTTGTATGTTTCACCGCCGGCAACGACGGTATGACCGGCATTGTTTCCGCCCTGAGAACGAACGACCACGTCCGCTCTTGAAGCAAGAAGATCGATAGCCTTACCTTTTCCTTCGTCTCCCCATTGAGTTCCGATAACGATATTAGCAGCCATAGTTACAAATTATCCGCATAAGGGCGGATAAGCTCCTTTCCTTGCTATTGCCGGCATATGCCGGACCTTAAATATTATATCAGAAAAAAGTTCGTCTGTCAACTTTTTTCCATAAATACTCGAAAAATTTTGTATTGCCGCGGATATGTCTTTTCCTGTTTTCCCAAATATTTTTATTTTTAAGGGAATAAAACAGCCAAAGCTGTCAAAACTATGTTCGAGGTGAAATTTTATGAGCAATTCTAAGTTCAAGATCGGCAGACTTTCTGGAAAGGGTCTTTTGATCGCCGCAGGGATATGCGTTCTTGCAGTAGGAGCTGCGGGATATTATTCCTACAATACTATTTCCGACAGACTGAATACTGAGCTTATCGGAAAGAACAGCGATACATTTTCCGCTGACGCGGACGAAAAAAAGACTGCGGATACTCCCGTGAACATCGGTCAGGCAAACGTAAAAAAGCAGGAAACGACCGCTCCTAAACAGACGGAAGCTCCCGCCGGATCATCGGCTGTAACAACGGCTGCTCCCAAGGAGACCGAACCTCCGGCAGTGACGGAAAAGACCCCGTCCGCTATGGTTAGACCTCTTAACGGGGAGGTCATCAATATTTTCTCCGACGGCGAGCTTGTCAGATCAAAAACGCTCAACGTCTGGAAAACACATGACGGAGTTGATATTGCCGGCGCTGAGGGAGAAAAGGTAAAAAGTATGACCGGAGGGACCGTAAAAGATGTCCGTGACGATCAGCTTCTTGGAGTGTGCGTTATTATCGATCACGGCAGCGGACTTGAAGGCTGGTACTGCGGACTTGGCAAAGACGTTCCCGTGTCTGAAGGACAGAGCGTTTCCGCGGGCACTGTTATCGGTTCTGTCGGAAACACTGCCGAAAGTGAGATCAGCGAGGGCTCTCATCTGCACTTTGCATTAAAGAAAAACGGAGAATGGATCGATCCGATCGCTCTTATTTCCGGCGAAGGAAGCTGACGGCGGTGCAGGGAAAATAAGATAAGGCTCATATTTCCCGTATGGGAGATATGAGCCTGTCTTTTTGCCTGTGCCGGATCTTATCAGAATTGTTTTTATGATGCCGATGATTTTTTTACAACATTTTTAAGGCGTTTTTCACGCGCAAAATATTCTTTTGATTCCCTTGCCATTACTCCTGAAAGGATCACCAGCGCGACAATATTCGGCAGCGCCATTAATCCGTTGAAAATATCGGCGATGTTCCATACCGCTTCAACCGTCATATAAGGCCCTATAAAGACTGCCGCAACGTATACCCAGCGGTAAACTGACGTAATACTTTTTTTGGCATTTGTAAGATATGCAAGACAGCGCTCCGAGTAATAGCTCCAACCGAGTATTGTGGTGAACGCAAAGAATACAAGACACATCATAAGAATGAACGCAGTTACCCGCGGCGGGAAGGGGAGACCGCTCTGGAATGCAGCCGTTGTAATGCCTACGCCTTCAAGGTCGGGATCGCTCCATGCTCCGGAAATTACAATGGAAAGTCCTGTCATAGTGCAGACGATTATAGTATCTATGAAAGTTCCGGTCATAGTGACCAGCCCCTGACGAACGGGTTCTTTTGTCCTTGCGGCAGCTGCTGCAATAGGAGCAGAACCGAGTCCCGCCTCATTTGAGAATATCCCTCTTGCAACGCCTTTTTGCAGAGATATCATCATTGAACCGAGAGCTCCTCCCGCTACCGCGTCAAGACCGAATGCGCTGCGGAAGATCTCGGCAAGGGCTGCCGGAACTTTTGTGATGTTAAGTATTATTATCATCAGGCTGAACAATATATATGCTGCCGCCATAAACGGCACTACCACCTGCGATACCTGAGAGATCCTTTCTATACCGCCGATTATCACAAGAGCGGTGCAGACCGTTACGACAGCTCCTGCGATCACTGTAGCATAAGTGATCTCGTGATCTCCTATCATAAAGGCAGTTCCGGAAGAAAAGAAATTATTGGCAGCGGAAGTGATGCCGTTTATCTGTGTGATCGTTCCTATACCGAGAAGCCCCGCAAGAACGCCGAAAACAGCAAAGGCTTTTGCGAGCCATTTCCATTTCATTCCCATACCGTTTTCTATGTAATAGAAAGGTCCGCCAAGAAAATGGCCTTCTTTGTCGAGAGTTCTGTACCGGACAGCAAGAAAGCCCTCGGTATATTTGGTAGCCATTCCGAACAGAGCGGCTATTATCATCCAGAAAAGAGCGCCGGGACCTCCTGCGGCGATAGCAGTAGCAACGCCGACTATATTTCCCGTGCCTATAGTTGCGGACAGAGCGGTACAAAGTGCAGCGAAACTGCTTATTTCTCCGGGACCGGCTTCATCGTCCTTTATCATATATTTGAAAGCCTGCGGCAGATGTCTGAACTGTAATCCGCGGCCTTTTATAGTAAGTAATATCCCGCATGCCATAATAATTACTATAAGAGGTATGCCCCATACATAGTTGTCGATGGTTTTGATAATATTATTCAATGTTTCCATATATGATTTCCCTTTGTGTTGAATTACTATACTAAATTGTAGCATACAAAAAAATATTTGTCAAGCCGGGACTCGTATGTTTGCAAAAATGGGAACGCTCTCTCTTTAAGAGCGTTCCCATTTAGACCGCAGCTCTGAAATGCCGTTGGATCAGCTATGCTCAGAAAATGTTATTTGAATAACCGGGATAGAAATATTGGTAATACGGATCGTTCGGATCATAATCTTCCGGAAGTCCCTGCGGTGCTCCGGAAATATCCGTATCCTGCGGCGTGCTGCCTGTCTGGATACCGTAAGGATCATTCTGCTCCGGTATCGTAGTGACAACTTCCGACGGGTCGTAAACATCTGCCGGCGGAAGATCCTGCGCCGGTGTTCCGTCCGTATTTGTCCAGCTTGCGCTTCCGTCGCCGAAACAAGAGTAGTTCGTCCGTGCAAAATATCTTTCTATGCCTTTTACTATCGCGGAAGCAAAGCCTTTCTGTGACTTGGGCGCAGCCAGCGCCATAGCTTCGTCGTAATTGGTAACGAATGCCGTCTCTACGAGAACGGACGGGAAATCCTGCTGAAGCGTTACCCAGAAATAGTTGTATTTTTCACCGCGGTTTCCCTGACCGTCGGAATGTATATCGCTTTTTATGTAGCTTCCCAGTTCTTCGGATATATATTTTGCAAGCGGCTGAGAAAACGGCATAAAGTAGTGCGCTTCCGCACCTGTTCCGCTTTCGCTCGAAGCGGAATTGCAGTGTATCGAGACGAACATATCCGGTGAATACTGCCTTGCAATAGACGATCGGTCTTCCGTGCGGTATGTTTCGCTTTCGGTCTTTAAGCGGATAACGTTTGCTCCCTTATCCGAAAGCATCTGCTCTACATATTTTGCTATCGCAAGGTTTGCTTCCTGTTCCTTGATATGTCCGACCGCTCCGGGATCGAATGCCGAACGCCCCGTATATCCGTGGCCGGGATCGATGACGATCGTAGCGCCGTTTACGCTGCTGCGGCAGCCGTTGAACCTGAGCACAAGACAGCCGCTGCTGTCATAAGAAGATGTTATTCCTCCGAAAATACCGTTCTGACGAAGCGAAAGAGTAAGCTTTGCCTGTTTCAGTTCGCCGGACTCTGCTGTGCTCCATGTTCCGGAAGTAAATACCGCGCTGTCCGGAAAAACAATGTTTCCGGAAGAAATGCTTGTTACATAGTCAAATGTTATGGTGATATATCCCGGATCAAACGATGAGATATAATAAATTCCGTTGCCGCCTTCGCTGTATGAAATATTGCCGTAGCTTATGGAAAACGGAGTTTTTACGGGCATTTTCAGTTTTATGACCGTATCCGTGCCGTCTTTTCCGGCATCGGCAACACTTATCGGGTTGCTTCCGAGAGGCTGGTTTTCAAGAACGGAAACGGCGTCCGTGCGGATACGTTTTCCTGAATTGGTAAGGTAGAAATCCACTCCGCTGTATGTGACGGTCTTTACGATATAATCCAGCGTGCCGGCAGGAAGTCTCGTGCAGTCGGGCGAAGGATTTGTCGTTGTGGACCTGTAGTTGTATACCATAGTGTTGTCATTGTTTACTCTCAGTATGTTCCCACTGTAGTCGTTGAGAACTTCGGCGAGAGCATTTACTATTATGTGAGCGCCTGTGCGCGATTCGTTTATATCTCCCGTTTTTGTCGGATATGTTCCGTAGAATTCCACGCTGCCAAGGTCGATATCTTCGCCTTTTTTGCCTTCCGGAGCGGTATAGTAACCGGTGTATTTTGTGTAATTTGAGTTGGGGTCAAGTTCGTCAAGCTGACCGTCCGCTTCCTTGAGGGTCACGCTCTTTCCGTTTATTCTTGCCGTAACGGAAGAACCTCTGTATGCTATTGCGCTGAGAGCTATAGTTGACTGTTCTTCTACCCGCATTGTTTCGTCTGTAGGAGAAACGCTTTTAAGGACGTTTACCGTTCTGGTTATCTTATATGTTATAACTTTTGCTTTGTTTTGGAATTTAAAGGTGTTTACGCCCACGTCCAGTTCTTCGGTGAAATAAAATCGTCCGGCTTCGTTCAGTTCTATCTCTTTTCCTTGGTAATATACGGGGAAGTTAGGATCAAAGGAACCCGCAAATATTACCGTAGGCTCTTCCGTTTTGAAATTTGTCTTTGTGGGGAGGGTCATTTCCAGTTCGCTGTTGAGGCCTTCGAGATCTATGGTATCGTCGTAATGCTTCATAAGCGCGCCGGTGGATTCCATGACGTTGTTTTCAAGGGAAGAAAGGGAATTGAACGCGCTGCCTCTGTACATATCGTAGTCCGAAGCGGCGATGACCTGTTTTACAAGTTCGTCGGGAGATCCCCAGCCTTCAGCGTCGGTGCATATCTGTTCATTCATATGATGAACGTAAAGCGGTATGCCGGCTTCACCTGCACGGTCGTTCCACCAGCCGACAAGTTCGTTGAAAGGCTCGTTGCTGTCGGAAATTGAGCCTTCCGCTTTCAGCATTATGAAATCCGCGTAGCCGCTGCTGATATAGCTTACCGTGTCGGCATAGCCGTCGGTAAGCGCTTCAAAATCCACCGATGTTTCGGAACCGTTTTCGTCGGTAGTGTAATTTGCCCATACGTCATTAAGGGCTATGCCTACCGGAACGGTATTGTTAGTCCGTCTTATAGCGTCTGACGCAAGGCTGAAAACGTATGCTCCGTTATCGGTGAGCCAGTTGTCAAAACCTATTCCCGAACCGTTGCTGATGTAGTCGTTGAGCGAAACGGCATTTTTTGACGAATAATACCCGTCAAGGATTATCCCGTCCACAGGATATTTTACCGTGAAGCTGTGAACGATTATCGCCAGCCGGTCGATACGGGACTGCATATCCATATCCTCAAGTTCCGAAAGCACGCGGTCAAGGTTGAAATCCAGATAAACGTAAAATCCGCGTTCTTTAGCCTCGTCGATAGCATATTCCGCCAGAGGGCGTTCTACCGTTTCGTTTATATCGGTGCTGTAAAAAGTCTCACCGTCGTGATCCGTGAGTATGATTATGGAATTAAGCTTGTTTTTTTCGGCGGTATCGAGCATTTTTTCAACGCTCTCGGATATCTGATCTGCGGTCAGGACCTCGCCGTCCTCCGCCGCGCCGTAATCTATTCCGGGAGTGACGTAAGCTCCGCGCATATTTCCCGGAAAGCTGTACATAGGTTCAAAATCGGGTGCTTCCGAATAGGGAAGATCCTCGTCCCTGTTAATGTCCGGCTGCTGCACCGAAACGACAGCCTGATCCGCTGCGTTTTCGGCAAATGCGGGAATATCCTTTATTATGACAGGATCCGCACCAATGGGAACAGCCATTGACAGGGCGATGAACGCGCCGAAAATTTTACGAATATTTATTTTCAATTCCCGTGATCCTTTCTTTTTCGATCTGTGTTCTTTTTTGATCGGTTATTTTTTTATATTTTCAATTTCCTTGCTTACCTGTGCGGCAACTTCTGCGTCCGGCTCGAATACCGATCCATATCTGTAGAGAGCTGTTCCGCCGTAATTTCCGAGAGTTTCCGCAAGTTTCATCTGCCTTGAAATTATGTCGCTGTTGTCTGTCCATTCCGACCGTCCTGCCGGACCTGCGTAATTATCCTCCGCGCCGATCTTGTAGGCGGCAAGTCCTATTACCAGTTTTACTCCTGAATTGCCGACCATTCCGTCCCACTGCGAGATAACGTCTGCATAGGGCAGGGAGGCGTTGTTAAATCCGAAGTATACCTGCGGAAGTATATAATCGCAGTAGCCGCCGGACGAGCACCATGTACGCACGTCGGCATAAGCTTCATTGTAATCATTTTCCACGCTTCCCTGAGGCGAGATGCCGAAGATCACTGACGAATTTGCCGAATGTACGGTGTTATACAGCTTCCTGACCATTTTGTTCACATTGGATATCCTCCAGTCGGTGAGCGAAAGGCTTGTGCCCGATCCGGCATAAGCTTCGCTGTCAAATTCCGCCGATGTGGTCGGATAAAAATAATCGTCGATCTGTATCCCGTCAACGTCATAACCCGATATTATTTCCGATATGCCGTCGGCAATAAGATCCGTTACTTCGTCATATGCGGGATCAAGGTACCATCTGTCTCCGTATTTTACTATGTATTTCCCGCAAAGGCTGTCGCTGTCGTACCATTTTTTTATCGGGAAGCTGCTGCTTATGCCCTGCATCTGCGATGAGGTCATGAGACGCATAGGATTTACCCATGCATGTATTGAAAGCCCGTTTTTATGAGCGGCTTTTACCATTATATCAAGAGCGTCATAATCGCTTCCGCTGCCTATAGTTCCGTTATACTGTTCTCCAGAAGGGAACAGCGATGAATCATAATAGGCGTCTCCGAAAGCCCTTACCTGAACGTAAACGGTATTGAACCCAAGATCAGCGATATTGCCGAAATATGTTTCCACAGACTGACGGAAAGAATTTTCCGATCTGCCTTTGAGAATGGACATATATTCCAGATAGGTTATCCAGAAACCTTTTTGCTCGCTGAAATTGACGGCTTTGTAACTTCCGCTGTACATATCCGGCTCCGACCCGATCATTTCCGGTCCGAAAGGGCTTTCATACTGTAAGGTATGAGCCGTAGTTTCCTGTGTTTCGGTGAGCGGAGCTGCCGTTTGCGGCGCGGAAGAGGTCTCCGCTGACGAAGAAGTCTGCTCTTCCGTTTCCGGAGGCCGGCTTCCGGTCTCGGAGGAAATTTCCGTGTATGCCGGTGTTTCAATGTCGGAAAATGTCGTTTCATCGGAAACATCGGTCTCCTCAGCGGTCTCCGTAATTACCGGAGCCGTTTCCGTCTTTGTGTATGTATCGCTTTCCGTGACCGTTCCGGAATATGATGTTTCCGGTATGTAAGTATCGTCTTCCGTTACCGTATGGCAGGCGGAAAGCAGAAATATTGACAGAACGGCGGCAAAAAACCAACGAATACGCATAGGACCTCTTTTCCGGATAAGACGCTTTGAAAGCAAAAAATTCCGCTGAAAGATATTATATAAATAATTATATAACATTTTTCAGCGGAAGTCAATTACAGAACGGTTAAAATTGCAGTCGGCATATATTTTCCGTAAGATTTCTATTTGAGAGAGAAGCGGCATGGCATTATATCGCTCAGCAAGAATACCGACGGGCTGCCGTCTTTTTTTCTTAGTATGATGCGCATATCCGGAGAGAATTCGCTCAATACCTGACGGCATATGCCGCATGGGAAGGTCTCCTCGCCGGACGAGGAAACTATTGCTATAGCTTCAAGCTCCCTGTATCCTTCCGATACGGCTTTGAATACCGCCGTTCTTTCGGCGCAGTTTGAAGCGCCGTAACTGGAATTTTCCACGTTGCAGCCGAGAAAGACTTTACCGCCTTTGCAAAGCAGCGCCGCGCCTACTTTAAATCCCGAATAGGGGACATAGGCGTTTTCCATAGCTTCTTCGGCTTTTTTAAGAAGTTCATTTTCGTTCATAAAATATCTCCTGACATAAAACAAAAATGGGCGGGAACTTCCTGCCCATTTCACATATTTATAAGGCTGCGCGTATGACCGCCGCTGTCTGAAAGTTCCATTATTACTATGCTCATACACGACATATCAAATGAAAGGTCGTATATTTTATCCGTACCTACAACTGCTACCATAGGACGCAGCGGCTGATCCGGATAATTTTTCATTACATAAGCCGTTTCTCCGTTGGAAAGCTTTACCCTTGCTCCGAGAGGATACGGAGCGACTTTCCTGAGGAATGCCTTTACCGCATTTTCATCAAAATGTGTATCCAGACCTC
>CANRJZ010000074.1 GCA_947631055.1 uncultured Clostridia bacterium | reverse complement strand
AAGAATTGCCCTCAAACCGCCTATCTAAGCCATTTGAGAGCGAAATATCTTTTTTCCTATACAAAGATGGTGCCGCTAACCGGACTTGAACCGGTACGGAGGTTAATCCGAGGGATTTTAAGTCCCTTGTGTCTGCCTATTCCACCACAGCGGCAAAATCTAAAAGATATTATACATTAAAAAGCCGATTTTGTCAAGTGATAATATAAAAAATATACGGGGCAGCCGATATCCGGCTGCCCATATGTGTTTGTTTAAAGCATAGACGCCCTGAGTTCATCGCCGCTCTTGGGAGAAAGATATGCGGGAGCAATGTCAAATACGGTCTTAGCGCCAATCTGACCTTCTTTGTGGAGTTTGTAAGCCGCTCTTGCATATGCAACCAGTATGCTTGATGTAAATTCAGGGTTGGAGCCCAGTTTAAGACTGTATTCAATAATGTGCTTTGTTTCTCCGCTGACGCCGGTCTTTCCGCTGCGGATAACAAATCCGCCGTGCGGGATACCCTTGTGATCGCGGTCAAGTTCTTCCTGTGTAATAAAATGTACGGTCGTGTCATAATCTGCAAAGTAGTTAGGCATATTTTTGATCTCAGATTCTATCCTTGCCTTATCTGCGCCTTCCTTGGCAACTACAAAACATTCTCTTGTATGCTTCTGACGAACGGTAAGTTCCGGGTCAGCACCGCTTCTTACAGCTTCAACAGCAGCTTCTACGGGGATAGTATACTGCCTTGCGTCAGCAACGCCTTCAACACGGCGTATAGCATCGGAGTGTCCCTGAGAAACGCCTTTGCCCCAGAAAGTATGATCTTTTCCTTCAGGAAGTATACAGCTGCCGTAAAGTCTTGCAACAGAGAACATACCGGGATCCCAGCCCACGGAAATTATGCTGACGTTTCCTCCTTTTTTGGCGGCTGCGTCTACTTTATTGAAATATTCCGGAATATTGGCGTGAGTGTCAAAGCTGTCTATAGTACAGAACATTTCTGCAAATTCCGGTCCCTGTACCGGAAGATCGGTAGCGCTTCCTCCGCAGAGGATAAGTACGTCGATATCATTTTTATGTCCGGCAATACTGCTGACAGGATATACATTTACTCCTTCTGTAAGTATTTTGACGCTTTTGGGGTCACGTCTTGTAAAAACACAGGCAAGCTCCGTATCGGGAGTCTGTCTTATCGCAAGTTCGGTACCTCTGCCGAGATTTCCGTAGCCGACTATGCCGATCCTTATTTTGCTCATAGCTTCATATCCTTTCATTGAAAATATACATAAAAATATTATATCACATTTTGCAGTATCTGAAAAGAGATTTTGCAAAATTTATCGGATAAAATTTTTAAAATTCATTCTGAACATATTCCCATACCTGTTCTGCGAGCGCGATATTTATCCCTGCTGCTTTTGCAATATCTTCTACAGAAGCTTTTTTGAATTCTTCACGCGTTTTGAAAGAGGCAAAAAGTTTTTGCGTTTTTTTCTCTCCTATGCCTTTTATTTTGGTAAGGCCGGTCTGATATGACTGTTTTCCATGCTTTTTTCTTTGGTATGTTATGGAAAACCTGTGTACTTCGTCCTGTATGCGTGTAACGAGCATGAAAGCGGATCTTGTTCCGGATATTGCGATCTCCGAGCCTGATGTAGCGATGGCGCGGGTGCGGTGGTTACCGTCCTTTACCATTCCGAAGATCGGGACTTCTATGCCCATTTCTCTTAGTATAGGTTCAACGGCATTGACCTGACCTTTGCCGCCGTCCAACAGTATGAGATCGGGCATTCTTGAAAATCCTTCATCGGTCTCCTCATCGTCATTGTAATGCTTAAACCGCCTTTCAAGGACTTCTCTCATGCTGGCGTAATCGTTCTGTATCTTTGTTTCCTTTATGGAAAAGCGTTTGTAAGCCTTTTTAAGCGGTCTGCCGTTTTCAAAAACGACCATGCCAGCTACCATTGATGAACTTCCGAGATTGGATATATCATATGCTTCGATATACTGCGGAGGACCGGAGAGACCGAGAAGTTTTCCGAGAGCTTCCAGAGCGGCGATCTCTTTTCCTGTCCTGTCAACTTTTATGGCAATGCTGTCTTCGGCGTTTGCTTTCGCCATCATTATCAGCCGCGATCCTTTTCCGCGCTTTCTGGAAGAAACCGTAACAGTGCCGCCGCGTCTTTCGCGCAGTATTTTTTCTATCATTTCCGAGTCAGGAAGTTCTTCTTCCGTAATTATCTCTCTGGGAATCTTTTCTTTGTCGGAATAGTATTGCAGAACGAAATCCTCCAGCATATTTTCCGTCTTGTCGGGTGCGCCGAGATCGTATTCCGCCCGGTCAAAAAGTCTTCCTCCTCGGTACATGAGAACAGCTATGCAGGAATTGTCACTGCTTTGCGCCATAGCTATTATGTCCGTATCTCTCATATCTTCGTCAATTATCTTCTGATCGTCGGCGGCACGTTTTATTGCGGAGATCCTGTCCCGCAGCTTTGCGGCGAGTTCAAATTCAAGATTTTCTGCTGCGGAATTCATCTGCTCGGTAAGGATCTCGACCGAGGCTTCCGAACCGTTCCTTATATAGTTTTCAGCCTGTGCAATTATGCTTCTGTACTCATCGCCGTCAATGTTTCCGGTGCATACCCCCATACACCTCTTGATGTGGAAGTTCAGGCAGGGACGGTATTTGCCGAAATCGGCGGGGAATTTTCTCCGGCAGGAAGGCAGCAAAAATACTTTGTTTACTTCTTCCACAGTCTGCTTTGTGACAAAGGTGCTCATGTACGGACCGAGAAATGTTCCGCTGCCTTTTTTCTGCATTTCGGCTGTTATGCGGGGGAATTCCTCATCGGATATTTTAATAAAGCTGTAACCCTTGTCATCCTTTAGCAGAATATTATATTTCGGCATATGCTGCTTTATCATTGAACATTCCAGCACGAGAGCCTCATATTCGCTGTCGGTCACGATAAAATCGTAGTCGTAAACGTGGGATACCATTTTTGCTACTTTCGGAGTATGATCCGGATTTTCACGGAAATAACTTGTAACACGGTTTCTGAGATTTTTTGCTTTTCCTATATAAATTATTTCATTGTTTTTGTCTCTCATTCTGTAAACTCCGGGCGAAGTGGTGAGCTTTGAGGTCTTTTCTCTGAGATATGGAAGTCTTTCGTTCATTTTATGCCTTCCTTTCACGGATCTTTCGTTCTGGATACGGGTAAGACTTTTTATTAAATTATATCACATTCCGTCCGGATTTTCAAGTATGGCAATAGGGCTGAGGCAAGCTGAGCCTGCAAATTATAATTTAGTGTTGAGAGTTGAGAGTTAAGAGTTGAGATATAAAGGTTTAACGCCAAATATATCCGCCCCCTTGAGGGGGCTATATATTTTAACGATATGTCACTTAACCTACTTTGGGGGTGATATGCGTGCAGGCTCAGCCTGCATCTCAACTCTTAACTCTCAACTCTCAACACTAAATATTGGTAAGTTAAAAAATTCTAAAATTCCTTATTATGACATAGCTGTTATTTTTTTGCGGCGTTCGATAATTGACCTGTAATTCTTTTCCTGTATTATCCTGCCTATGGGCGCGGACAATATGCCGGCAGCTGAACCTATGATCCACACATATTTCCAGCTTATAAAAAACCCGACAAGGCAGATGACAGCAATAATAATTATCCAGTAAGCAGCCTGAAATTTTCCGCATGATATGTTCAGTTCATCTATAACATCTATGCCTTCGGAAGAATGGGGAGCGTTTTCTATAAAATCTGCCGCTCCGGCAGCTCCGTAACAAGAGCGGAAGTCCGCACTGCATTTTTCTGCGGCTTTTCCGTATTTATCGCTGTTAAGTATTTCATTTACGGCAGAACGTATACCGTCGGCAGTATCATCGGTAAGCATTATACCGGCTCCTGTTTCCGCTGTTCTCCTTGCCACGGCAAACTGTTCGCCTGTCTGCGGATAAAGCACCATAGGCGCAGCCATGTAAAGGCTTTCGGATACGCTGTTCATTCCGCAGTGAGTAATAAAAACATTTGCTTTTGAAAGGATCTCAAGCTGATCGACATATGGATATATTTTTATATTTTCCGGCAATTTGCCGTATGCTCCGGGATCTGTGGTATTTCCGCAGGATATGATAACATCGGCATTTTGCAGCGCCAACGCTTCGATACATTTGCCGTAAAAGTCGGGACGGTCGTTGATCACCGTTCCCAATGATATATAGACCAGCGGTCTGTCTTTATTTTTGTCCGGTATTTTTTTTGAAAATACCGACGGACCGACAAATTCATAATGTCCGGAAAAACTTTCCGCATACGGCTGAAAACTGCGCGATGTATAAACGACCGAATCTGTTTTATTATCGCTCTGTATAAGAGAAAGCGCGTTTTTTATATGATATCCGTATGGTTCAAGTTTTTTCAGCTCTTTAGATATTTTTGGGAGCCCGAAGATCATATCCGCTATTTCGCCCGGCGAATTTTTCATATATTTTGAAGAAAGCTGATTAAATGCAAAAGTGCTGGTAGATACCACCATAGGCACATTATGTTTCCAAGCATTTAATTTGCCCCAGAAGCAGACCGAATCGGTATACACCACGTCCGGACGAAAAGTTATAAATTCCTTTTCAAGAAAACTGTTCATATTCATTGTAATACGGATATCCTGTATCGTCATTTCCGTGGTGGATACATTTTTCAGCCTGTCTTTTTCCTGTTCCGTAAGTTCCGGCAGGAATTCATCACAGGCTACAAATTCTGCTCCGGCAGCGGAAATTTTATTTTCAAATTCGCTGAAAGAATAAAACCTGACTGTGTTGCCGCGCTTGACAAGTTCAGCCGCGACCGGCAGCATAGGATTTGTATGACCATGTGCAGGGATACAGAAAAAAGCTATTTTTTTCACTCGCCGTCACCTTCTTCTTTGCCGTATGCTATGCCGAACAATTCGGCAAAAGCTCCTTTTGGAGGGATAGCTATACCGCGCTGCTCATCGCCGAGAAGAAGCAATGTGTCTCCCGGTCTTATGCCGAATATATCACGCGCCTGTTTTGGTATTACTATCTGTCCTTTTTCGCCTACAGTAGCCGTCCATGCATATTTTCCTTCCGGTCTGTTCATATTTATCACCTCATAAGTATGATTTGTATAACTTATTATACTTTAATTGATTTTAAATGTCAATAGTATCATATAATTTTCACTTATTTATCATAATATTATCACATAAAAATCTAAAGTCAGCTTTTTATCATTAAGCTATGTCACAACAAAAGGTTGATTTTCATTTATAATTTGCAGGCTGAGCCTGCACGCATATCACCCCCCAAAGTAAGTTAAATAATAAATCGTTAAAATATATAGCCCCTCAAGGGGGCGGATATATTTGGAGGTAAATCTTTATATCTTAACCCTTAATTCTAAATGATAATTTAACGCACTAAACGTAAGAAACAATAGCTGGTCCAGCGCGGCTGCGCTGGATCAGCTTTTATTGATAATATTTAGTGTGGTAAATTATCGTTTGAAGTTAAACCTTTATATCTCAACTCTCAACTCTCAACTCTCAACTCTTAACTCTCAACACTAAATTGAAATTTATCGGTAAGTTAAAAAATGCTAAAATTCCTTATTATGACATAGTCTATTATTACATAGTATATAAACAGTCCGGTACAAGTATATCCCGTACCGGACCGTTAAAATTATTAACCCTTTACCGCTCCCGCTATAACACCCTCGATAATATATTTCTGGCTGAAAAGGTAGAATATTATTATAGGCACTATAGCAAGTACAAGCATTGCCATAAAGCCTCCCCAGTTTACCGAACCGTAAGCCCCCTGCATAGCTATCTGTATAGCCACAGGAAGTGTTTTCTTCTGCGTGCCGAGGATAAGATACGGGAGAAGATAATCATTCCATATCCACATGGCATTCAGTATCGTTACCGTTATTACCGTAGGTCTCAGAATAGGGAATACTATCCGGAAAAAAGTCTGTACCGGATTGCAGCCGTCTATCTCGGCGGCTTCTTCCAGATCTGCCGGAATGGTTTTTATAAAGCCGCTCAGCATAAATACCGAAAGTCCTGCGCCAAATCCGAGATAAACGAAAATTATCCCTATCGGATTATTGAATTTTATTTTTGTGACAACGTAAGTCATAGTATACATGACCATCTGGAAGGGCACTATCATACTGAAAACAAATATGCTGTAAAGGATCTTTGTAAATTTGTTTTTTACCCGTACAAGATACCATGCCGTCATAGAGCATAAAAGCGCTATGACAAGTACGGATATCACCGTTATGAACAGCGAACGAAGGAAAGCCCCTCCTATGCCGGCGCTTTTTATACCGGTGATATAATTTTCCAATCCGGCAAAGGTCTCGGACGTAGGAAGCCTGAACGGACTGCCCATAATGCTGAATTTGGTCTTGAACGAATTGATGAATACTATAAATATCGGGAACAGAAATAATGCCGAAAGTATTATCATCAGAATGAATATTGCCGTTTCGGAGATCTTTTTTCTTGCCGTCATCAGCTTTCTACCTCCTTGCTGCCGGTAAATTTAAGCTGCGCAAACGCTATTGCCGCAACTATTATAAAAAATATCACGGCTTTTGCCTGACCTACGCCCTGCCAGCCTGACCGCCCATAGAAAGTATTATATATATCAAGAGCCAGCATAGCCGTTTTCCTTGCGGGCGCACCTGCGGTGAGCGCAAGGTTCTGATCGAAAAGCTTGAATGAATTTGTCAGTGTAAGAAATGTGCATATAGTTACCGACGGCATAAGCATTGGTATGGTGACATGCCGCAAAGCCTGTGCAGGAGCAGCGCCGTCTATTTCGGCAGCTTCGTTCAGTTCTTTTGGTATATTTTGAAGTCCGGCTATATAAATTACCATCATATAGCCTATGAGCTGCCAGTTCGTCAGTATGACAAGCCCCCAGAAACCGTATTTTGCACTGTAGCTGATGTCAACTCCGAAATAGCCGAGCACACCGTTGATAATTAAATTCCATATATATCCCAGCACTATGCCGCCTATAAGATTGGGCATAAAAAAGATAGTGCGGAATATATTCGTTCCCTTCAAAGCTTTTGTCAGAGCCATAGCTATAAGAAAAGCAAATACATTTACCGTTATCACCGAAACGACGGTAAAAAGTACGGTGAATTTCAGAGCGTTAAGAAAATCGCTGTTTCCGAAAACTTTTACATAATTGTCAAAGCCTGTCCATTGAGCGTTTTCAACGGTGGTGAATTTGTTGAAAGAAAGATATATCCCCATAATGAATGGCACGATAAAAGCTGCCGCAAAAGCTATAAGCGTAGGAAGAACGAACAAGGGAAAATATTTTTTCATTTATACCTGTCCTTTCTTTTTATTCAAGGTGTTCGCTTTCGGTTTTCCAACTTGAGACGGCTGTATTTTTAACGCTGTCCCAGTCAATGCTTCCCTGAGCGTACTGAAGAAGCGCTGCGCCCAGATCTTCTTTGAACGTCTGGCTTGGGAAAAGTGTGAAATTCCATGGGATATTATTCTTTTCCGTGTCGGCAGACCATTCGAGGACTTCTCTTGTCAGCGGATCGTCCGGCTTTTCTGCGTCGGCAAAGGTGTCAAACGGCGCGATAAATCCAAGACTGTCGGTAACATATTTTTTTCCGCTTTCGGAGGAATAGAGCCAGAACAGGAAATCAGCGGCTGCGTCCTGAACGGATCTGTCGGAATGGGAATTTATGCAGAAGAAGTTTTCTGTGCCTATGCATAACCCTTGATCCTCCTCGCCGGATATGCCGGTATAGATAGGAAGATATTTTATATTTTCCGCAGTTACGGTATTTCCGGGGATACCGTTTATCTGGCTCCATGCCCAGTTGCCGTTCTGCACCATTGCACATTCTCCGAGAGCAAATTCCGCCATAGATTCATCGGTTATTTTTGAACCGAGTATTTTTCTGTCCGCGGTGGAATTATTTATATAAAGATCGAAAATATTTCTGAAATTGTCTCCGTATTCAAAGGTTATTTCTTTTGTTCCATCGCCGGCGAGGTCAATGCCGTTGTTTTTGAATTCATAATAGATCGGGATATTTGCAAGATGCGTCTGCCAGCGCCAGTCATCTCCGGGTTTAAGGGAAGTGCATGCAAAAACGCCCTTTATTCCGAGAGCATCTTTGTTTGCCTGCATATCTTCAACAAGTGTTTTGAGCTTATCGAAATTATTTATCTCGTCCATACTTTCAAAAGGGGAGGTCTTGCTTTCAAGGGAAAAATATCTGTCTGTTATTTCCTTATTGTAAATTATGCCGTACCCTTCAA
Organism: uncultured Clostridia bacterium; assembly: GCA_947631055.1. Lineage (GTDB taxonomy): Bacteria > Bacillota > Clostridia > Oscillospirales > Ruminococcaceae > RGIG8773. Next base: position 666 of record CANRJZ010000074.1, on the reverse strand, counting down.
CGGTGTATGGGATACCATAGCATTTACCGTCAAAAACAAGAGCGGAACTTTTATCTGTCAGATGCCGGTAAAGTTCGGTATCGGTCAGATCGGCGCAATGATCCCGCCAGTTGGCATATCCTCTCGGACCGTTGACCTGAAATATGTCCGGCGCTTCGCTCGTTGCCATTTTTGCGCTTAAAGTCTGTTCGTAGGTGTTGTTTGCGGCAGTTTCAACAATTACGGTATTGCCTGTCTCTTCTTTGTATTGTTTTACGATCTCCTCGTAAACCGTTGCGATCTCAGGCTTGAAGTTAAGAAATCTCACGGCGGCTTTTTTTGTATCTGCGGCTTCGTCGGAACTGTCGGAAGACGACGTATCCCCGCCGCATCCGGTCAGCACCAATGAAGCCGTCAGAGCTGCTATAATAAAAGCAATATGCTTTTTCATATTTACCAATCCTTTCATTTGCGAATATTTTGAATTATTTGTTTTGATAAAGTTATTATTTTCAGGATCGGCGGAACTTATACTTATATTTACGTGAAAATCGTTATCCGGCGTTAAGAGCCGATAGCGGGGATAAATCATTATCTCTGCACGATAATATCACGGCAACAGCATTTACTTTTTAGAAAAGATATGGTAAAATAGGAATATGAAAATAGAAAAATTAATAGAACGGC
>CANRJZ010000073.1 GCA_947631055.1 uncultured Clostridia bacterium | reverse complement strand
TTAAAAAGGGGCGGCGGTCTTGTTCGCCGCCCCTCGGAAACGCTGTCGCGTTTCCTCACCCCCCAGCTCCGTTTTTTGAAAAGGGGGATTTCGCTTTCTGCGGAAAGCGACAAGGGGCTTTGCCCCTTGACCCCACCAGCGCGGCTGCGCTGGACCAGCTATTGTTTCTTACGTTTAGTGCGCTAATTTATCATTTGAAATTAAACCTTTATATCTCAACTCTTAACTCTCAACTCTCAACACTAAATTATAATTTACCACACTATAATAAAATAGTCCGAAAATAATATTATTACCCACGCTATCTGATAAGAGGATATATGCGTGCAGGCTCAGCCTGCAAATTATAAAAATCATTTTTGAAAGGAAGTTTTATCATGGCAGATACTATGAAAGGCCTCAAAAGAACGCATTATTGCGGCGAAGTCCTCGAAGCAGGACAGACTGTTACCGTTGGCGGATTTGTCGATACCGTGCGCGATAAGGGAGGAATAATTTTTATCGTCCTCCGTGACAGAACCGGCGTCGTTCAGCTCACATTCGATGAGACGAGCGATAAAGCCGTTTTTGAAAAAGCATCTTCATGCCATTCCGAATATGTGCTAATGGCAAAAGGCGTTGTCCGCGAACGCGAAAGCATCAACGAAAAAATAGCCACCGGACGTGTAGAAATTTTTGTTGACGATCTGCGCATACTTGCAAAAGCACAGACCCCGCCTTTTGAGATAGTTGACAATACCAATACCAATGAGGAACTGCGCCTTAAATACCGCTATCTTGACCTGAGAAGAAAAACTTTGCAGGATAATATAATAACAAGAAGCAAGATCGCAAAATCCGCCCGTGATTATTTCTTTGAAAACGGTTTTATCGAGATCGAGACCCCTATGATGATAAAATCCACTCCGGAGGGAGCAAGAGATTACCTTGTTCCGTCAAGAGTACATCCGGGAAAATTCTATGCGCTGCCTCAGTCGCCGCAGATATATAAACAGCTTCTTATGATAGCGGGATTTGACCGCTATGTCCAGCTTGCAAGATGTTTCCGCGACGAAGATCTCCGCGCAGACAGACAGCCAGAATTTACACAGATAGACCTTGAAATGTCATTCGTTGATGTGGAGGATATCCTGCAAATGGGCGAGGGATTTGTAAAGCGTATCTTCAAAGACGTTCTGGATATTGACATTCCTACTCCGCTGCCGAGACTCACTTATACCGACGCTATGGAACGTTACGGTTCCGACAAGCCCGATACGCGCTTCGGAATGGAGATACAGGATATTTCTGAACTTGTTAAAAACTGCGGATTTGGCGTGTTTACTTCCGCAATTGAAGCGGGCGGTTCGGTAAGAGCCATCGTTGCCAGAAATTCCGCAAATATCCTTACAAGAAAGGAAATAGACAAACTTACGGAATTCGTCAAGGGAATAGGCGCAAAAGGCCTTGCATATGTCCGTTGGGTAGACGACGCTCCAAGCTGTTCATTTGCAAAATTTATGGCGGAAGGCGAACTTGAAAACATTCTTAAAACATTGGGTGCGGAAAAGGGAGATGTGGTGCTTATAGTTGCGGACAAGAACAGAGTAACTCTTCCTACGCTCGGTGCTCTCCGTCTTAAAGTGGGCAAGCAGCTTGACCTTATTCCGGAAGGAAAGTTCAATTTCCTTTGGATAACCGAGTTCCCGTTCTTTGAATATGACGAGGAAAGCGGCGAATGGCTCGCAATGCACCACCCGTTCACGATGCCTATGGACGAATGTCTGCAATATCTTGATACTGCGCCGGAAAAGGTTTTTGCAAAGGCATACGACCTTGTCCTTAACGGTACGGAACTTTCCAGCGGCTCTATAAGAATTACCGACTATGAGCTCCAGCAGAGAATGTTCAAGGCTCTTGGTCTTACCGATGAGGAGATAGAAGCAAAATTCGGCTTCCTTGTAGACGCTTACAAATACGGTGCCGCTCCTCACGGCGGAATGGGTATCGGTCTTGACAGACTGGCAATGATAATGTGCGGTGCGGACAGTCTCCGCGATGTTACTGCGTTCCCGAAAGTGCAGAATGCGTCAGAACTGATGTCTTCCTGCCCGTCGCCCGTTGACAAGGATAGTCTTGATATTCTTGGAATTTCGGTCAACAAAAAGGAAGAATAGATAATTGAGCTCCTGAAACGACCTTTCGGTTTTAATTTGGAAATGATCCTGACAAAGCGGTCAATTGTTTGAGTTTGATATTTATGATATCTGTAAAATACTGATAAACAAAATATCCTCCTTCGTTTAAAAAACGAGGGAGGAATTTTTTGTCCGCATAAAAAACACAGGCTGTTATGAAGAAGTTCATTCACTATCGCGAAGAGCAAAATATAGTATAATTATGCTTTTGCGGTCTTGAAGTGATCAACCAGCCTGATGACGATCTCCTGTTCCTGTTCATCGAGGTCGGTAATGTCAACTTTAACGCCGTCTTCAAGGCTGAGCAGATAGTCTGTGGTAACTCCGAAAATTTTTGAAAGTTCTGCAAGATATATGCTCGACGGTGTGGAAAGAGACATTTCCCATGAATTTACCGCGCTTCTGGAAACTTTCAGACGTCTTGCAAGCTGGGTCTGGGTCATTCCCGCCTTTTCGCGGAGGTCTTTTATACGGTCGGCAACAAATAAGATCATAAATTTTCTCTCCTTTTAAAAAGATTATACACTATTGCTGATAATACTTCTATACCTTATATGAATATTAGTATTATTATATAAAAATATAATTATAATACTAATTATTTACGCGTAAAAAACACAGGCTTTTAAATGACTGTTTTTAATAAATCTTTAATGATTTAAATACTTGACAATTCATATTTGTTATGGTAAAATATTTTTTACGGACAGATGTGTGTTTTAATTAGCCTATGTAACAAAATATTACATCTGAAATTTTTAAAAGGAGTGTTGGATCTATGAAAGCAAAAAATCGTTTATCAGGGGTTAAAAGCATTGTATTATTACCGAGTATTTTAATTCTTATTCTGGTAAGTATCAATTGTTTGTCTTTTTCAGCTTTTGCTGAATGGGAAGCAAAAGACGGTAAAACTTATTATTTGGACGAGTCAGGGAAAAAAGTTACCGGTTGGCAGACAATTGATGATAAGAAATATTATTTTGCGTCAGACGGCACAATGCGTACCGGTTGGCTCAAAATGAAATCCGGCAAGAGCTATTATCTCAGAAGTGACGGAAGTATGATCACCGGCTGGGCAAAGATCAAAGGAGAAAAATATTATTTTGACAAAAACGGGGTTATGGCAACTGGATTAAAAAAAGTTTCATCTGATACATATTTCCTTACGGATTCCGGTATGTTAAAAGGTTGGTTGAAATATTATGGAGTATACTATTATTTTGACAATGACGGTAAAATGATAAAAAACAAAACAAGTAAAATAAATAATGTTAAATATAAATTTAATGCTGATGGGTCATTGGAATTAGATTCAAATCAGGAAAAGCCTGTTGCAAAATATACTGTCAAAGGGGAGGAACCTGATTTAACCGTGTTAGTGTATCCAGACACAAATTTGGATAGTACATTAGTTGGTATGATAGTTATGAATAATGGTAGTAAAAAACTTAAAATAGAACAATACGGATATGACGGTATAGATATACTTTATTTGATAAAAGATAATGGAGATTTATTAGATTATCAAATAATAAAAGCAGATTCACAAGATACGGTATTTTTTATTAAACCTGAAGTAGACTGGTACAGCAAGCGAAATAATTTTTATTTTCATATAGTATATGATAATACATCTTATATAGTTGTAGCAAATAAAGAGTATGGTACAACTTGGAAAGAAACCAATGAAAAACCAGATTAAGAACAAAACGTTTCCCCCTGTTCAGATGAACAGGGGGAAATAGCCGATTTAAATCGTTGTTAAAATATTGATTTCTTTAAATAAATATGATATAATGAACACAAAGTATTTTTAGGAAGTGAAGATCATGAAAGAAAAAAAGAAAAAAATAATATTTATTGCCGGCGCTATGCTGTTTGCAGTAATTATGTCTGTAATTACTGCATTTGTGGTAGTAAACATAACGGATAAAGACAAAGATCCGGTAACTGATGTTCTCAGTACTGCAATTGAAAATGAAAAAGCTCAAAGTCCTGATAACGGCATTGTAAAAGAGAAGATAAACCTTCGGAAAGAAACTCTTTCTGAAATAATTACTCCGGCGCAAGAACTTGTTTCATCAAAATATTATTATACCAATGCATCAGATATTGAAAATTACAAAACACTTTTTGATAAAAAAGTTCCGCTTACTACTGATCATGTAGTTTTTACATATGATGGAGTTATTATGGCAGGCGTTGATCTGGACGACGTAGTTTTTAAAGAAATAGATAATGAACATAAAAAAATTTATATTACCATGCCACAGCCGAAAATTATTTCTCATGTGCTGGATATGTCAAGTTTTAACTATTATGATGTGAAAAATTCGATTTTTACATCTATTTCACCTAATGAAATAACTACAAAATATGACGAACTGAAAAAACTTCAGGAGGATAAGCTTTTGGCTAATGAAGATTTCTGGGATTCAGTTTCCGAAAATGCCGAAATGGTAGTGGAAAGATTTATTAAAGCGTCTGATGAAGCGAAAGAATATGACGTTATATTTGAATAAACGGTATGAATGTTTAAAAATGTAAAATTACAGATAAATTTCCCCCTGCTCAAACGAACAGGGGGGAAAATTTTAATCTCTGTCGATCTCTTTGTCGATTATCGCGCCGTCTGCGGCGTTTATTTCATAGGTGTATTCCATATTGTTGTAGTAAAATTCTATCTCGTAAATTTCTCTGCCGTCGTCGCGGTCAAATTCGGTTTTTACGCGCTTTGCATCAGCTTCGGATATACCTGCGTCGGAAAAAGCGATCTCTTTGGCTTTGGCTTCGGTTATTTTGTCTCCGTCGGATCTCGTCTCCGTGTTTTTAGGTATTTTCAGGTTTTCAAGATCTTTGTCAATGGAAAGTATTTTTCCGCTTCCGGCGTCTATTTCATAATCGTATTCTGTCCCGCCGGAATAAAATTCTACGTCAAAAACGTCTCTGCCGTCGTCTCTGTCCGGCTTTACATTGATGTATTCAACATCGGATCCTTTTATGCCGGCATTGTCAAATGCAATGCTTTTTGCTTCGTCTTCGGTTATGCTTTTAGCGGCAGGGACTGCGGCATTTACCGATACGGATACGGGAGCCGATGTGGTAGTTGACTCAGTAACGGCAGGCTGCACGGTAGTCGTATCAAGAGGAGAAGTTTCGGATATGACAGGCTCCGCTATGGATACCGTCTCTGAGATCTGCGGCGCAGCCGCATTGCGGACGTCCATACTTTTTGAGATGATCTCTCCCGTTTCAGCGCTTATTTCGTATTCATATTCATTGGCAGAGTCGGAAATGTCAACGTCAAAAATATTTTTTCCGTTCTCACTGTCTCGTGATATTTTGATGCTGGTTATATCAGCCTCGTTTATTCCGGCATCGGAAATGGCAATGTTTTCAGCTTCTTCGGCAGTTATGCTTGCAGCCGGTATCGTGTCCGCAGCGTCGGGAGCTTTATTTTCGCAGCCGCAAAGTATTATGCCGGCCGCGCAAAGCAAAACGGACAGGATAATGTTTTTTTTCATAAAGATCGCTCTCCTTTTTGAAAATAACTGTTTTTATTTTTAACGGACTGCAATGATTTTATTACGATCTGAAAGAATTGGTAATTTCCTTCAGACGTTCTGCATCATTGATTATATCTTCGGCTTTTTCTTTTTCGGCTTTTCCGGAATTTTCCCCTATTTGTACTGCGATATCCGATATTCTGCTTTCTTCTGACTTTATTGCTTCGGACATTCTTGCAGCGGCGGTTTTGATCTTTTCTATGTATGCCGAGACTTCGCCGGCAGATCTTTCTGCTTTTTCAAGAGCGGCAGACGTTTCGTTTGCATACAGAACGCTGCTTTCAACATTTGATATTACCGTTCCGATAAGTTCGGAGGTCTTTTTTGCCTCGTCGGAACTGCTTTTTGAAAGCGAACGGACTTCATCGGCTACTACGGCAAAGCCTTTTCCGTTTTCTCCTGCGTGTGCGGCTTCAACGGCGGCATTAAGAGCAAGTATGTTTGTCTGGAAAGCTATGTCCTGTATCTGTTCGGAAACGGCGCGTATGTCGTCTGCATTTACGTTTACGGCGTAGACAGCTCTGGAAAGATCCATCAGTTTTTCCTGTTCTTCACGAAGTGACGATAATGTTTCCGCAAGCTTATCGGAGGCTGCCGAGGCATATTCCATTACCGAAAGGTTTCCCGGTATATTTATGCCTAATTCTTTTCCTTCCGTCAGTTGGCGGAAGGACATTTCTCCGATCTCTTCGGCATTTCCGGCAACGGATTCCGACGCCGAACGTATTTCGTCCATAGTTCCTCTGAGAAAGCTTTTCAGTTTTGATATGGCGTCGTATATAGCTGCAAAATCTCCCAAATAAACGGCGGAACCTTCCGATATGTTTCCTACGGCAACTTTTGAAACAGAACTTGTTATTTCATTTACACAGCCTTTCAATGCGGAAACGGTCCGTTCAAGGGCAGAAGATATTACCGCCAGTTCATCCGAAGAATTTACTGCCGGAACAGGAGAGGTGAGATCTCCGTCTGCAAGAGCGGATATCCTTTCGGCGATTTGCCGGATAGGTCCTAATGAACGGCCTATAAAGATAACTATTATTGCACAGAATACAGCCGCCAGTATTGCGGATATTACGGCTATTGTCAATATCTCATAAGTAAGATCCGGCATAAGTTCCGAAGGAACGGCATCAACGCACACTGTCCAGCCATTTATTCCCTTTACCGTAGCTTCGGCGGTGTATATGTCCTTGGCTTCGGACGGTTTACCGGCAATTATGCCCTTCCCGCTCATAACGTAAGCGGACGAGCCTGCGCCAAGAGCAATATTCCGCACGGCGTCGGCAACAAAACTGCCGTCAAATATCCCTACCAGAACGCAGGCGCGTTCATCTTCAAGATAATTCATAGGAGCAGAATAGCATACTACAGTTTTTCCGTCAAGTTCAAACGGTTCTGACAGCATAGCCATGCCTGATGCAGCACTTTGTACGGCAGGATATCCCGAATAGCTGCGGGAACCGTCAATAGATATGCAGTCAGCCGAATATGCGATATCAAAAAATATACCGCTTTCGGAACAGCTTTCGTTTTTAAGTTCAAGCAGACGCTTCCTGATCTTGTCCGGAGCGCGGCTGAGCGAGAGATCTCCGGCAGCGTCCTGCCCGACGGCATAAATGCCTTCCGCCGTTCCGGATATAGCTTCCGCCGCCGACGAGGCGCTTTGCTCGATAACGGATACGGCAGCTGCCTCCGCAGAGCGTTTTGCAGCCGAATAGGCAAGAAGGGAAAAAACGGCGGCAGCCGCAGCAAACAGTATTATCGTGAAAATTATGAGTTTTGTTTTTACGGAACCGCGCACACTTTCCCTCCTTATGCAAAGTATCCGGTATCTTATATGCTTATATTATACATCACTTATGTATGATTTGAAATGACATAGAGGACTATATTTGTGTAAATATTTTGTGAACGGAAAATGCCGATGGAATTCCACCGGCATCTGGCAGTATGTTTATTACTTCTTTTTGACTGCTTCTTCCTGTATGTCGTGTACGGTAACGTTTTCGGATATGGCCCAGAGTTTTACGCGTATTTTTGAGCGGTCACCGCCGGTTTCTATAACTACCGTATCATCACCTTTGCGGACGATTATACCGGTTATCCCGCCTATAGTTGTTACCTCATCGCCTATCTGAAGATTATCGCGCATTTCCTTGGCTTCTTTTTCTTTCTTTTTCTGAGGACGTATCATAATAAAATACATCATTACGAAAACAAGCACCATTATAACAAGGCTTGAGATAAACTGTCCTGTCATATCGACCGGCTGCTCCTGCACCTGCTGTTCAGCCCTCATAAGAAAAGATAAAAGTTCGGTATTCATATAATATCCTCCTAAGATCTGCAATATTCAAATAACACATAATATATATTATAACATTTTTTTCCCAAGTTTCAAGTAGTTAAGGGAATTTTTTTAGGCTTATACGGTAAAATTTTTATGAAAGGCTTTATTTTATACCATTATTTTCCTTAAAAACGGCTTTGAGGTAGTCATTAAGAAGACGCCAGCCTACGCTGTCGTAGCGCAGTAGCTGCTGGGCGTATTTCAGCGGGAACCATTCGGCGCTGTCTACCTCCACGGAAGTTTTGAGCTCCGCTTTTCTGACTTTGCAGATAAATCCCAGCATGAGATTGTCGCTCTTGGAATGGTAATAGCTCCCCACATAATTGCAGGAAACGGTTTCAAGACCTATTTCCTCGCGTACTTCACGAACGGCGGTATCTTCGGGAATTTCACCTCTTTTAACGTATCCCGCAACATTTACATAGCTGTTCGAAACGTACTTTTGCTTTATAAGCGCAATTTCCGAATTGTCATCTGCAACGCAGAGGCATATGACGCAGGTATATGAAAAAGGGAAGAACGGTCTGCCGCATTTATCGCAGAATGGGATCTCTCCTTCATCTCCGCAGACTTTGGGAAAAAGCTTTTCACCGCATTGGGGACAAAATCTGAATTCCATAGACTTCCTCCGTATTATTTCATTTTGTAAGCCATAGCCTGAACGGCAAGAAGATAACCGTCCTTGCCAAATCCGAAAAGGCTTCCGGAGCAAACGGGAGCTATGACGGAATGGTGCCGGAATTCCTCTCTTGCACAGATATTTGAAATATGGACTTCGATAACGGGTATCTTCACCGCAGCTATGGCGTCTCTTATGGCGTAGCTGTAATGAGTGAACGCACCGGCATTGAGGATAACTCCGCATTTGTCAAGGCGGGCGGCGTGTATCTTGTCGATAATTTCGCCCTCGTGATTTGACTGGAAACATTCGCAGCTGTCAAAGCCCAGTTCGGCAGCTTTTTCTTTTATCTCGCTGCATATGCTTTCGTAGCTTTCCGAGCCGTATGTGCCGGGTTCGCGCTCTCCGAGCAGGTTCAGATTAGGACCGTTTATGATAAG
>CANRJZ010000072.1 GCA_947631055.1 uncultured Clostridia bacterium | reverse complement strand
TCGCCATTCCCAACTGGGAACGCACATAGTCCGTACCTGTTCCGCCTTCGGCAATTGCCCATGCATAGCCTGCCGAGAACATCATGATTATCCCCATTACCAGCAGTATCATAATTATAAGAAAAAACGGGAAGTCCATAGGACCGACAGCGTATTTTTCCTTATATCCCTTTGAAGTACCGCTTGCAGTTATCTGTTTTCTGCTTCTGTCATCGGGGAGCGCCCTTGCCGCATTCTGCATAAGGACACCGCCTTTCTTTTTTATTTGAATTATATCATCTTCCGAGTATATATATCAGATCTGCCGCCACTCCCGCAGCAAGTCCGACAGCCGAAAACATTATCACTATCTTGTATTCGGAAAATCCGCAGAGTTCAAAGTGATGATGTATCGGCGACATTTTGAAAAGTCTCTTGCCTTTGGTTATCTTGAAGTATGTTACCTGAATAACTACCGACAGCGCTTCAATAATATAAACTGCCGCGATCAGCGCGAGCAGCAGATGTTCATGCAGCGCAAATCCTATGGCACATATCGAACCTCCGAGGAACATAGAACCCGTGTCTCCCATAAATACCTTTGCGGGGTGAAGGTTCCAGATAAGGAAGCCTAAGCAGGCTCCTGCAAGAGCCATTGAGAATATGGAATATTCCCATTCTCCCATAGCCGCGCAGAGCATTACGAAAGAAAGCCCCGATATCACCGTTACCGAGCCGCAAAGCCCGTCTATGCCGTCGGTGAGGTTCACCGCATTGGTCAGGAAGATAAGATAAAGCACCATTATCGGATAATAGAAAAAGCCGAAATCAACATTTCCGAAAAACGGGAACGTTATCTCCGTCGAATGATCTCCCAGAAGATAAAACATACAGGAACGCACTGCTGAAAATGAACTGCATTATCATTTTCTGTTTCGGGCGAAGTCCGAGGTTCTGCTTTTTTACCGCTTTTATATAATCGTCTATAAAGCCTATCCCCGCATTGAGAAGTGCAAAACCAAATCCTGCAAGGAGCCTGTACAGTCCCGAATTATCCGGCACTGCCGCCATATCCGCATGCCGGAACCGGTACAGCGCATATCCTGCCGCCGCAGCGAAAACCGAACCTATGATGAACATAAATCCGCCCATTATGGGAGTGCCCTGTTTGCTTTTATGCCACGCAGGACCTTTTTCATATATAGTCTGACCAAAATGTATTTTTTTAAGCAGCGGTATCAGAAAGATACCTGTTGCCGCCGATATCCCGAAAGCTATCAGCGCAACGGCGGTATTTACCCAGAAAGGCATAAATTATCTCCTTTGTATCATATCAATCATCGTTCTTGTACAGACCGTCAATGATCTCTTCCATATGCATGCCCCTGCTTGCCTTGAAAAGCACCGTATCGCCGGGCATAAGCTTTTGTTTAAGAGCTGATATCACCATATTCTTATCGTCCGAACAGCCGGCATGCAGACCAAGCTCATCGGCGCGTCCGGCAATATATTTTGCCAGTTTTCCATAACATACGAGCACGTCTACGCCCTTGGAAACAAGATATTCTCCTATCTCTTCATGCATTTCCGGACTCTTTTCTCCCAGTTCCAGCATATCTCCGAGAACGGCTACCCTGCGCCCGCTGCCTTTCGGAGCCGCGTCGCAAAGAGCGTCTATCGCCGCCTTCATAGACGACGGAGAAGCATTGTAGCAGTCGGAGATGACCGTCTGTTCTCCCATCGGCTGAATATGCTGCCTGAATCCGTCAGGCTTATAGCGCATAAGCGCTTCCGCCGCAGCTTTTGGTTCGCAGCCCATAGTTACCGCAGTGCTTACAGCGGCAAGGGCATTGTATATATTATGCCTTCCTATGCAGAAAAGCGTTACCCTGCATATTTCAGCGCCGTTACGCTCTATCCCGAAGGATATTTTCCCTCTGTCGAGAGATATGTCCGCCGCCCGGAAATCTGCGTCTTTGTTTTCAATACCGTAAGTTATAACCGGACGTATGCCGGACAGTTTTTCTTTTAACGGGATAAGCAAAGGATCGTCTCCGTTTATGAACAGCGGAGCGCCGCTTTCCGCGCCCTCCAGTATTTCAAGCTTGGCTTTGAGGATACCCTCCTGTGAACCGAGCTTTTCCATATGCGCCGAACCGATATTCGTTATAAGGCACGCGGTAGGACGGGTCGTTTTTGAGAGCCTTTCTATTTCGCCGAAATCGGACATTCCCATTTCTATCACAGCAGCTTCGCAGCTGGAATTCAGCCCGAAAAGCGTAAACGGAAGCCCTATCTCGTTATTGTGATTGCGCTCCGTCTTATAGACCCTGTATCTGCTTGAAAGCGCAAGCGCAGTCATTTCCTTGGTAGTGGTTTTTCCCACGCTGCCGGTAAGACCGACGACTATGGGCTTGAATTTCATTCTGAAATATGCCGCCAGATCCAGCAGAGCCTTTCTGGTATTTTCAACGACAATACACGGAACGCCTTCGGCCGCTCTTTCGGTGATCGCCAATGCAGCGCCGCTTTCAACCGCTTTGGCGGCAAAATCGTTCCCGTCAAAATTCTCGCCTTTTATGGCGAAGAAAACTCCGTCCTTTATTATCTTTCTCGAATCGGAAAAAATGCTCGTCATTGATATCCTTCGTCCGGTATCGTCTATGCAGTGCGGTTTTCCTCCAACGGCTTTTATTATCTCATCCGCCGTAACATATTCCCGTATATCCGGATCAAATGCTATTCGAGCATATCCGCTCATTATTTCCGAAACTATTTCCCGTTCGTCAAAATGTATATGCTTTCCTCCGGCAAGTATCTGATAATCCTCGTGTCCTTTGCCGGCAAGCACTATGATATCGTCTTTCTTTGCAAAAGCGATCGCTTTTTTTATTGCTTCTTTGCGGTCGGTGACTCTTATATACGGCTTTGTGAAGGAAAATCCGCTCATTATTTCGTCTATTATCGCGTCGGGATCTTCATTCCTCGGATTATCGGAAGTTATTACAAGTATATCGGCATACTTTTCCGCAGCCTTTGCCATAAGCGGACGTTTTGCCTTGTCCCTGTCTCCTCCGCAGCCGAAAAGGCATATAAGACGTCCCTCGCAGTTTTCTTTTATATCGGGCAGCATATTTTCCAGCGCGTCGGGCGAATGCGCATAATCGCATATCACCATAAAATCCCTTCCCGTAGGAATTATCTCACATCTGCCTTTGACTCCCCTGAAAGAGCCTATAGAGGATATTATATGTTCCATTCCGAGATTAAGGATCATTCCCGCAGCGACAGCCTCAAGGGCGTTGGAAACATTGTAAGAACCTATCATATTCAGGCTGAAGTCATAATGTTCTTCTCCTGCCGAAACGCGAAAACTTGTTTTCCCGCCGGAAAATTTCGCCTTGTCGGCAGTAAAGTCTGCCGTTCTGCCCTTTGAAGAACAGGAAATACGTTTTACGTCCGTATTTTCAAGTTCCTTATACAGCCTCATTCCGTATTCGTCGTCAATATTTATCACGGCGGTCTCACAATGATTTGTAAAAAGCAGTTTTTTCGCCTGATAATAATTTTCCATAGTTATATGGTAATCAAGGTGATCCTGCGTAAGATTAGTAAATATTGCCGTCCTGAACACAGCGGGACCTATGCGGTTCTGAGCCAGCGCAAAGGAAGATACCTCCATCACGACGCAGTCGCAGCCGCTTTTTGCCATTTCATAGAAAAGCTTGTAAAGCTCGTACACACGAGGCGTAGTGGGAGTTGACCCGTCCGTTTCCGCGGGAACATTATTTATCAGCGCTCCGGTAGTGCCTATAAACCCTACTTTATGCCCCTTGTCCGCCAGCATATCTTTCAGCATGGTAGCAAGAGTGGTTTTTCCGTTAGTACCTGTCACGCCTATAAGTTTCATTCTTCTTTCCGGATGATTGAACCATATCGCGCAAAGATGTCCGTAAAAAATTCTCGTATCACTGACTATTATCTGTCTTTCGCAGCCGATATCGTGATCCGCAACAACACAAAGAGCGCCTTTTTTCAGCATTTCCTCCGCTGCGCTGTGGCCGTCGAAACTTGCTCCTTTTATACATACAAAAATATATCCCTTTTCAACGTCGGCGGTGTTGTCCGTGACTCCGGCAACGATCGTTCCGGTATCGGATATATTTGAATTTATCGGCATTACTTTTCCCGCTTCCTCAAGAAGCTCGTCAAGTCTCATGGAATATCACTCCTTAGGAAAATTGGCAGCTCACCGAAAAAATTTCGGCTGCCGTTCCGGACCTTCCGGAGGAAAAGCCTCCGGAGACCTGAACTTCTTTTATCAGCCCTGATCTTTAACAACAAAAGTAACTTCTATGATCGTTCCGACAGGTACTATATTTCCCTCGGCGTAATTCTGGCTGTATGCCACGGCGCCCGCATGGTTCGCCGCTCCGTCGCCGACTTTGAAGTTAAGATCCGCATTGGTAAGTATGGCATTTACGTCCGAGACTCCGTATCCTATTATGTTAGGAACGGTCGTATATTCGGTCTCATAATCCTCTTCCGAATAAAGTATCACCTTTCCGTTTCTCGGAATGGAACTTCCCTTTGCCGGCACTTGTGATGTGACCTTGCTGCCGCTGCCTATTACGGTCACCTGAAGATCAAGAGATTCCAGAGTCTGTTTTGCGATATCTATGGATTCGCCTTCTACCGACGGGAGCGTTACTCCGAGAGCTTCAAGCTCCTCTTCGGTATATTCGGGGTAATATCCCAGATAAGGCAGAGCCTCTTTAAATACGTTTACTACCGCAGGAACGGCAACAACGCTTCCGTAATACATAAGAGAACCGTTCTGATCGCGTGCGGTCGGTTCGTCCACCATAACAAGAAGTATGATCTCAGGATCGTCAGCCGGAGCAAAAGCACAGTATGAAGAAACATAAAGATTTTCGTTTCCGGTCTCATTTGATTTATCTATTTTCTGGGACGTTCCGGATTTTCCGCCTATGGAATATCCCTTGATATACGCATTTGAACCGCCCTTGGTGTTTACTACATCTTCAAGGACCTGACGCATGGTCGCGGAGGTCTCTTCGGAAATGACCTGACGTTTTATTGACGGTTCGGTAGTTTTTACAACGTTTCCGTTAGGATCCACTATCTTGCTCACAACGTAAGGCGTTACAAGATATCCTCCGTTCACAACGGCAGCGTAAGCGGTTATCATCTGTATAGGAGTGATCTTATTCGTCTGACCGAAAGAGCTTGACGCCAGTTCTACAGGACCTTTTTCCCTTGTATCAACATAAATGCTTGTCGCTTCTCCGGGAAGGTCTATGCCGGTAGGCTCGGTAAGACCGTAAGCCTTGAAATACTCATAGAATTTATCCTTGCCGAGAAGCTGTCCTATCTGAATGAAAACAGGGTTGCAGGAATTTGTCATAGCCGTGGTAAAATCCTGCGTTCCGTGAGAATAGTTAGACCAGCAGTGTATAAGAGTTCCCGCAACGTCTATTCCCTGATTGCAGGCAAAAGTAGAATCAAGAGATACTACCTTTTCTTCAAGAGCTGATGAGCCTGTGATTACCTTGAATACCGAACCGGGGTAATAAAGTTCGGTTATGGCTTTGTTCTTCCATTGCTGTTCGCGCAGGGCAGCGTACATTTCCTTGTATTCTTCCTCGTCGGTGATACCTGCCAGCTTTGCTTCATCATTGGGGTAATATATTGAATTCCTGTCATTGAGATCAAATCCCGGCGTACTTGCCATAGCAAGTATGGCTCCGGTATCGACTTCCATCATTATCGCGCAGGCGCGGTTCTGGACATCATGCGCCTCTACCTGCTGTTCAAGATATTTTTCCACATAATACTGTAAATTCATATCCAGCGTCAGATAAAGGGAATTTCCGTCCTGAGCCTCATATATCTTGTCGTTTTTATAAGGCATTTCATTTCCCTGAGCGTCAGTAGCGGAAATTATCTTTCCGTCCACGCCCTTGAGGTAATCATTATAGTACGATTCCAGACCGTAAACTCCGTCGCCGTCATAGTTTGTAAAACCTATTACCGCAGCGGCAAGCTCGGCTTGGGGATAATATCTTTTCGTATCAAGATCCGTAGTGATAAGATCGCCCAGATCTTCTTCCTGAGCACGGGCGATTATCTTATCCGCCACAGGCTTTTCAATGGACTTTGCAACGCATGCCCACTGGCTGTTTTCGGCATTTTCGGTAAGTTTCTTTACCGCGTCGTCATAGGAAACGCCGCCCAGCTCCTCGCTGAGTATGGTCGCCGCAGCGTCTTTCATTCTCTCGGATTCGAGGATACCGGAAGTATTTTCTGTATCATCGTCTTTTTTCTTTTTTTCCTTCTGCTGCTGTTCATAGATGCGGTGAGGATTAACGATTATCGAATATACCGTTGCCGACTGAGCAAGTATCTTGCCGTTGGCGTCGTATATGCTTCCTCTGTTGGCTTTAACGATAGTGCTTCCGAATTGATTTTCGTTGGCAAGAGTCTGATATTTGAGATTATCGGTGATCGAGGTTTTAAAAAGATTTACGATTATAAAACAAGCAAACGCGAACAATATCGGAAAAACTATTATATTGAGTTTAAATCTCATTTTTTGTGTAGGCTGATAGGACAAAACTCAGACTCCTTTCGGAAAATTGAACATCTCTTATGAAATACAATTCGGGCTGTATTGTACAGCCCTGTTGTAATACTATTTCATCATCCGCGGATATATTCCAGAAAATCATAGAAAGTATTTTTTATCCGCACGAAAATATTATCCTCGTTTTCGGGAATATCCACAACGCTTCCGCTTGATATGCTCACATATTCTATCTGTGATTTATCGAGCTTCTGCATACCGAGAATATTTTCGGCATATGTCTCAATGGAACCGAGAGCGGTTTTTTCTTCTATCTCGGACTGCATTCTTACGTTTTCGCTGCCCAGCATTTCAACTTCTTTTGTCATATTGGTTATTTCGGTATGAACGGCGGCATTTTCCACCTTGCAGTAAATGACCATTCCCATAAGCAGTCCGGCCGCAACGGTCATTGCGATCATTTTCGGCACCGAGCCGGCATTTTCAGAACGCACTTTGCGCAGTCTGATCTTAGGCGCTTTTTCGGGCTCCTGATCTTCATACTTTGAAAGATCATAAGCGAGATTATTTTTATTCATTTCGCATGCCGTTCCTTTCTTTTTTACTTTCCCGTTCTTCTACACTATTTTTTCTATTATCCTTAACTTTGCGCTTCTGCTTCTGTTATTTGCCTCAAGTTCACTTTCGGAAGGCCCCGCAGGTTTCCTGCCTATGAGCCGTCCCTGCGGCGTCCTGCCGCAAACGCACTGCGGGAAATCCGGCGGACATATGCAGCCTTTGCAGAAAGACGCGAACCGTTGTTTTACGATCCTGTCTTCAAGAGAATGGAAGGTTATCACGCATAACCTGCCTCCGCATTTCAGCAGTTCAAAAGCTTCGTCAAGGCCTTTATCAAGGTGATCGAATTCGTGATTTACTGCGATCCTCAACGCCTGAAAAGTTTTTTTGCACGGATTTTTATCTCTTTTGAACTTTGCCGGAACGGATCGCCCTATTATTTCCGCAAGTTCTCCGGTAGTTTTTATCGGACATATATTTCTTTGTCTGACTATTTCGGCGGCAATTTTCCTGCTGAATTTTTCCTCGCCGTACTCAAACAAAATGCGGCTGAGTTCTTCCTCCGGAAGTTCATTGACCAGATCGGCGGCAGTTTCGCCTTCTTTGGACATCCGCATATCCAGCGGAGCGTCCACACGGTATGAAAAACCTCTTTCCGCCGTATCGAGCTGATAAGACGAAACGCCCAGATCGAGCAGTATGCCGTCGGCGGAAGATATGCCTTCCGCGCCTGCTATTATCCGCATATCGGAATAATTTCCGCAAACCACCTTGGCATTAAGCCCGTCCAGCCTTGCGGAAGCGGCTTTTACCGCATCGGGATCCCTGTCTATTCCGAGCAGTCTTCCGGAAGAAAGCCTTGCGGCTATCTGTTCGGAATGTCCTCCTCCCCCGCAGGTGCCGTCTATATATATCCCGTCCGGCTTTATATCCAGACCCTGTATAGTTTCTTCAAGGAGCACGGGAACATGGGAAAATCCCGATGAATTTATTTTATCCATAGTTATCCTTTAATATCTATCATCAGCGTCAGAAAGCAAGATCCTCCAGAGCTTCGGAAAGCATATCTCCTGTGATCTGATCGCTGTAGTTCCTGAATTTTGCGCTGTCCCATATTTCCGCACGGTTTATTACGCCCAGCACGGTGACGTCGTGATCCAGTCCTGCATATTCGCGAAGATTTTTCGGAATAAGTATACGTCCCTGACTGTCCGGTTCCACTTCGGTCGCATTGACGATAAGCATTTTGGCTGCCTTGGCCTTTGTGCCGGTAAGGGTGCGCAGTCTTTCGGTAAAGTTTTCCCACTCGTCGTTTGAATAGACGTACAGACAATTATCGAGACCGATGGTAACGATAAAGCTCACGCCAAGCTTTTCGCGCAATTTTGTAGGGAAAGCCATGCGTCCCTTCGCGTCAATGGAATGTTCAAAAGTTCCCATAAGAGTACAGCCTGCCATGCTTTATCACTTCCTTCCGGCCGGTCCGATATTGTATAAACAGTGTCAGAGCGTGGTTTTACCGACATCGGAATATGATCCGGAGATGCCGGCTGTGAGTTTTCCACACGATGTGGAAAACGGTGTGGAAAATCACCACTTTTCACCTCATATACGAGTATTTTCACCACTTCAATGATATTATACACCAATCCCAAACAAATTGCAACCTTTGAAGAAACTTGCCGGTGAAAATATATAAAGAAATTTTGGCGGATTTTTTATGCAATTTGACAAGGCGGCGTCTTTTACAAGGAAAATATAGTAATTTATATACATTTAATTCCATATTTAAAAGACTAAAGCACAAAGCCTTTATATTTCAACTCTTAATACTAAATCATAATTTTGCGCCTTGCGCAAAATTGAGAAAAAAGTTCGCCAGCCTTTCAAGGCTGTAGGGTCAAGGGGCAAAGCCCCTTGTCGCGCTCCGCAGAGCGTGAAACTCCCCCTTTTCAAAAAAACGGAGCTGGGGGGTGAGGAAACGCGACAGCGTTTCCGAGGGGCGGCGAACAAGACCGCCGCCCCTTTTTAAATATTCAAACAATT
>CANRJZ010000071.1 GCA_947631055.1 uncultured Clostridia bacterium | reverse complement strand
AGGGGTGAATTTCCAACAGCCTTTAGCTGTTGGAAAGAGGGGAACGCTCTGCAAGAGAGAGCGTTCCCCTTGAACTACCGGTCATTGTCATCTAAATCTTGCCAAACAGCCCAGTGAGCTGTTTGGCAACGGAGCAAAAGCTTATAATTGTTTAGTTACTTTTTAATGGTTCATACCTTTAGTTATTCGACGAACGAGGGGACAAACCAAAAAGGGAAGGGGGCAACCGAGAAGCCCCACGATCGAGGCGGTTTCCCCCTTCCCTTTATGTTTTTTCCCCTCGCGCTCCCTTTTTCCTTTATTCTAACCCCCCTTCGCCCAATCTCGTGGTTTTTCTTGTTCTTTTGTTTTGAAATTTTATTTTGCGGCTTCGCCCGAAACCAGATAAAATAGTATGCAAATTATAATTTAGCGAAAAATAGGAAAAACAAAATACATCAAAAATCAGATATAAAAGACAAAATTGTGATATTTTATCCTCCTCGTGTATGGTAATGTATAGTTACAATATTTTGAGCGTAAACCACAAAATAAAAGGAGAAGTGATTTTATGAAAACCAAAAAGATACTGGCTTTTGTTTCCGCTCTTACGCTTATCGGTTCAATTGCCACAGGATGTTCCACATCTGACGGAACAGTAGAGACCACAACGGCTTCCACCGCTCCCAAGGAGCTGAACGAAGAAGACAAAGCCGCTCTTGAAAACGTCGTAGTTGAAGACGCTGTAACTCTTGAAAATCCTACCGTTCGCTGGCTGTCTACATATGATATCAACCCGGCTGACGGCAAGCCCAAAATGCCTGCTCTTGAAATGTTCGAGACTCAGTACGGCGGAAAGATCGAATTTATCCCCTGCACATATAACGAGCGTTACGACAAACTCGCTACAATGCTCGTAGGCGGCGACGCTCCGGATATGTTCCCCGCTCAGGAATTCGATACATTCCCCAGCAGAGTTCTGGAAGGTAAATTCCAGGCTTGGGACGATTATCTTGACTTTAACGACGACGCTCTCTGGGCAGGCGTTCCCGGTGCAAAGGCACTTTCCGAAATGCACGTTCTCAACGGAAAACACTATGTTGCCGCAGTAGGAACATATTCTTCCTGCATTATGGTATACAACAAGAACACAATTGAAGAAAACGGTCTTGACGATCCTGCTGAACTCCTTGCCGAAGGCAACTGGACATGGGATACCTTCAAGAAGATGTGCACCGACTATTGCAGCCGTGAAGAAGATAAATTTGCTTATGACAGCTGGTATTTTGAAAGAGCATTGCTCCTTACAACAGGTGTTGCTCCAATTGGTATGGAAAACGGCAAGCTTGTAAACAACCTTGCAAGTCCTGAAGTAGAACGCGCAGAAAACTTTATGTATGACCTCAAAGCAAACGATCTGCCGCTTCCTAAGGCTGAATTTGACTGGACCGAACACGCTGAGCGTATAGGCGAAGGCAAGACGCTGTTCCTGCCTATCGGAACATGGGCTCTGTGGGGCGATCCTCAGTATGCTGAAAAGTTCGGTAAACCCGGCGAGATAATGTTCGTTCCTATGCCGAAAGATCCGAATGCAGATGCTTACTACCTGCCATCCAGCATGGACGCTTATTCTCTCTGCAAGGGCGCTCAGAACCCTGAAGGCGCAGCAGCTTATATGAAGTGCATACTTACCGCCGGAAACAGCGAAGAAAGCAAGGCTATTACAGAAAAGCAGTACCGTGAGGATTACGGCTGGACAGACGAGATGATCGAAATGAACAATACCGTTGACGACCTTACTGCAGAACATCCTATGATCAGCTTCGTAGGCGGCCTTTCCGGTGACATCAACGGCGCAGGCGTTGCTCACGACATTGACGACGCTCTGAAACAGGCTTCATTCAGCGGCACAGACTGGGCATCCACAAGAGAAGCCGTAAATCTCCTCGCTCAGACTGACGTTGACGACCTCAACGCACGCATTGAAAACGAACTTTAATAATTTCCATAATTAACGGACGGAGCTTATCCCTTTTAGCTCCGTCCGCCCCCAAAGGGGCAGAAATATTTTACGATATTTTAAATTTTCATAGAGAGTAGGAATATGCATATGAAAGATCTTAAAGGTTACAAAAAAGGCGTAAATTTAGGCGGTTGGCTTTCTCAGTGCGATCATACAAAGGAATGTTACGATAATTTTATCTCAAAAGCCGACCTTGAAAAAATAGCTTCATGGGGCGCAGATCATGTGCGTATCCCTGTTGACTATGAACTTCTGGAAAAGGAAGACGGAACTCCCGATGACAGCGGCTTTGCATATCTTGACAAAGCCCTTGACTGGTGCGGAGAAACCGGTCTCAATATGATAATAGATCTTCACAAAACTGCGGGATATTCCTTTGACTATCTTGAAAACGAAAGCGGATTTTTTGACAATGAAAAATATCAGGAACGCTTTTACAAACTCTGGGACCGCATTTCCGCAAGATACGGAAAATTCTCCGACCGAGTTGCTTTTGAACTTCTTAACGAAGTTACCGATTGGGAATTCTGCCAAAAATGGAACGCCATTGCCAAGAAAGCAATGGAACGTCTCCGCAAAAATGCTCCCGATACGATAGTCCTTGTGGGAGGGTACTGGAAAAACAGTCCCGACGCCGTAAAGGATCTTGATCCTCCTTATGACGACAAGGTAGTTTACAACTGCCACTGTTACGATCCTCTTGACTTTACACATCAGGGCGCAACTTGGGTAAAGGAAATGGATCAGAGCAAACGCATTGCTTTTTCCGAAACGGGCATTACTCCCGAATTCTTTGAAAAACGTTTTGCGGAAGCTGCGGAAGTTGCGGCGAAGAACAACACCGTTCTTTACTGCGGCGAATACGGAGTCATAGACGTTGTTCCCGCAAAGGATACTATCGAATGGTTCAAGGCGATAAACGCGGCATTCACGAAAATGGATATCGGCCGTGCGGTCTGGAATTATAAGGAAAAGGATTTCGGACTTTCTGATGAACATCTGAAAGGCGTCATCGACGAGATAATCAAATATCTCTGATGAAACTCCTATTTTGGTTTTTCATATTTCTCCTTATGGGCATCTTTTTGCTGTTGCAAAAGGGTGCCCGTTAATTTTTCCATAACAGCGATACCCCCTTCAGATCACAAAAGCGGGAAGTCCTCAACAGGAGACTTCCCGCTTTATTTTTAAATATTTTTTACAGACTATGCTTTACTTTTCAAACGCCTGCTTGATCTTATCAAAGAAACTGTTTCGCTTCTTGTAATTTTTGGAATCATCAAGAGAACCGTCAAATTCACGCAGCAGATCCTTCTGCTTTTTCGTAAGGTTGCCCGGCACTTCTATCGTTATGTGTACAAACTGATTGCCGCGCTCGCTCCTGTTGAGCTTTTTGATCCCTTTTCCTTTGAAGCGGAATATCGTTCCCGGCTGAGTTCCCTCAGGAATGGTATATTTTACAGAGCCGCCTGAACAAACGTTATCGGCATTTCGGTATGGACATCATAACCGTCGCGCTCAAAAATAGGATCCGGACGCACCATTACAGTAACGTGAAGGTCTCCCGAAGGACCGCCGTTTATGCCGCCGTGTCCCTGTCCGGCAACGCGGATCGTCTGTTCATCATCAATTCCCGCAGGTATATCTACGGTGATGTTCTTTGACACGGATACCCTGCCGACGCCATGGCACTTATGACATGGATCTTTTATGATCTTACCTTTTCCTCCGCAGCGTGTGCAGGATTTCTGTGACGATATCGTACCGAACGGCGTCCTTTGCGTAACTTTTACCTGACCGGTCCCGTAACAATCCGGACAGGTCTCCGGCACGGAACCCGCATTTGCTCCCGATCCTCCGCAGTCAGAACATTTTTCCATACGATTAATGGTAATATCGGCTTTTTTTCCGAAACAAGCTTCCATAAAGCTTATGCTTATACTTGTCTGGATATCCTGACCGCGCCTTGGAGCATTAGGATTGCTCCTTGATCCTCCGCCGAAACCGCCGAAGAAACTTGAGAATATATCGCTGATATCTCCCATATCGCCGAAGCCGCCGCTGAATCCTCCGCTGTATCCCCCTCCGCCGTAGGAAGGGTCTACTCCCGCGTGTCCGAACTGGTCATAGCGGCTTTTTTTGTCCGGATCGGAAAGAACTTCGTAAGCTTCATTGACTTCTTTGAATTTTTCTTCCGCTTCTTTATCTCCGGGATTGAAATCCGGATGATATTTCCTTGACAGCTTTCTGAAAGCCTGTTTTATCTCGTCCTCGGACGCACCTTTGGCAAGACCAAGGACTTCATAATAATCTCGTTTTTCAGCCATATCGGACTTCCTTTCGCCGCGCCTGCCGATACATTAAGTAATCAAATGCGCATTACATTAAAAATAAATATGTTGCCGTTATTAAACAGCATATGGGCAGAATAATTCTGCCCTATGCCGATCCGTTATCGGATATTTTAGTTGTTTTCCGTAAAATCCGCATCAACAAATCCGTCGCCGTTATCTCCCGAAGGACCGTTGTCCGTTCCTGCGGAAGCAGCTCCGTCCTGCTGAGCGGCAGCTCCGGCAGCCTGATATATCTTGCTGGAAACTTCATAGAACGCCTTCTGGAGCTCCTCGGTCTTCGCCTTGATATCCTCAGTATTGTCGGTAGCGTTGGCAGCCTTGAGAGCGTCTATCTTAGACTGGATATTGGCCTTTTCCGATTCGGATACCTTATCGCCGAATTCGCCGAGAGCCTTTTCACACTGGAATACCATATTTTCACCGGCATTCTTTGCGTCAACGGCTTCTTTGCGCTTCTTGTCCTCTTCGGCAAACTTGGCAGCCTCGTCAACAGCCTTCTGTATATCCTCCTTGGACATATTCGTTGAAGCGGTAATGGATATCTTCTGTTCCTTGCCTGTGCCCAGATCCTTTGCGGAAACATTTACGATACCGTTTGCGTCGATATCGAATGTAACTTCTATCTGCGGGATACCTCTCGGAGCAGGAGCAATACCGTCCAGCCTGAATATTCCGAGCTGCTTATTATCCCTTGCGAACTCACGCTCGCCCTGAAGTACGTTGATATCAACGGCAGTCTGGTTGTCGGCATATGTGGAGAATACCTGCGATTTCTTGGTAGGAATGGTCGTGTTCCTTTCGATCATTCTTGTGCATACGCCGCCTGCGGTCTCAATGCCGAGAGAAAGCGGAGTAACGTCCAGCAGAAGGACAGCGTTTTCCTTATCAACATCACCGGAAAGGATACCGCCCTGATATGCAGCACCGAGAGCAACGCATTCGTCCGGATTGATGCCCTTGAACGGATCCATATTCATAAAACTCTTTACAGCGTCCTGAACGGCAGGGATCCTGGAAGAACCGCCTACCATAAGGACTTTCTTTATGTCGGAAGGCTTGAGTCCTGCATCGGAAAGAGCCTGCTTTACGGGTCCCATCGTAGACTGTACCAGATCGGAAGTAAGTTCGTTGAACTTAGCCTGTGTAAGAGTCATATTAAGGTGCTTAGGACCGTTTGCGTCCGCTGTGATGTAAGGAATGGAAATAGTTGCCGAAGGTGTGGCAGAAAGAGTTATCTTTGCCTTTTCGGCTTCGTCCTTCAGTCTCTGCATAGCAAGCTTGTCGCCGGAAAGATCCATTCCGTCGGATTTTTTGAATTCATCTATCATCCAGTTTATGATCCTCTGGTCGAAATCGTCGCCGCCGAGGTGGTTGTTTCCGGCAGTTGCAAGAACTTCGGTAACTCCGTCGCCCATTTCGATGATAGATACATCAAACGTACCGCCGCCGAGGTCATAGACCATGATAGTCTGATCCTCTTCCTTGTCTATACCGTAGGAAAGAGCCGCTGCGGTAGGTTCATTTATGATACGCTTTACATTCAGACCTGCGATCTGACCGGCGTCTTTTGTAGCCTGTCTCTGGGCGTCCGTAAAGTAAGCCGGAACGGTGATAACAGCCTCTGTTACACTGTCGTGGAGAAAAGCTTCCGCATCGGATTTGAGCTTCTGGAGTATCATTGCGGAAATTTCCTGAGGAGTATATTTCTTTCCGTCAATATCTACCTTGTAATCAGAACCCATATGTCTCTTGATGGAGGCGATAGTCCTGCCCGCATTTGTAACAGCCTGGTTCTTTGCTACCTGACCTACAAGACGTTCGCCCGCTTTTGTGAAGCCGACAACTGAAGGAGTAGTTCTGCCGCCTTCGGCGTTAGGTATAACGGTAGCGCTTCCGCCCTCCATTACCGCAACGCATGAATTTGTAGTACCAAGGTCAATACCGATAATCTTTGACATAAACGATCAATCCTTTCAATAGTTCGCGCGGGATACCCACGCTGTTTTTCTATAATATTATGATTTGTATGCTTGTGAAAATTTACGGATTTGCCACCGCCACCATAGCATGGCGGATAACTTTATCTCCCAGCCTGTAACCCTTCTGATAGACCTGAGATACGGTATTTTCGCCGAAGTTCTCGTCTTCCGTCTGGGTGACTGCATTATGGAGATTGGGATCAAAAGGTTTTCCGAGAGCATCTATTTCCTCTACGCCAAGTCTTTTTATCACTTCTCCGAACTGACCGTAGATCATTTCAACGCCCTTTTTGTAATTTTCGTCCGAACATTCCGCGGCAACAGCGCGCTCAAAATTATCTATGACCGAGATAATTTCAAGAGCAGCTTTAGCGGTAGCGTCCGCCGAAGCACTGAACTTTTCCTGCACCGAGCGCTTGCGGAAGTTATCATATTCCGCCAGAAGTCTGAGATACCTGTCCTTGTCCGCCGCGGCAGCCTCTTCAAGAGCCTTTATCTTTTCCTCAAGAGCAGCCGTCCCGGAGATCTCTTCCTGAGTGGCCTCTTCCGGCGTATCGCCGCTGCCTTCGGGCTGTCCTTCTGGAAGCTCCTCGTCTTTATCCGGAGTCCCGCCTTCCGGATCTATAGGGATATCCTTTTCTATATCATCGCTCATTTTCTATGATTCTCCTTTCAATATCGTCATTCTTCCTCATCATCTTCATCTTCGCCGGATATCATCTCGGTTATCCTTCCGGTAAGATATTCGATATAAGGTATGATCTTTGCATAATCCAGCCTCATAGGACCTATAACGCCGAGAGTGCCGGCGGTCTTTCCGTCCTTTTTGATCTTTGAAACGATCATGCTGGAATTTTCAATAACAAATCCGCCGTCTTCCCCGAAAACTACCTGAAGGTCTCCGAAGCTGTCGTCAAGCATATTTTTCACAACTTCGTTCTTGTTTTCAAGGAATTTAGCGATCTGTAAGCTGTTGATATCCGTCCTTGCCAGAAGGTTCTTCTCGCCCGAAACTTTTATCTCGTTGTCCTTGAAGCCCTCCGCAAGTTCGCACACGCCTTTCAGCAGCGGCGCAAGAGTTACCATATAAGTACCCATGGCTGCGACAAGGTCTTCAACTATTTCTTCCGAAAGTTCATCTACCGGAACGCCCTGAAGGTTTTCGGCCATATAGCGGCTGAAAAATTCCATCTGTTCGTTGGTCAGGTCAAATTCGAGCCGGCAGACTTTATTCCGGATATTTCCGGACGAAGTTATCATCAGCAGGACATACATTCTTTTTCCGGTCGGTATGACTTCCACCTTTGTTATTACCGAAAACTTAGGGGAAATGTTCTTTACGACCGTTGCACAATGGGTCAGCTCCGAAAGGGCTTTTGACGCGCTTTCTATAAGGGCGTCCGCCGTAGGAGCGTCAACGTCAAGGCAGTCGTCAAGCAATTTCTTTTCTTCATCGGAAAGCGCCTTTTCTTTCATAAGCTCGTCGATATAAAGTCTGTAGCCGCTGTATGTCGGGATCCTTCCGGCGGAGGTATGCGGCTGTTCCAGATATCCGAGCTGTTCAAGCACTGCCATATCATTTCTTATCGTAGCCGGCGAGACCCTTATATCGGGCAGTGAAGCAATGGTCTTTGAGCCTACCGGTTCGCCTGTAACGATATACGCATCGATAACGGCGGCAAGGATCTTTTGTTTTCTTTCGTCCAGCAGACTGACCACTCCTTTTCCGTACAGTGCGGGCGTTAGCACTTGAGTTGTTAATGTGTTAGCACTCTTTTTATTCGAGTGCTAATTATATTATACACCTCTTTTTTCTTTTGTCAAGGGTTTTTTGAAAAAAAATATGATATTTTTAAAAAAGCTCTCCGTCCTGCCCGACAGGACGCGAATGTCAGTAATATTTATTATGCGTCAGCACGGCAGCCGTGTCAATTTCCGCAGAGTTTCATATTATATATCGGAATATATCATAACGATATTTCATGGGGGCGAGCTGAGCTGCCGTCCCCTCAACATAAACGAAAGGATAAATATACATGAACCAACAATGCAATACAAGCCGTGATACAGGAGAGTATCTGGCAAAATTCTATTCAATAATCTCCGATATGGTCGCCGGTATGACCGGTGCGGAACTCACAAACAGCATTTCCCACAATTTCATTGTACAGATGATACCGCATCATGAAGCCGCTATAGCCATGTCAAACAATGTCCTCGATCATACGCAGGATCCCGAACTGCGTTCAATAGCCGAAAATATCATTTCAGAACAAACAAAGAACATAGAAAATATGAAAGCCGTATCCGAAGCCGCAGACAAGCTCATAAACTGCAGCTGTGATATAAGATCATACAATTGCAGGACTGAAAATATTATGCGCACTATGTTCTCACGTATGAGGAACGCCTGCACTACAAACTGTATCGGCGCAAATTTTATAAGAGAAATGATACCCCATCATATGGGAGCGATATGTATGTCTGAACTGGCGCTCAGTCACTGCATACTGCCGGAACTCAGACCTCTGCTGAAGGATATAATATCATCTCAGAAAAAAAGCATCTCTATGATGCAGCAGCTGCTCAGCAAGCTTTGCTGCCGCTGACAAAAAAAGGCCTCCCGCGGCATAAATGCCATTCGGGAGGTCTTTTGATCTTTTCGGTCCTGTCCGATATATACCTCAAAGGCTATGTCATAACAAGCAAGTTGGGGAAGGCTGAGCCTTCACGCATATATCCTTATAAGTTAGAGTTGATTATTTATTATTTTCGGACTATTTTATTATAGTACGGTAAATTATAACTAACCCGCACTAAACGTAAGAAACAATAGCTGGTCCAGCGCAGCCGCGCTGGTGGGGTCGAGGGGCAAAGCC